>CAJXEB010000016.1 GCA_913052585.1 uncultured Flavobacteriaceae bacterium | reverse complement strand
CCATGCGTTGATGGAGTTCAGAACTATACATCTTATTAACAGATGCCTCGTAATTGGGCACCATCCCGCTGTCTTGAATAGAGACAATTCGAAATGCAAAATTAAATAACACTTCCGTTTCAACCGCACGATCAGCCAATTCCTTCCGCACAACACTGAAGTCTTGCCTAGTAAATTGCTTGCCTGCACCTGATACCAAAAACTCTCGGAGCTCCTTTTGGCCTCGGCGATACGATATCGCATCTGAAATGCATATCTCTAAAAAAACAATTTATTCTCATTTTAATAACAAGACACAGTTAGTAGAAGCTGCTTCTTATCATGTGTTTGAAACCATTTCACACGGTATTAATTGTATTTGTGCGCTTCATAAAAACCCAATAGAAGAACTTTATGAAATAAAAAAATATGTGATGGTTCATTTAAAAAATGAAAAATCATCACCACAATATCAACTTTGCAAATACTATCCAGAGATCAACGATTCACTAAAGAAAAAACAATTTGAATTAATGCAAGGTTGTATAGTAGATAATTTTAAAAGAGGACTCGAATTAGGTTTGTACAGGACCAATATTAATGTTGATTTTGTTTCAAGAATTTATTTTCTAGGAATAACTGGCATAAAAGACGAAAATCTTTTTCCATCAGAATTGTTTACAAAAAAAGAATTAATGGATAGTTTTTTAGAATATCACTTAAGAGGAATTATTACAAGAGAAGGATTAAACACACTCAATCAAATCATAAAAAACAACAATAATGAATAAAGTATTCATCTTATTAGGTTTAATAATGCTGTCCTCTGTTGGTATGGCACAACAAAACCAAAAATATAAATTCACATTAGAACAAGCTGTAAATTTCGCATTAGACAGTAATTATACTGCCATTAATGCTCGAAGAGATATTGCTATCGCAATTAAGAAAAAATGGGAAACCACAGCTGCTGGTTTACCTCAATTAGATGCAAACATTTCTTATCAAAACAATTTAAAGCAACCAACAACTCTTTTACCCGGTGAAATTGCTGGAGGAGATTCTGGAACTTTTGTTCCTGTAATTTTTGGAACTAAACAAAACGCATCTGTTGGAGCCACTTTAACACAATTAATATTTGATGGAAGTTATTTAGTAGGCCTACAAGCTGCAAAAACGTTTTTAGATTATTCAGAAAACGCAGAAGAAAAAACGCAACTGGAAGTTAGAAGAGGCGTTATAAATGCATACGGAAGTGTATTACTTTCTAAAGAATTAGTAGAAATTTTTGAGCTTAATAAAATTAATCTTGAAAAAAATCTTTCTGAAACCAGGGCATTTTATGAAAATGGATTCACAGAAGAAGAAAGTGTTGAGCAGCTAGAAATTACGCTTATTAATTTGGATACTCAATTAAAAAATTCAAAAAGAACATTAATAATCGCGCAACAAATGTTCAACCTTGCTTTAGGAATAGATGTAGAGAGCGATGTTACTATGCTTGATAATTTAGACTCTTTAACACAGCAAAACATTAGCCTTGAGTTTTTACAAGAAAACATCAATATTGAAGATAATATCGATTATAAAATAGCGAGTAATTTCACAGAACAACGAGTTTTAGAATTGAAATTAGAAAAATCTTATTCAATTCCAAATCTTGCAGCCTTTGTAAATTATGGCACACAAGCTAATAGTGACGCATTTAATTTTTTTAGCAATGATCAAAAATGGTATCAATCATCATTATTAGGCGTTAGTATGAACATCCCAATCGTAAGTAGTGGATTAAGGAGTGCAAGAACACAACAAGCAAGAATAGCTTTAGAACAAGCAGAAACTAATTTAACGGAAGCTTATCAACGTATTTTATTAGAAATAAATACAGCAAAAAACAACTATCGTTTTGCTATTGAAATATATAATGACAACAAAAAGAATTTGGATTTATCTGAACGTGTTGAGAAAAAAAATCAAATAAAATTTTTAGAAGGACTCGCAACAAGTTTCGACTTAAGAACAGCACAAATACAATTATATACTGCCCAACAAAATTATTTCGAAGCCATGCTTAGAGTTATTACAACAAAAGCAGACCTTGAAACTGTATTAAACACACCACAATTAAAAACAACTAATTAATCACTACTATAATTTACTATAAAATGAAAAATATATTTTTACTATTAACCTTAGCAATACTGACCATTTCTTGTGGTGGCGATTCAAAATCTATAACATCTATTATAGAAGGTAAAGACCTCAACAAAATAAGAGAAAAACGTAACGAATTAGTTACCGAACAAACTATAATTGCTGGAAAATTAAAAACTATTGACGCTGCAATTTCTAGTTTAGATACGATTAAAAAATATCCATTAGTAACTGCATTTCAGGTTAAAACAAATAATTTTAATCACTTTTTAGAATTACAAGGAAGTGTTGCTACCAAGCAAAATTTAATTTTATACCCAGAATTTTCAGGATTACTTACTAAGGTATATGTTAAGGAAGGGCAAAAAGTAACAAAAGGTCAGTTATTAGCATCTATCGATGACGGTGGTATGTCGCAACAAGTAGCGCAAATGGAAGTACAATTCAGTTTAGCGAAAACGACATTTGAAAGACAAAAACGTCTTTGGGAACAGAAAATAGGTAGTGAGATCGAGTTTTTACAAGCTAAAGCAACTTATGAAGGTCAAGAGAATGCTGTAAACCAAATGAAATCGCAACTAGCAAAAACTTCGGTTCGTGCTCCATTCTCAGGTGTTATAGATGATGTTATTACAGAACAAGGAACTGTTGTTGGAGCGGGAGCTTCAAAATTAATAAGAATTGTAAACTTGGACAATATGTATATTGAAGCGGAAGTCCCAGAAGGTTATTTAAGTAGTATCATACCTGGGAAAACCGTTGAAATTTATTTTCCGGTTTTAGGTGAAACTCTAAATACAAAAGTAGATCAGGTAAGTAATTATATTAACCCAAATAATCGAACTTTTAAAATTACGATTCAAATTCCAAACAAAGAAAAGCACATTAAACCTAATCTTACCGCTAAGATTAAAATAAACGATTACTCAAGCGAGCAAGCAGTGTTAATACCCCAAAGTATTATTTCAGAAAATTCTTTAGGAGAACAATATATTTTTATTGCACAAAACATTAATAAAGATAACGAAGCTACTACTAAAAAAATGATCGTGAAAACTGGAAAAACTCAAGGAGACTTTGTGGAGATTCTAGAAGGTTTAGCAAGTGACGACATCATCGTTAATGAAGGTGCTCGAAATGTAAAAGATGGTCAAAATGTGAAAATTTTAAACGTGGAAAGTAATGAGTAAAATTCAAAAAAACATCAAAAAAGAATTCGGTTTATCTTCTTGGGCAATCCACAACAAAACCACCATCTATATGATGATGGCAATTATATTGTTTTTAGGAATATCTGCTTATTTTAGTATGCCACGAGAAAGTTTCCCAGAAATTAAGGAAACTAAAATTTATATCAGTTCTATTTTTCCAGGAAATACCGCTGAAGATATTGAAAAACTAATAACAACTCCTTTAGAAGATAAGCTTAAGACAGTAAGTAATGTTGTTGAAATCACCTCTACATCACAAGAAGATGTCTCGATGATTATCGTAGAATTTGATGAAGACATAGAAGTTGAATTTGCCAAGCAAAAAGTAAAAGACGAAATAGAAACTGAAACCTCTGGAGAGGATTGGCCAACATTTAATGATGCTAAAGTGGAACCCAATGTTTTCGACTTAAGTATGTCTGAGGAAATGCCCATATTAAATATTAATATTTCTGGAGATTACCCCGTAGGAAAATTAAAAGAATATGGCGAATATTTAGAAGATGAAATAGAAAATTTACTCGAAATAAAACAAGTTGATATTCGAGGAGCTCAAGAAAGAGAGGTAGAAGTTGCAGTAGATATCTATAAAATGATGGCTGCTAAAGTAAGTTTTAACGATATTATTGGAGCCATTAACAATGGTAATGTAACCATGTCTGCAGGTAATTTTATTGCTAGTGGTCAAAGAAGAACTATTCGCGTAATTGGAGAAATTAATGCTCCTTCAGATTTAGAAAATTTTGTTGTAAAATCAGATAATGGCAATCCAATTTATTTAAAAAATATTGCATCTGTTTACTTTAAAGAAAAAGAAAGAACCACTTATGCAAGAGAGTTCGGTGATCGTGTAGTAATGCTTGATGTTAAAAAGAGAGCTGGAAAAAACATGGTCACAGCCGCTGAAAAAATTAAAGTCATTGTCGATAAAGCTAAAAAAGATATTTTTCCTAGCAATTTAAAAGTAACTATTGCTAACGATCAGTCTTCAAAAACTATTGGACAAGTAGACGATTTGGTAAATAACATCCTATTCGGAATTATCTTGGTAGTAACAGTTTTAATGTTCTTTTTAGGTTTTAAAAATGCATTGTTTGTAGGTTTTGCAATTCCAATGTCCATGTTTATGTCTTTAATGATATTAAACTATTTAGGATATACCATGAACACTATGATTCTTTTTGGATTAATTATGGGACTTGGTATGTTGGTTGATAATGGTATTGTAGTGGTAGAAAACGTATATCGTTTAATGGATGAAGAAGGAATGCCTAGAGTTGAAGCTGCAAAACAGGGAATTAGTGAAATTGCATTTCCTATAATAATATCAACAGCTACAACAATTGCAGCTTTTATTCCATTAGGTCTTTGGCCTGGGGTTATGGGTGAATTTATGATCTACTTCCCTATTACGCTTTCTGTAGTATTAGGATCCTCCTTATTTGTGGCCATCTTTTTTAATTCAGTAATGGTTTCTCAGTTTATGAAAACCGAAGATACCGATATGCCTATTAAAAGAATTATTACCATATCGAGTATTATATCTGGTATTGGTCTACTTATCTTACTATTTGGTGGAGCTTATAGAGGATTAGGTAGTGTAATGATTTTTACTGCCATTATGCTTTGGGCATACCGTTTTGGATTGCGAAAAATTGCCAATCGTTTTCAAACAAGAACCATCCCTAAATGGGAAAGAATGTATGAAAAGACATTGCGAGGAGCCTTAAAAGGTTCCATGCCTTATATATTAACCATTGGTACTGTGATTTTATTAATAGTTGCCTTTGCTGGTTTCGGATACTCTGTTGGAACCCAAAGAACCAAAGTAGAGTTTTTTCCAGATAACACTCCTAATCAAATAATTGTATATATAGAGTATCCTCAAGGTACCGATATTGAAAAAACCAATATTATTACCAAAGAAATTGAAGGTCGTGTTTATGGAATTTTAAATGACGCTGAGTATACAGACGATGGTTATAATTTTTTAATAGAAAGTGTTGTTTCTCAGGTTGGAGAAGGAGCTGGCAATCCACAAACTGATGGAGGCTCTACCGCAGAAATGCCTCATCGTGGAAAAATCACTGCTTCTATGCGTGAATATAAATATAGAAGAGGTGCTGATAGTGAATTGCTACGTCAGAAAGTACAAGAAGCCTTGGTTGGCATATTTCCTGGAGTACTAATTTCTGTAGAAAAAGATGCAAATGGACCTCCAGTTGGGCCACCAATTAATATTGAAATTGAAGGCCCAGATTATGAGGAGTTAATACTTGCTGCAGAAAAGATGAGAGAATTCATCAATTCAAAAAATATTGCAGGAATTGATGAACTTAAAATAGATGTAAACAAATCTAAACCATCGATGCAAGTTGAAATTGATCGTAAAAAAGCAGGGGAACTGGGAGTGAGTACTGGTCAAGTGGGTCAAATTTTACGAAATTCAATTTTTGGGTCTAAAGCAGGAATTTATAAAGAAGATGGTGATGATTATGATATTTATGTTCGATTTAATAAAGAAGACAGGTATAGTACCAGTGCTTTATTCGATCAAAATATAATTTTTAGAGATGCCGCTTCAGGAAAAATAAAGGAAATTCCAGTATCTGTAATTGCTACACAAAAAAACAGTTCTGGGTTTAGTGCTATTAAGCATAAGGACACGAAACGTGTTGTAACGGTTTATTCAGCTTTAGCACCTGGCTTTACTGATGCAGGAGTGATCGTATCGAATATTCAAAACGAAATGAAAAATTTCACAGAATTGTCGAGTGATATAAAAATTGATTTTACAGGACAGATAGAAGAACAACAAAATCAAATGGCATTTTTATTGGGTGCATTCTTTACTGGTCTTGGACTTATCTTTTTAATCTTGATATTCCAGTTTAATTCGGTTTCTAAGCCAGCTATTATTATGCTTGCAATTTTCTTGAGCTTAATTGGTGTGTTTGGAGGAATCGTAATTTCAGGTAGTGCATTTGTTATTATGATGACCATGATGGGTATCATTTCATTAGCGGGAATTGTGGTTAATAACGGAGTAGTATTACTTGATTATACTCAATTATTGATTGACAGAAAAATGATTGCGCAAGGCATGGATGATCATGATTTATTAACTGCTGATAATGTAAAAGAATCTATTATTGAAGGAGGTAGAGCAAGATTACGACCCGTATTATTAACTGCAATAACAACCATATTGGGGTTAATACCCTTGGCAATTGGTTTTAACATTAACTTCTTTACTTTATTTAGTGAATTTAATCCAAATATATATTTTGGAGGAGATAATGTGATTTTCTGGGGACCTTTAGCTTGGACCGTAATTTATGGATTAATAATTGCGACATTTTTAACGCTAATTGTTGTTCCGGTATTATTTTTTATTACCCATAAAATGAAGTTAAAAATACAATCCTGGAAAGGGCTAACCAATACCATTAATGGATAAAAACAAAACCCCTTTTCAAATTGAAAAGGGGTTTTTTAAAATATAATTATGTTAGTTATCTATTAGAAACTAAATGATATTCCTCCGTTAATTATGGTACCATTAAATCCAAACTGATTTACTTCCCAAGGATATTTGAAACGACCACCTAAGTCGGTTACAAAATCACCTTTTGTATCAATAGTATCCGGATAAACATTCAATAAATTATTAAATGCAACAAATACAGAAAATTGTTTGTTAAAGTTATAATTAACAATTAAATCTGTTAATACCTTTCCGCCAAATGTTTGATCATATGCTTCATCATCAACAGGAAGTGCAGCTCCACCAGGTCCTAATGGCGCGCCATTTAAACCATTATTAGAATGTTGCCAAGTTACTTCCCCAAAATAAGTGTTATTTAAGGTGAAGTTCCATTTTGCTATACTATAATTCAACCCTAAAATAGCTTTACTTTGAGGTCTAGAAGATGTGATTCTAGATTCTTCTTTACGGTTAAAAATATCATAACCATTATCAGCTAATATTGTAGGAGTTGAAATTTCTCCTTCAATGGAGGTTTCATTGTAATTAAAAGCAAAAGATGCCCCAAATCTACCATTCCATAAATCTACTTTGTTTAAAGTTGCAACGATATCTAATCCAGTAGTTTTAGTATCTACAGCATTTGTAAAGAATTTTAAACTTGTTACATCATATTCATCTAAAATTACTTCTACTGGATTTGTAGGGTTTCCTGGTGTTCCATCTTGATATCCAATTTCTCCTGAAAACAAAACTCTATCATCCACTTTTACTTGATAGAAATCTGCAGTAACTGAAATTTTTGGGGTTACTTTATAAGTAATTCCAGCTGAAAAGTTTTGAGAAGTTTCTGCCGTTAATTGAGGTACTCCAAGACCCTCTCTAATAACTGGATCTACATTATTAAATGTTCCTTGGTTAGAAACAGTTCCTCCAGAAACTAAAGTTTGAATATTACTTAAATATATTTGGTGTAATGATGGAGCTCTAAAACCAGTTCCAACAGAAGCTCTAATCGCTCCTCTATTATCTCCTAATATATATCTACCACTTAATTTCCATGAGGTATTATCTCCAAAATCACTAAAATTCTCATATCTTAAAGCTCCACCAAATAATAGTTTTTCGTTAACATCCCATTCTACATCTGTATATACACCAACACTGCTTCTATCTTCTTTTAAAGCGTTAGCTGGCTGTAATCCAGGAAATGATTGAACTCCCTCACCAAAATAAGATTCTTCTTGTCCAGCAACTGCCTCAAATGTTTCAATTCTCGTTTCAGCTCCAAATCCAACATTAAAATCTCCAAAGTTTCTGTTAAGGTCTAGATTAGCAAGTGCACTACTAAAAGAATAAGCTCCAACATCAAAAGTCGTTGGGCTAGCTGCTCCTAAATCTCGATTTATACTATTTCCAACCTCATAATCAACAGCATTTCTTCCATATGTTCCACTTAAATCAGCATCGAAGCCTAGTAAACTAAACTCAAGACCAATAGTGTTATAATTATCTGTTACTGCAGTTTCAAATGTTGGCTGGAAGCCTTGGTATTCTCCAACTCCATTATACAATGGGTTGTCATCTGACCCTACCCAATATGGTGCGCGATATAATGCATAACTAGTTCCTTCTCTATAGGTAAAACCACCAAAAGAATATAAATTTATTTTTCCATCATTAAATGGCATTCCAAAATTATAGAATATATCTGCCTTTTTTAATTTAGGTTGCCCAACGGTCATTCCTAAATCTGGGTTTTCACTTAACCAATCTCCCCAAACTGGATCATCTGCTGCAACTCCAAAAAGCACATCACTACCTGGCTCACCAGCTCTATTAGTATCTTCTTGCTGATAATAACCAAAAGTTAGGTTTAAAAATCCGCCATTATCACCAACTGCAAATCCAGTATTTACATCAGCTCCAAAATTAAACCCATCACCTTCTGTTGTTATACCAGAAGTAATGTTTACATTGGTTACACCAACATCTTCTCTTAAAACCATATTTATTACACCTGCAATAGCATCAGAACCATATTGTGCAGACGCACCATCACGTAATACTTCGACATTTTTTAATGCCGCAGCAGGAATACTCTTTAAATCGACTCCAACTTCTCCTTTTCCTGGAGTATCATTTATGTAAACTAATGCACTTTGATTTTTTCTTTTACCATTAACCAACACTAAGGTCCTACTAGGTCCTAAACCTCTTAAATCTGCTGGATCAAAATGAGCTGTTGCATCAGAAATAGTTTGATTTGTTGAATTAAATGAAGGTACTTTAAAAGTTAACATTTTATCTACCGTCAATTTTCCTGTACTTCTAAGTTCTTTTGCTGATATATTATCAATAGGAACTAAGGAAGTTAACACCGTTCTTGATTTAGATCGATTTCCAACCAGGACTACCTCATCTAAGGACACTCCTTCAGCAAGACTAATAGTTACAGCTTGGGTTGAACTTACCTCCATGGTGGTTGTTTCTGATCCTGTAGAGGAGACTTCTAAGGTTACTGGTAGGCTATCTACCGTTAAACTAAAGTTTCCATCAAACCCTGTAATTGTTCCTGACGTGGTACCTTTTACGAGAACATTAGCTCCAGATAAAGGTTCGTTAGTACCCGCTTGTGTTACTGTACCCGTAACTGTCTCTTGAGCAAACGCAACAAGTGGCAATAGTAGAAGTAACAACAGGAATTTTCTTTTAAAAAAGTCATTTTGTTTCATAATTTGTTTTTAGTGTTTATGTCTCGAATGTACTAAAGTTTTACTTATAATTAACTATTCATAATTTATTAACATAAATATTAAATATAATAGGCTTTTAATCATAATTTTAATCTTTTATTAAAAAGATTGCAAAATGCTCTTTTATCTTATTAAATTTGCACTCCTTTAAATAGTACTAAGAAAATTAATACTTAATAAATATTTTAGAATGTATAGAAGTCATACTTGTGGTGAATTAAGAGAAAGTCACATTAATAGTTCGGTAACTTTAGCTGGATGGGTACAAAAATCAAGAGATAAAGGATTTATGATTTGGGTCGATATACGGGATCGTTACGGGATTACACAGTTAATATTTGATGAAGAACGTACTTCTAAAGACCTTATTGAAAAAGCTAGATTACTAGGTAGAGAGTTTGTAATTCAAGTTCAAGGAACCGTTATTGAAAGAGCTTCTAAGAACCCGAAAATCCCTACAGGTAATATTGAAATTTTAGTTTCTGATTTTACTATTTTAAACAGTTCACTTACACCACCTTTTACAATTGAAGATAAAACAGATGGTGGTGATGATATTAGAATGAAATATCGCTATTTAGATATTAGAAGAAATCCTGTAAGAGAAAACCTTATTTTTCGCCACCAAGTAACTATGGCGGTTCGTAATTATCTTTCTAAAAAGGAATTTGTTGAAGTTGAAACTCCATACCTTATAAAATCTACTCCTGAAGGAGCTCGTGATTTTGTGGTTCCTTCACGAATGAATGAAGGGCAATTTTACGCTTTACCTCAATCTCCACAAACCTTTAAACAATTGTTAATGGTTGGTGGAATGGACAAGTACTTCCAAATTGTAAAATGTTTTAGAGACGAAGATTTAAGAGCAGATAGACAGCCAGAGTTTACACAAATTGATTGTGAAATGGCTTTTGTAGAACAAGAAGATATTTTAAATACTTTTGAAGGATTAACTCGTTATTTACTGAAAGAAATTAAAGGAATTGAAATTGATAAATTCCCAAGAATGACCTATGATGATGCGATGCAACGTTATGGAAATGACAAACCAGACATTCGATTTGGAATGGAATTTGGCGAATTAAATGAAATTACAAAACATAAAGATTTTGCAGTATTTAATAATGCTGAATTAGTAGTTGGTATAGCTATTCCAGGTGGAAATAGTTATTCAAGAAAAGAAATTGACAAACTTATTGATTGGGTTAGAAGACCTCAAGTTGGGGCTTTAGGAATGGTTTATTCTCGTTGTAACGATGATGGTACTTTTAAATCTTCGGTAGATAAATTTTACGATCAAGAAGATTTAGCAAAATGGGCAGAAGTTACAGGAGCTAAAACTGGTGATTTAATTTGTGTGCTTTCCGGTGAAACCAATAAAGTTAGAGCACAATTAAGTGTCTTACGTATGGAAATTGCGGAGCGATTAGGTTTAAGAAAAACGAATGAATTTGCACCATTGTGGGTAGTTGATTTTCCGCTATTAGAATGGGATGAAGAATCTGAAAGATACCACGCAATGCATCACCCATTTACCTCTCCAAAACCAGAACAAATAGAACTTTTAAAAACAGATCCAGGAGCGGTAAAAGCTAACGCTTATGATTTGGTTTTAAATGGAAATGAAATTGGAGGTGGTTCTATTCGTATTCACGATAAAGAAACACAAGCAATGATGTTTGATTATCTTGGGTTTACTCCAGATGAAGCAAAAGCACAGTTTGGATTTTTAATGGACGCTTTCCAATATGGAGCCCCTCCTCACGGTGGTCTTGCATTTGGTTTAGATAGGTTAGTTGCTATATTAGGAGGTCAAGAAACCATTAGAGATTTTATTGCTTTCCCTAAAAACAATTCTGGAAGAGATGTTATGATTAATGCACCATCAATCATAGATGACACACAATTAAAAGAATTACATTTAAAGGTAGATCTTAATAGCTAATTTTTAATTACATAAAAAAGTGCGAGGTCAAAAAAAATCTATTCTTACTAAATTTTTGGTCTGGCGATTAAAACACATTCCAAATAAACAATTTGTTTATTTGTTAAGTATTTTGGTTGGCTTTTTATCGGGTGTTGCTGCTGTTATTTTAAAAAACTTAACTCACTTTTTTCAACATTTATTAGAAGGAAAACTAGTACAGTATTATCATCACGCTTTTTATTTTGTGTTCCCTATTATTGGGCTTCTTTTTGTGTATTTAATTATAAAATATGTTCTTAGGCATAAAGTAAGTCATGGTATTCCCTCTACGCTATATTCAATTTCAAAGAAAAAAGGTTTTATAGAACGTTATAAAATAGTTGCTAGTATTATTACTGCACCAATCACTGTTGGATTTGGCGGATCTGTAGGTTTAGAAGGCCCTACAGTAGCAACTGGAGCAGCAATAAGCTCTAATTTGTCTAGGTTGTTTCATATGAACCAAGCAACCAGAACGCTATTAATAAGTTGTGCTGCAGCTGGAGCATTATCTTCCATTTTTAAAGCACCTATTGCAGCAATTATTTTTGCTATTGAAGTTTTTAGTTTAGACCTTACAATAGTTTCCATGTTACCCTTGTTATTAGCATCTTTATCTGCTATAATAACTTCTTATTTTTTCTTTGGATCTGACGTTTTATTGCCTTTTAAAGTAGAAGACGTTTTTACCATTAAAGATGTTCCTTTTTACATAATATTAGGGATTGCAGCAGGTTTTACATCTATTTATTTTACAGAGGTGTACGACCGAGTTCAGAAGTTTTTCGACAGAATTAACTCTCCAATAAAACGATTATTAATTGGAGGTATTGGATTAGGGATTTTAGTTTATTTTATTCCTCCCTTATATGGTGAAGGATTTGATACAATCAATAGTTTGTTAGCAGGAAACCCAGAAACATCATTGCAAAAAAACTTTTTAAATTTAGACCTTTCTAATGTTTGGGTTGTTATTTTTTTGTTAGTAGGTTTGGTCTTCTTTAAAATTATAGCAAGTGCTTTAACATTTGGTGCTGGTGGTGTAGGTGGTATTTTTGCTCCAACATTATTTATGGGTAGTATCATGGGAAATGCTATTGCTAAAATTATTAATAATATTGGTGTTTTCACAAATCCTGTTTCAGAAAGTAATTTCACGCTAGTTGGAATGACAGGCCTAATGGCAGGTGTTTTACATGCTCCTTTAACAGCTATATTCCTTATTGCAGAAGTAACAGGAGGATATGAATTATTTATACCATTAATGATTACTTCGGCAATATCATATTCAATCACAAAACATTTTATGCCCCATTCTGTTTATGCTATGGAGTTAGGTAGAAAAGGAGATTTAATAACTCATAATAAGGATCATGCTGTTTTAACGTTAATGGATTTAAAAAAGGTGGTAGAAACGAATTTTGTTGTTGTTTATCCAGATTTCACTTTAAAAAAATTAGCAAAAGAAGTAGTTGTTTCTTCAAAACGTAATGTTTTTCCAGTAATCAACAAAGAAACGAATGCTCTTGAAGGAATTATTTCTCTAGACGACTTACGTCCTATCCTTTTTAATAAATCCTTATACAAAAAAATTAATGCACGCGATTTAATGAGTACTCCTCTCGCTATCATAGATTTAAATTCCGATAAAATGACCGATGTGATGAAAAAATTTCAAGATACAGGAGCTTGGAATTTACCAGTTATAAAAAGTGGATGTTATTTTGGTTTCGTTTCAAAATCTAAATTACTTACCGCCTATCGAAGAAAATTAATTGATTTCTCACACGAATAAATTATAATAATAAACTCATGAAACATCTTTTACAAATTTTTGTATTAATAGCTATAGTAGGAATTTTTTACGGTTTATATATAAAATCTGAAAACCCTCAAAGTGGACATCTTTATATTGGATTATCATTAGTGCTATTGATCTTTATAACGATGCCTATTTTTATTTTTAGAAGATGGAAAAATAAAGATGTTAAGGATTATATGTTAACCAAAGAAAACATAAAAAAAATGCGTGATTTTAATGATTCTAAAGAATAAATCTAGTTTAAATTTCTTTTTTCAATAAAAAATTTTTTGAGTATTTGAGAGGATTCCTCTTCTAAAACACCTCCACTTATCTTTGTTTTTGGATGCAACTTTGTATTTAAGTTTATACAACCACGTTGTTGATCTCTAGCTCCAAAAACAATAGTTGATATTTGGCTCCAAAATAATGCACCTGCACACATTTGGCAAGGCTCTATGGTCACATATAAAGTACAATCCAATAAATACTTACCTCCTAAAAAATTTGCAGCAGATGTAATCGCTTGCATTTCGGCATGAGCAGTTACGTCATTTAAAGTTTCTGTTAAATTATGCCCACGAGCAATTATTTTATTTTCACAAACTATCACTGCTCCAATAGGTACTTCCCCTTTTTTATAGGCTTCTTTAGCTTCAATTAAAGCTTGTTTCATAAAGTAGGTATCATCGTAAGGTTGTATCACAGGATTCAATTTTGAGTATTCAAAAATACAACATCAAAACTGTATCTTTGCAAAGTGCCAAATTCAATTTTAGATACAATCCAATTCCCTAAAGATCTTCGAAAAGTTTCGCAGCAAGATTTACCAAAACTTGCTAAAGAAATTAGAGAAATGATTATAACCATGGTTGCAACCAAAGAAGGCCATTTAGGTGCTAGCCTTGGAGTTGTAGAATTAACCATAGCACTCCATTACGTTTTTAGTACTCCTGATGATATTATCGTTTGGGATGTGGGGCATCAAGCCTATGGACATAAAATTTTAACTGGTAGAAAATCTAATTTTAATACCAATCGTCAATTAAACGGAATTAGTGGTTTTCCAAAAATAAGTGAAAGTAAATATGATGCTTTTGGGACCGGCCATAGTAGTACTTCTATTTCTGCAGTTTTAGGAATGGCAATAGCTTCCCGTTTAAATAAAGACTTTCAAAAACAACATATTGCTGTTATTGGTGATGCCTCTATTGCAAGCGGAATGGCATTTGAAGCTTTAAACCATGCGGGGGTTACAAATACCAATTTATTAGTAATTTTAAATGATAACGCTATTGGTATTGATCCAAGTGTAGGTGCTTTAAAACAATATTTATTAAAAGTAACTTTAGATAAAACTCCTAATACTGATAATATATTTGAGGCGTTAAATTTTAATTATTCCGGTCCAATAGATGGTCATAATTTAAGTGTTTTAATTTCAGAATTAAAGCGTTTAAAAAATATTGAAGGCCCCAAATTATTACATATAATAACTAAAAAAGGGAAAGGATTAAAACAGGCAGAAGAAAACCAAGTACTTTATCACGCTCCCGGAAAATTCAATGCAATAACAGGGGATTTACACCCAAAAAAAGAAATAAAACAAGCTCCAAAATATCAAGATGTTTTCGGAAAAACATTAGTCGAACTTGCTACATTAAATAAAAAGATAATAGGCATAACTCCTGCTATGCCAACCGGAAGTTCTCTTAAATATATGATGGAAGAGCTTCCAGAACGTGCTTTTGATGTTGGTATTGCAGAACAACATGCGGTTACCTTCTCTGCAGGAATGGCTACTCAAGGATTTATAGTATTTTGTAATATCTATTCTACTTTTTTACAAAGAGCCTATGATCAAGTAATTCATGATGTTTGTTTGCAAAACTTACCTGTAATTTTTTGTTTAGATCGCGCTGGTATGGTTGGGGAAGATGGAGCTACACATCACGGAATTTTTGACATCAACTATTTACGTTGTATTCCAAACCTGATAGTTTTTGCTCCTAGAAATGAAGTGGAACTTCGAAATATGATGTATACTGCTCAATTAGGTTTGAAAAATCCTATTGCAATTAGGTATCCACGAGGAAGAGGAATGTTAATAGATTGGAAAGAACCTTTTTCGAAAATTGAAATAGGTAAAGCTGTTTCTATAAAAGAAGGTAAAAGTATAGTAGTTTTAACTATTGGTACCGTAGTAAATAACGTTACTAAAGCAATTGAAAATTGTTCAAAACCTTTTGAAGTTTCTTGCTATGATATGCGTTTTATAAAACCATTAGACGAAAACCTTTTACATACTATATTTAAAAAATACAATACAATTATCACCGTTGAAGATGGAATGCTGTTAGGTGGCTTTGGAAGTGCTATTTTAGAATTTGCAGCCAAATATAATTATAACATTCCTATCAAAAACCTTGGTATTTTAGATGAATTTCCAAGTCAAGGAACTATTTATGAATTACAAGAAATCGCCGGGATTTCCTCTAGTAAAATCACTCAAACTTTAAATTATTACCTATAAAAAAAGCTGTCTTTTTTTAAAAGACAGCTTTTTAAATTAATTGTAATTCTCTTATTATTTATTGATAATAAGTTTTGCAGTATGGCTGTAATCTGCACCATTAATTTGTATAATGTACAAACCAGTAGTTAAGTTTTCAGCATTAATAGATACCATATTTTGTAATGAAACTTCATTAGTATACACCTCTCTACCATTCATATCAAAAATTGAAACTTTAGCATCTCCTAAATCAATTAGAGATCTAATGTTTATATTCCCATTAGATGGATTAGGATAAATAATAAAGTTATTATCTAATGATTCAGTGTCGCTATTTGCTAAAATAATCGTGCAATCAGGTCCAGCAGGGATGTCGAAATTCTCAGTACCGTCAGCAGAACTACCCGAACTACCTTGGTCTGCATCTACGCCAAGTCCTCTATTTGCAAAAACTCCCCATATCAGGCAACGATTTTCACCACCGTTGGCAAGTTCATCTGCTTCTAAAATAGCATCTCTTCCGTCTACAAATCCTGGTGAACATGTCTGTAATTTAAGGCCATCTATTACTAATTGCATGGTAATGTTATTTCCTCCAGTACCATTATAAAAATCTGCATCATAACCATACTCATCTATCAATGCCCAATTTAAATCCCAAAGCATCGTAGCCCAGATTGTCCCAACTGCATGAACTTGACCTCCAGTGCCTGGTAAATCTCCGTAAGTAAGATCGTTTACCGCAAAATCTGTACTATAAGGTGCTGTTCTGATCCCAGGACCATCAATAGGTTGACCAAAAGCATAAGTACCCATACCTCTACTATCCGTTCCTTCGTCTCCTGGCTCTATTGTAAGCATCATTGCGAAAAAATCACTCCAACCTTCACCCATTTGTTCAGTATTATTTAAACAATTAGTGTTATTTGGACCACCTGTTAATCTATTAGATATCCCATGACCATATTCATGCACCACAATACCATTATCTAGATCTCCATCTAACATTGGAGGTACATTTTCACCAGAAATTGTACCATTAACAGTATCATTTCCTAATTCAGTTATAATTGCTTCTCCATCTACATCGCTTACCATAAAAACAGGTATGGTTACACTAGCCCCGTCAGCACCACCACCCATAACAATAGGATCTCCAGCAACATTATTTACCATAATTACTGCTACAGCTCCTTCATTTTGAGCATTCAATGATTTAAATCCAAATTCACAATCACCTCTTCTTATAACGGCAATTTTACCAGATAAAGCACCTCCATTAGTGATATTATCACAAGCATCATTAGGATCTGTAGAAGTTCCTGAATTATCATCTTCAACAACCACTAAATCTTCTGTTAATGGCGGATTCGGTAAAGGAGCTCCAAAGCCACCAGGAATACCAGAATAAACACCAGTTAAGGGTCCATTATTTATAGTTAAGATATCAATAAAACCTCCTCCTGCTACTCCATCGAACAAAAACATAGTCATTTTTGGAATTGAACCATCTGGAGGTGTAGCAAAAGTTGCATTATTAGTTCCTGATCCGTCTTGTGCATCTGCACTTACATAATCACCGTCGTCACCACCATTTCCATAGTTATTTTGTTGAAAATTCCCACTTGCTTCATCAAAACCATATTGATACATAATGTCATGCATCATATTATTCATATAAAATAAGTTTACAGTAGCTGCTTCAATTGAGTTTTCAGGTGCGCTATTAAAGTCAAATGTAAAATCAAAATTTAACTCCGGACCACCATCAGCAGATATACCAGTACCATTGTTTCCAGTCCAATCCTCTTGGGCATGAACATTATTACCCCTCGTAATCGTATACTCAGCTCCAGGAGCTGCATCTGTATCATGCCACCCAAAAGGTGAACCATCACCATCTCCAGATGGATCTGCAATTAAAGCATCCGATCCGTGATTTGGACTTTCTGCTGGAAGTGGAAAAACTCTGTATTGAGCTCCACCTTCTGCAACAACCATTGCTTCATTATTAGAAAACAAAATACTTTCTGAATTATTATGCACACTATTAGAATGATTTAAACTTTCAACATTACAACTAACTACCCAGTCATTAGTGTCTAACAAAGTTCCATTAGTAGCATCGATTCGTACATTATAATAGTGACTAGCATCTAAAAGGTAAATACTTAAGTCCCATGCAAGTCTTAAGTTATTATCTTCCATTCTTTGATAAACCAATTTTACTGGAATGTTCTCCAATGAAATATTCCCATTTGAAAAAATTATTGAATTTCCAGATATTGTTTCAACAATATCTAAATTAGTTGGGTTAGATAATCCTAATGCTTGAGCTGCTTTAGTAATAGCAGTTGAAGCATTAATTGATGGATTTGTAGTGTTTATTTTTTGTGATACATTTTTAGAAAAAGATAAACTTGCCTTTTGAACTTGTCCGTTTTTTACTACAAAAGAAGATACTGAGTTAAATATTTCAATTCCTTGATGGCGTTGAACAACATAAACGTTTTCAACATTCATACTCTTAGAGTAACTATGTCTATCTACAATTACATCCTCAACATCTTGAGATTGCAATCCTAATTCTGATCGGTTTGAATTTAAATAAGTATCTATAGAGCTGCTAAAATCTTGTCCAAAGACAGAACCTGCAACTATAAATACAAAAAAGTAAAGTAATTTTTTCATAAATTTTTTTTTATTGAATTAAAATAATATACATATATAAGAGTGTGAATTTAACACATATGTTACAGATATTTATAAATTCCCATTGATTTTTTGAAAAATTAACATTGCATTACCATCTGTAAGACGAGATATGTAATTGCAACTTTCAATAAGATATTGATAGGTAGTGTAGTTTTCATTTGTATTAAATGATAAATCGCTTAATATTAATGAATCAAATTGGGTTTGAGAGTCATTAAATAAGTTTTCTACTGAAGTAGTATAAACATCTAAAAGTGTATTAAGTATCTTATATCCCGCAATTTCTTTATCGATTACTTCGGTACTTTTATATATTTTTTGGACACTTATTTTTATAATATCAGCTACTTGAGCTTTATACTTACTCTTATCTAATAGCGACGTTGTGAATTCTCCATTTAGTATTTTCTCTTCGTTTTCTATAAAAACTGAAGCAGCTTCAGCAACCAAAGTGTTAATAGCTAAAGAACGCAAGTAGGCTAGTCTATCTGTAGATTTTGACAAACTATTATACTTTTTGGTATTTATATTCTCTTTTACTATGTTGATTAGATATTCTAGTGCAAATTCTTCTTCAATAAGCCCTAAATTAATTCCATCTTCAAAATCGATAATTGTATAACAAATGTCATCTGCTGCTTCCACTAAAAAAGCTAAAGGATGACGGTTAAAACTTATATTCTCATCATTACCTCTATTTTGCAATCCTAATTCATGAGCTACTTCTATAAAAAAATCTTTTTCAGATTGAAAAACACCATATTTTTTATCGGCAATATGATTTGTTGGCTTTTTGGGCAACGATTCTTTAGGGTATTTCATAAACGCACCAAGTGTTGCAAAAGATAAACGCAATCCCCCTTCTACTCCATTTTTTGATTCAGACAGTATTTTAAATCCATTAGCATTCCCTTCAAAATCTATTAAATCTTGGTATTCTTTATTCGTTAATTGAGTTTGAAATCGTTTTCCATTTCCGTTTAAAAAATAATTTCCAATTGCTTTTTCACCGCTATGTCCAAATGGAGGATTACCAATGTCGTGGGCTAATGAAGCTGCAGCTACAATTGCTCCAAAGTCATTACTTTGATATCCATGAACTTTATGCAATTGTGGATGCTTTTCTAAAACCGCTTTTCCAATAGTTCTTCCCAAAGAACGACCCACAACAGATACTTCTAAACTATGAGTTAGGCGAGTATGAACAAAAGATGTTTTTGATAATGGAATTACTTGCGTTTTATCTTGTAGACTTCTAAATGCAGACGAGAAAATGATTCGATCATAATCTACATCAAAACCCAAACGAGTTTCGTCTTGCTCTATTCGCAATCTTTTATTTGTATCACCTTGTCTTCTTAATGATAATAGCTGTTCCCAATTCATTGTAATTTAATTTTAAACGCAATATACTATTTATAAGTCCCCTTTCAATAAGATTTAAATGTTAAGTCAGTAACAATTTGTTAACCTTAAAATTACCTATTGTTAATTTTTGGGTAACACCAACTTTACATTAAGGAGGTTTATTTGCAGTATTAAAATCAAACAAAAACTTAAAAAAATGAAAAAAGTATTACTATCAATTTTGACAATAATTATAATAGGACTGTTTTCTTGTTGCAGCAGTGACGACAATGGAGTTATCATTTCAACAGACAATGGAAATCAAGATATTGACATAAAACTAACTGGCCAGATCACTTCAGACAAAATATTAACAAACGACGAAGTTTGGGAAATAGAAGGAAGAGTTACCGTAACTGCTGGTACAACTTTAACCATCGAGCAAGGTACAATTATAAAGGCATTTGCAGGAAGTGGCGCAAATGCTTCTGCTTTAATTATAGCAAGAGGTGCTAAGATCATGGCAAATGGAACATCGGATAATCCAATTGTTTTCACATCTACAGCAGATAATATTCAAATTGGACAATCTGTGGGAGGAAATTTAACAGAAAATGACCGAGGATTATGGGGTGGACTTATAGTTTTAGGGAATGCAGAAATATCTGTAGAAGGAAATGCTTCAGAATCACAAATAGAAGGAATCCCTGCTAGTGACACGAACGGTTTATATGGAGGATCTAACAATACTGATAATTCAGGTGTTATTAATTTCATTTCAATTAGACATGGTGGAGCAGAGATTGGAGAAGGAAATGAAATTAACGGCTTAACTTTAGGTGGTGTTGGTTCTGGAACAACTATTACAAATGTAGAAGTTGTTGGGAATGTAGATGATGGAATTGAGTTTTTTGGAGGAACAGTTAATGTTTCTAACGCTTTAGTATGGGCTCAAGGAGATGATGGATTAGATATAGATCAAGCTTATTCAGGAACAATTTCAAACTCTGTTGTAGTACTAGGTGACATCTCTGATCACGCAATGGAAATTGATGGGCCAGAAGGTGCATTAGAAGGTAGTTTTACTTTAAATGGAATTACATTAATTGGTAATACAACTACAGAAAACGGTGAATATGCAGATTATAGAAGTAATGCAATGGGAGTATCAAATAATATATTTGCTCGTGGATTTAAAGAATCTTCTGATACAGAATTAGATAATGATGGTGTTGCAGAAAATTACAATGCTGAAAAATTAGAATTCGGTACTTGGCAAATTGTACTACCTGAAGGAGCATTAAGCTTACAAGATATATTTGTTAATAAAGCTGAAAATGTAACAGTATCAGGATATGGAGATAATGCACAAGCGGTATCTAATGGTTCTGAAACTGTAGGTGCAAATCTTTCAGATTTTGGATGGACCTATGCAAACTCAAAGGGAGCACTTTAATTTATTTGAATTAACCAAAAAATAAGTTATTACAAACTCGTTCTAAAAAATATTTTGGAACGAGTTATTTTTATAATAAACAACAATGAAAAAATCATATATACTTTTAATCATCTTAGGATTAGTATCAATTGTATCTTTTGCACAATCTGGATTAATAACAGGAACTGTTAACGACGGTGAATACAATGACATATTGCCTTTTGCTAATGTAATAATTAAAGATTCTCAAAATGGAGCTTTATCTGATTTTGAAGGTAAATATTCATTAGAATTAGAGCCTGGAACCTATACCATACAATTCTCATTTGTAGGTTATCAAACTCAAGAAATAACAGAAATAATTGTAAAGAATGGAGAATCAGTAATTGTCGATGTTACTTTAAAAGCATCAACTGCTAAATTAGATGAGGTTGTTATTAGGACATCTTTAAGAAGAAGTACTGAATCTTCAGTCTTGCAATTACAAAAAAACTCTATTAATCTTATGGATGGCCTATCGCTAGAGAGTATTAAAAATTCTGGTGCAAGTGATATAGCATCTGCAGTTAAGAATATTCCCGGTGTTTCAGTTCAAAGAGGTAAATATGTTTATGTAAGGGGTTTAGGTGATCGGTACACTAAGACTTCTTTAAATGGAGTAGATGTACCAGGGTTAGATCCAAATAGGAATACATTACAATTAGATTTATTTCCATCTTCAATTTTAGAAAATGTTATGGTTATTAAATCTTCTACTGCTGATCAATCATCAGATTTTACAGGAGGAGCTATTAATATTGTAACTAAAGACATTCCAAATAGAGAAGAGTATAATGCATCTTTAGGTTTGGGTTATAATCCTGATTTTCATTTTAACAAAAGTTATTTATCTTATAAAGGTAGTAAAACAGATTTTTTAGGATTTGATAATGGGCTAAGAGACAATCCAATACCTACAGAACAACACATTCCTTTACCTCAAGAAAACGGTGATGTAGTTGAACTACTAACAAAAAGGTTTACTAAAAATCTAGCTGCTCAAAGAGAAACTAGTTTTATGGATTATAATTTTTCTTTTACAGCTGGAAATCAATATGATGTTGGAAATAATAAATTAGGTTATATAGCATCGGTTTCTTATCGAAATGAAACTCAATACTTTTCAGAATATATAGACGGTCAAATTTTCAGAAAGGATGTTGAAAAATCTAATTATGAATTAAGAACAGATAGAACTCAACAAGGTGAAGGAGGCACAAATGATGTCTTGATAAGTGGAATAGCTGGATTATCATTTAAGACTGAAAAATCAAAATACAAATTTAATGTTCTTCATATCCAAAACGGAGAGTCTAAAGCTTCTATTTTTAACCAACAAAATAGAATCGATAATTCAAATCAAATTAAAAAAGATAATTTAATTTACACACAACGTTCTATTACTAATTTATTGCTTAACGGAAAACATTCAATTGGTCAAGAATCTAATTGGACATTAGATTGGAAATTATCACCTTCTATAGCATTAGTATATGACAAAGATTTTAGAGTAACTCCTTTTAAAGTATCTATCAATGAAATAACTGGTGATGAAATATTCACAATTGAACCTAGTGAATCTGGCCTACCAACAAGGATTTATAGAAATCTTGAAGAAGGAAATCTAGTGGGTAAGATAGATTTAACTAATAAACATAAACTACTTGGAAAAGAAGCCAAATTAAATTTTGGAGGCGCTTATACTTATAAAACAAGAGAATTTGTAGTTGAAAGGTTTTCTTTCCCTATTTTAAATATTGCTAGTGATATTGCAAATGGAGATCCTGATCAAATTTTAGCTGATGAAAATATTTATGATGCATCTTTAAATAGTGGTGTATTTGTAAGAAGAGATTCAGGAATTTCAGATACTTATGACTCTCAAATGAGTATTTCATCCGCTTACGTATCTGAAGAGTTTAAAATTACAGATTGGTTTCAAGCAGTAGTTGGATTGCGTTTTGAAAAATTTCAATTAATTTATACAGGACAAAGACAGGATGGAACTAAATTAGATAAGGCAACCATTTTAGATAAAAATGATTTTTTCCCTTCTGCTAATTTAATTTTTGATTTGAATGAAGAAGGGTCACAAAAAATAAGAACTTCTTTTGCAAGGACTACAGCAAGACCTTCCTTTAAAGAAGCTTCTTTAGCTGAAATATTTGACCCAATTAATAATACTTTTTTTATAGGTAATATTAATGTCCAACCAACTTATATAAATAATTTTGATGTACGTTATGAAAAATATGGAGACAGAGGGGATTTTTATGCAATTAGTGGTTTTTATAAATCATTTAAAGACCCTATCGAACTTTCTTTTATAAGAAGTGCATCTGGGCAATTTACTCCATTAAATCTTGGTGATGCCCTTGTTTATGGAGCCGAAATTGAAATTAGAAAAAATTTAGGGTTTATTTCAGGTTGGGAAAACTTTAGAATAAATGCAAATTTTTCTCTTATAGAGTCGCAACAGGAATTTAGTGAAGACGAAAGAGCAAATAGAGAAGACAATTTAAGAGTTGGAGAAATATTAGACGATACAAGACCGTTACAAGGGCAATCTCCTTACCTGGTAAATATTGGGATAGATTACTCTAATGATCAAGGGTGGAGTGCCGGTTTTTTCTATAATGTTCAAGGGAAAACTTTACAATTTGTAGGTAGTGGGGACATACCTGATGTTTATACTTTACCATTCAATAATCTACTTTTTAATACATCAAGAACTTTTGGGGAAAATAAAAACTCAACTATTTCATTAAAATTTGAAAACCTATTAAATAGTGATATCGAAAGTGTTTATGAATCTTATAATGCTGAGAATCAAACATATTCAAAATGGAGTCCTGGACAAAAAATAAGTTTAAGTTACAGCGTAAAGTTTTAGCAATTAGGGAAATAAGTATTTCAACTAATTTTTATTCATAAAAAAAGGCTCAGTTTTTAACTGAGCCTTTTTTTATATGGTTGTATTAATAATTATCGATTAGAGACAATTTCAACATTTGTTGCCTCCCAAATTTTTACTTTTGAAATTTTTGAATTTAAGTAAGTTACTTCATTAATAAGGTTGTTTTGATAAAACAACCAAGTATCTACTTTTTCGCCATTATTATATTTGGCGACAGTAGTTTTTAGCCCTTTATCATTATAACTAATCCACTCTCCGTGTAGTTTTTTTTGTTTATTGTAAGAACCTGTTTGTGATATAACTCCATTATCATGATAAAAAATTGCTTCAATTTGATCTCCACTTTCAATAAATTGATCTTGTTTTTCCTGAGCAATAACTCCTATTGAAATAAAAAATAGTGCTATAAATATATATTTAATTTTCATGACTCAAACTTTTTTTAATTGTTCAACTCAAAACTACAGAAACTTAACATTAAAAACAACATTTCTTAACGTTAACTTAACATTGAAATTTATATCATCTGTTTTTCAGCACTTTAACATATCTTAAAAATAGATAATAATTTATTAATATTAACATTACACTAAGGTTACATTAATATGTTTTATTGCACTATCTCTTCAAAATCGTTTAGTTTTTGTCGACTAGATTTTTAGAGTTAGAGGCTGTTCAATAGAACAGCCTCTTTTTCTTATAAATCTAATCTAATTTTACTATTTGAAAAAAGTTACTTTTCCATTAGATATATCATACATACCTCCGACAATTTTAATCTCATTATTAGCTTCCATTTCTGCTAAAACAGGACTTTGGTTTCGAATATTTTCTATGGACATTTGAACGTTCATTTCAGCAACATTGTTTACAAAATCAATGTTTTTTGAATTTCTTAAAGACTCATCATTTGGTTCTGAAACAGCGTCTACTGCAGGTTCTATTTTATTAATTAAAGCAGTTAGATTTCCTAATCTTGCATGATCACAAGCTCCTTTAACAGCTCCGCAAGCAGTATGTCCTAAAACAACAACCAGTTTAGTTCCTGCCAATTTACAAGCAAACTCCATACTTCCTAGGATGTCTTCATTAATGAAATTACCCGCAATACGAATACTAAATAAGTCTCCCATACCTTGGTCAAAAATTAATTCTGAAGAAACTCTAGAATCTATACAGCTTAATACCGTAGCATATGGAAATTGACCTTCTGCAGTTTCTTTAACCTGTTCGTTTAAATTTCTACTTATTCTTACATTGTCTTGAAATCTTTTATTTCCTTCTTTTAAGTATTTTAATGACAAATCTGGTGTCATTTCCGCTTGTGATTGTTTTGTGTGTGTGTACATTTTTAATTTGATTTTGGGTTTAAATTGAAAAATTTGATATAGCTATCTGGATTATCAATAATCCCCTTTTCGGAGATTAATTTAATACTAATATTTCTATTTCTAGCTTTTTCTGAAAAATCCTCGAGGATTTCAATAATATCATTATCCAAATAACGAGTTTTTCGAACATCTAGATCTAAATAAGCATTTTCTGGTAATTGATCTAGTTCTTTTAAGATAGCACCCTTATTAAAAAAAGTAACTTCTTCAGCTAGTGTGATTTTAAATTTCTTGTCTCCATTACTAACGTCTTCCATATGTAAGAAATGTGAATTTTGGTAACTTTTAATAAGTATAACTACTACACCTACTACCATTCCTAAACTAATTCCAATTAATAGATCTGTAAATACAATACCTAATACGGTAACAATAAATGGAACAAATTGTTTCCAACCTAATTGATACATCGTTTTAAATAAAGCTGGTTTTGCTAATTTGTATCCTACCACTAATAATATAGATGCTAAGACTGAAAGTGGAATTAAGTTCAATAACTTTGGAATTAATACCACAGAAATTAATAAAAATATTCCGTGAATTATAGCCGCCATTTTTGTCTTTCCTCCAGATTGAATATTTGCTGAACTTCGAACAATTACTTGAGTAATAGGTAGTCCTCCTATAAGTCCTGAAATAATATTTCCAGATCCTTGTGCAATTAATTCTCGATTGGTTGGAGTAACTCTTTTTTCGGGATCTAACTTATCTGTTGCTTCAACACATAATAGTGTTTCTAAACTTGCAACTAAAGCTATAGTAAATGCTGTAATCCAAATATCTGCACTCATAATTGCACCAAAATTAGGAAAACGGAATTGGCCTAAAAATGAAGAAATATCACTTGGAATCGGAACACTTACTAAATGCTCTGATGAAATACCAAAAGCCTCTTTTCCTGTAGTCATTAACACATAGATAATTCCAATAACAACTGCTACTAATGGACCCTGAACTAAACGAAATATTTTTGCTTTTTTTAGTAATACTTTGTCCCATAATACTAAAATAGCTAAACCAATAGCCGCAATTAGAGTAGGGCCAAGACTTACATATTTGAACGTTTTAAAAATTTCTGAAAAGGTATTTTCTCCATCTACTTGCATAAAGGCAAAATCACCTTCTGGATCCATATCGTAACCAAAAAAATGAGGTATTTGCTTTAATATAATAATAATTCCAATACCAGTTAACATTCCTTTAATTACTGAAGAAGGGAAATAATATCCAATTACTCCAGCTTTTAAAAAACCTAATACTATCTGTATAAACCCTGCTAATACTACTGCTAATAAAAAATTCTCAAAACCTCCTAAAGCACCAATAGCAGTTAATACAATTGCTGCTAATCCGGCTGCCGGTCCACTTACTCCAATTTGAGAGCCACTTAATGCTCCTACTACAATTCCCCCAATAATACCTGCAATAACTCCAGAAAATAACGGAGCCCCACTGGCCAACGCAATACCTAAACATAAAGGCAATGCGACAAAAAACACAACGATACTTGCTGGCAAGTCGTTTTTAATATATTTAAACATAATGTATATAGTTAGTTTGCCATCTTTAATAAAAAGAAGGCGTATTTAATGAAATAATTAATAATCTAAAAAACTATATAATGTGTTCGGGAGGTGGTAATACTATTTTTGAATAGTGATTTGAGTTATTCTCTATGTAATAAAATGAAGATTTATTGATTAAAGCATTTAATGAATCAATATCAGAATAAGAAAGTTGTATAATTTTTTCTTCAATATCTTTTTCTGATTTTTCAGATTTCTCTTTCTCAGTAGTTTCTATATATACATAAGTGTCTGTTTCAGTTAATAAATTAATAACTGAAGGCGCCAATATTGAAAATATCAATACTGAAGAAAGCATTATATATACAAACGATTTTAACATAGCCGCGAAAATAATATTTTATTCTTATTAAGATTCTTTATAAATTGTTAATTTTAAATTTATTCTCTATTTGTTTACAGTTACGTAACAATTTCTTAACATTGGAGTTGGTTATTTGCAATGACAAAAACTAATAACGATTTACCATGAATAAAAATTACTTTGCCCTTTTGGCATTGCTGTTATTAATAACACTTACATCTCAATCTCAAACACTTAAGGACATAAAGTTTGGAAAAGGTATGATTAATTTTATTGCGAAAGACAGTTCTTTTAGCGTGAAATTTGCACCAAGATTTCAATTATTATCTACTACAGAATGGAATGATGATGGTGAAGGTTATGGAGAAGGAAATACTAGCTTTTTAGTACGAAGAGCTAGATTAAAATTTGATGGATTTGCCTTTTCTCCAAAACTTAAGTATAAATTAGAGTTGGGCTTATCTAATAGAGATATATCTGGCGCATCTATTTATACTGGAAATGCTCCAAGATATATATTGGATGCCGTAATTAAATGGAACTTTTATGGGAATTTAGTTTTATGGGCAGGGCAAACCAAATTACCTGGAAATAGAGAGCGTGTTATATCCTCTGCCAATCTACAATTGGTAGATCGTTCTTTATTAAACGCTGCATTTAATATTGATAGAGATTTAGGTATACAAATAAGACATCATTTTAACGTTTCAGAAAACTTTGTAATCCGTGAAATTTTCTCCGTAGCTCAAGGAGAAGGTAGAAATGTGGTTACAGAAAATTTAGGAGGACATCAATATACAGGACGTTTAGAGTTTTTACCTTTTGGTGATTTTAAAGGCAAAGGGGACTATAAAGGAAGTTCTTTAGAACGTGAATCTACTACTAAATTAGCGGTAGGTGTTTCTTATGACTTTAATAACAATGCTGTTAAGACATTAAGTAACCGTGGTACTTATATGGCAAATGATATTGGATATTATGAAACAGATATTAATACCGTTTTTATTGATGCCATATTAAAATATAAAGGTTTTTCTTTTATGGGAGAATATTCTAATCGAAATGCCGGGGATCCAATTGCAAAAAACTCGGACGGAACAGAAACTGGAGATGTTGTCCCAGAAGGATATGGTGTTAATTTACAATCTGGATATTTATTTAAAAAGAATTGGGAACTTACAGGTAGATTTTCAACGATAGATTTAAATAATAAGGAGACTTCTAATCAATATACTATAGGAACATCAAAATATATACTTGGTCACAAGCTTAAAGTACAATCTGATGTAAGCTACTTAACATTAGACGGTATTGGAGACGAAATTAGATTTAGATTACAATTAGACGTTCATTTTTAATAATAACATTTAGGTAACATAAAATATCTCATCCTAATAGATATTTGCAAACTTTAAATTAAATAATATGGATAATATTTACATTTTAATGATTGTTGCATTAGCTGTCTTAGCTGTTGCAGATCTAGTAGTTGGAGTCAGTAATGATGCAGTTAATTTTTTAAACTCCGCTATTGGTTCTAGAGCCGTTTCTTTCAAAACTATTATGATTGTTGCTAGTTTGGGTATTGCTTTTGGAGCATTAACTTCAAGTGGTATGATGGAAGTCGCTCGTAAAGGTATTTTTATGCCCAGTGAATTCTATTTTAATGAAATCATGATTATTTTCATGGCAGTAATGATTACCGATATTTTGTTGTTAGATTTCTTTAATACTTTAGGAATGCCTACTTCAACTACGGTTTCTATTGTGTTCGAATTATTAGGTGCAGCAGTGGTAATTTCTTTAATAAAAATCAGTAATTCAACTGGAGAATATTCAGACCTGGGTAACTACATTAATACTGCTAAAGCAACCGAAATTATTTTAGGAATACTACTATCTGTCGTCGTCGCTTTCTCGGTTGGAGCCTTTGTACAATGGGTATCTAGGTTATTGTTGACCTTTAATTTTGAGAAAAAAGAAAAATGGGTTGCCGCCTTATTTGGCGGTATTGCTGCAACGGCAATTACTTACTTTATTTTTATAAAAGGATTAAAAGGTGCAGGATTTGTATCAGGAGATTTTAAAGAATTTGTTTTTTCAAATACGATAGTTATCGTTGCATTATCCTTTATTTTTTGGACAGGATTATGTGCTTTAATTAGTAAAGTATTTAAAATGGATGTTTACAAATTCATTATTATTATTGGAACCTTTGCCATTGCTATGGCATTTGCAGGTAACGATTTGGTTAACTTTATTGGAGTCCCTATTGCAGCTTGGCAATCTTACGAAGCTTGGTCTGTTTCAGGTGTAGCAGCTACTGAGTTTAGCATGGAAGTCATGTCTAAAAAGGTACCAACTCCTACAGTTTTACTTTTCATTGCTGGGCTTGTTATGATATTGACCTTATGGTTCTCGAAAAAGGCCCGCGCGGTATTAAAAACATCTATAGATCTTTCTAGCCAAGATTCAGTAAAAGAACGTTTCGAACCTAATTTTGTTTCTAGAGGCTTGGTACGGTTTACTACCTTGATTTCAAAATATCATGAAACATTACTACCAAAATCATTACAATCTAAAATAGATGAACGATTTGAAAAACCAAAATTTATAAAAGTTATTGATGAGAGAGATGGATTACCTGCTTTTGATACAGTAAGGGCTGCGGTTAACCTTATGGTTGCGAGTATTTTAATATCTATTGCAACCTCTATGAAGCTTCCTTTATCTACTACGTATGTAACATTTATGGTAGCTATGGGTACCTCTCTTGCTGATAGAGCCTGGGGTAGAGATAGTGCTGTTTATAGAGTAGCGGGTGTTTTAAATGTAATTGGCGGTTGGTTTTTCACTGCCTTTAGTGCATTCGTTGCAGCAGGAATTATTGCTTATTTAATTCATCTTGGTGGTACAGTGATGATAGCTGTGTTATTATTGATAACTGTATTGATCTTGGTTAGAAATTATATCAGTCATAAAAATAAAACGAATAATACGTTAATAAATTCTGGTTTAAAGAAAACCGAAAGCAAAACAGTACAAGGTATTATTCAAGAAAGTGCTGATCATATTTCTAACGTAATTTCAAGAACCAATAAAATTTACTCTAATATGCTAACCGGTTTAGCAAAAGAAGATTTAGTTAAACTTAAAAAGAGCAGAAAGGGAGTTGAAAAGCTAAATGCGGAAGTAGATGAACTTAGAGACGACATCTTTTATTTTATAAAAAACCTAGATGAAACTAGTGTACGTGGTTCAAATTTCTATATTATTATTTTAGGTTATTTACAAGACGTTACTCAATCACTAGACTTCTTAGCCAAATCTAGTTACAAGCACGTAAACAACAACCATAAAGCGCTGAAATTTAGTCAAATTAAAGATTTACAAGATATTAACAACTCATTTGAAGGTTTATTAAATGAAATTGAAACTATATTTAACAATCGTGAGTTTGAAAAATTAGGCGAAATAATTAATAGAAAACAAAAGGCTCAAGATGATTTAGCGGTAAAAATTGCAAGTCAAATAACTAGAACACGTACTGAAGAAGATGTGAGTCCTAAAAACACTGCATTGCATTTTAGTTTGTTATTAGAGACTAAAGATCTAGTATCTGCAATTATGAATTTAATTGAAGAATATTACAATAGTTATAATACCAAAAACTAGTTAAAGACCAACTATTTTAAAGCCTCACAATTATAAATTGTGGGGCTTTTTGTTTTAACTACTTTTATATAAATTCCAAACCAATATCTATTATGAAAAATTTCATACTATTAACCTCTGTTTTATTCTTTTTTAATACCGTTCAAAGTCAAGAACTATCAGGTGAAGAATTATTAGAAAATGCAATTAAATACCATGACCCAAATAACAATTGGGAATCGTTTAATGGGAAATTATCTATTACTATGGAAATCCTAAAAAGTTCTAATAGAGAAAGTGAAATTAGTATTAATCTTCCCAAAGAATATTTTTATTCGAAAGCAACAAAAGAGAATAATACTACCGAATTTATTTTAGAAAAAGATAGTTGTAAAATAGTATTTAATGGGAATGAAAAATTTTCTGAAGAAATAGCTAAAGATAACAGACTTAGCTGTGAAAGGGCAACTATGTATAAAAACTATTATACTTATTTATATGGTTTACCAATGAAATTAAAGGATCCAGGAACTATCATTCAAGATAAAATAGAACGCAAAATATTTAAGGGTAAAGAGTATTTGGTTTTAAAAGTGAATTACGAAGAAGGAGTTGGTAAGGATGTCTGGTATTTTTATTTTAACCCTAAAACATATGCTATGGAAATCTATCAGTTTTATCACGATGAAACCAAAAATGACGGAGAATATATATTATTGTCCGAAACTAAAAATATAGAAGGACTTAAAATGCCGAAAAACCGAGCTTGGTATACCAATAAAGAAAATAAGCTATTAGGTACCGATATTTTAAACTAACTCTTTTTTAGTATCTATATTTCATACTTTCTAAACAAATAAATAACTTTTATTACTTTCCTTCTAAACCGTCATATTATAAATATGTTAGAGGTACAAACGTACTCTTTAAAAATAATAATTTATGGGCTTAGATTTCTTTATAAAAAATAAAAAGGAAAGCTTTCGCTTTCCTTTTTATTTTGACAATACTTAATTTAAATTTTTCAAGGTATTTATCCTTCGCAACTATTACAAGATTTTTTTTGTTTAAATTTTTGAGCTGCGTTCATACTGTGTTGATAGTACATAGATTTTATGCCTAATTTCCAAGCGGTGATATAAATATTATTTACATCTTTAACTGGCATATCTGGATGAACCATCACGTTGATAGACTGTCCTTGATCTATATGGTTTTGTCTGTTAGCAGCTTGATAAACAATTACTGTTTGGTCTATTTCTGGGTATGTTTTAAATACGTCTTTTTCATGTTCAGATAAAAAATCTAAATGCTGAACAGAACCATCATAATCTCTAATACTTTTCCAAACTTCGGTAGTATTTTGTCCTTTTTCTTGTAAAAGATCTTCTAAAAATGGATTTTTTATCGTCGTTTTAATTTTAGCAATGTCCTTTACATAACTATTAGACCAAATTGGCTCAATACCCTGTGATACCTGTCCTAATATAAAAGCGGAAGAAGTTGTAGGAGCTATTGCATTAAGGGTCGCATTACGCCTCCCATAGCCTTTTAATACAGCAGGCTCACCAAATAATTTAGCCAATTCTTCTGAAGCTTTGTAAGATTTATCTTTTATTGTTTTAAATATTTCGGTATTTAATCTAAAAGCTTCTTCACTATCAAAAGGTAACATTTTAGATTGCAATAAAGAATGCCAACCTAAAGCTCCTAACCCTAAAGCTCTATTTTCTTTTGCAAAATTATAAGCTTTCTCCATAAAGGTAAAAGTAAGCTTATCGTCACGGTCTGTTGAGTTTTTATATACTTCTAATTTTGTGATAAACTCCTCCATTACCGCATCTAAAAAATAGGTAAGAGTCTCTACTGCATCGGTATCTTTCCATTTATCATAATGCAATAAATTCATTGATGATAGGCAACATACAAAAGACCAATCTTCGTTAGAAGGCAACATAATTTCGGTGCAAAGGTTACTTCCGTGAATTTCTAACTTTTTATCTTTATAGACATCTACAGTTCCATTATTGGCGTGATCTCTAAAGAAAATATATGGATACCCTATTTCACCTCTACGTTGTAAAACTTTCGCCCAAAGGGTTCTTTTTTCAACATCACCATCAATCATTTCTTGCATCCATTGATCTCCTACAGTAACTCCATGAGTTAGTTCCTGTATTGGATTTCCTTCGGTTCCAATTTCTAAAAATTCGTGAATATCTTTGTGATCTATTGGTAAATATGGCGCAAATCGACCTCGACGAACTGAACCTTGACTCACAATATCTACCATTTTTTCGAACAACTGCATAATGTGAACCGAACCAGAAGAGCTTCCATTATTTTTAACATCGGCACCTCTAGGTCTAATTTTCCCAAAATAACCAGATGTTCCACCGCCTAATTTAGACATCATACCTACTTCAGATTGTGTGTATAAAATATCACCCATATCGTCTGCTATACAAGAACCAAAACAACTAATTGGCAAGCCTCTTTTTTTTCCGAAATTTGACCAAACTGGGGATGCTAACGAGTAAAATCCCTCGGACATGTATTTATAAAACTTTTCAGCATATCCTTCAATACCAAGAATTTTTTCTGCGTGTTGAGCAATTTCTAAAATTCTTTCTTCCGGGCTAGTATCTCCAGTTAAATACCCAGATTCTAAAAATTTACGGCTATTTTCTGTTAACCATTTAATTTCTGGTAAGTCCATTTTACTTTTTGCATTTTGCATTGCTCCTTTTCTTGCTTGAAATAATTGATCTTGCTCAGAAGTTTGTTCTTTGGCCTTGTCTTGTTGGTTTTTTGTGAGGTTGTTGTTCATAGTTTAAAATAGGTCGTCACTGGTTATACTTTTTGTTCTTTTACTATAGTTGATGGATCGTTTTACGAAGAAATCTCCATGTTTGGTTCCAATAATTTCATCGTCAAACCACTCCGTTTTTTTAACTAAAGCTTCATCCACTTCAAATATTTTTGTGATTCCGATACTTTCTAAAGAATTATTGAAACGTTGTTTTATAAATTCGTTAATTACATCTTTCGGTAAGAAATCTAATTCTCCTTCTTCAAAAATCCAATCAACAACTTTACTTTCTGCTATAAATGCTTCTTGGCATATATCCTGAATCATTTTATTATAGTCTTCATCAAACCAATCTGGATTTTCTTTTTTGATAATATTAATAACGTCAATTCCAAAATCTCCATGTATTTGCTCTTCTTTTGAAGTCGCTTCTACTACATTAGAAATTCCTTTAAAAAGATTTTTCTCCTTATTAAAGGCCATAATGATTAAAAACTGTGAAAAAAGCGAAACATGTTCGATAAATAAGGAAAATAATAAAATAGACTCAGCATATTCTCTATTGTCTTCAGATTTAGAGTTTTTTAAAGCCGATTCTAAATAGTTAACACGCCTCATAATAACTGGCTTCTTTTTTAGGTTATTAAATTCTGCATTTAAACCTAAAATTTCCAATAAATGTGAATATGCATCTTGGTGTCGTACTTCACTTTCAGAAAATGTAGCACCAACAGATCCAATTTCTGGTTTTGGCATTTTTTGATAGATGTCTCCCCAAAATGATTTTACAGCTACTTCAATTTGTGAAATGGCAAGCATTGAATTTTTTAATGCATTTCGTTCCACATTGGTTAAGGCTGTTTTATAGTCTTGAATATCACTGGTAAAATTAAACTCTGTATGAATCCAATAAGAATGACGGATTGCATCTACATATTCGTTTAACTCAGGGTATTCGTAAGGTTTTAAATTAATTCTTTTTTCAAAAATATTGGTTGTTCTGCTTCGATTTTGCTCATCTCTGTATAAAATATAGGCTTTTGCAACATCATGAAATGGGCTATCCATTAATTTATATTCAACAATGTCTTGCACTTGCTCAACATTTGGAATATATTTTGGATCCCTAAGTTTTCTTTCTAATAAAGTACCAATTACAATTTTTGAAATAGCAATAGCGTCTTCTCTAGTTCCGTGATTTACAGAAAGCATTGCTTTTTCAATGGCATTTACAATTTTCTCTAGTTCGAAAGCATCAGTTTCGTAATCTCGTTTAATTATATGTTTAATTTCCATACCTATTCTTGGCTGTTGTAGTGTTATATTATGTTTAAAATCAAAATTTTAGATAGCAGCTAGTACCATTTTTTTTGAAGTGATTTCTATATATTTTTTAATTTTAGTAATTACTTCTATATATCTAGAAGTTTTAACTCTTACAAATATGGAGAAAATAAGGTGTGTTTTTTTATAAAATATTTTAGGTTTTCAACAAGTTTTCAACATCAATTATTTTTATCGTATTACAAATATTTTGTTAAACACTAATTGCATTTATCTGTTTATCAGATTCTTATAAAACGTAAATATTTTTATAAACAAACTCGCATTTTGTAGTTGATAACCTCCAAAGACTCCGTTTTTACAATAGATTAGAGGTGAAAATATAGTAATTAATAGAGTTGAATTTTCAACAAAATATAAAATGATTTATTTACTAATATGAAAATTGAAAAGCTAAAAAGATATTTTTGGAGAATAAAAACAATGAAAACAATGAAACTATTTTAACATGAATCAGTATGTAATTCATCGCTAATTTTTTTCACTATATAAGTAAGAGATCATTTAGGTAAAAAAAACGTGATTTCGAAAAAACTAAACTTTTGATATTCAAAAAACATATTTAATGGAAAGTGAATTTTTAACAAACACACGCAATAAATAATTTATAGTTTCGAAGCAATTTTTTCTAATTCCAAATACCAATTTTCTCCAAATTTTCGTATCAAAGCTTCTTTTGCAAATTTGTAAACAGGAACCTTTAACTCTTTACCTAAAGTGCAGGCGTCATTACAAATAGGCCACTTATGGTAATTAACAGCAGAAAATTCGCTATAATCCTGAACTCTTACTGGATACAAATGACAAGAAATGGGTTTTTTAAAATCAATTTTTCCATCGCTATAAGCTTCTTCAATACCACAACCTGCAGTCCCGTTATCTGAAATAGTAACATAGACACACTCTTTACCGTTGACTAAGGGAGTTTCCAATTCTGACAAATCGGTAACCACATGGGTTCCTTGTTCTTCAATAACTTTTATACCTTCTGGTCGTAAATAGGGTTTTACTTTTGGATAAATTTCTTTAAGAATCTCCACCTCTTCTTTTGTTACTGGAGCGCCAGCTTCCCCCTCAATACAACAAGCACCTTTGCATGCACCAAGATTACAAACAAATTCTTTTTCGATAATATCCTCAGATACGATGGTTTTTCCTAGTTGAAACATTTGGTGAAAATAACACAATTATCATAGTATTATACCTAATTTTGCCACATTAAAAACTAAAAAAAATGGATTTCAACTTAAAAGAAATATTAACTGCAACCATGATCTTATTCGCAGTTATAGATATTGTAGGGAGCCTTCCTATCATTATATCATTGCGAGAAAAAGCTGGACATATTCAATCTGGAATGGCTTCAATTATTGCTGCTGTTTTAATGATTTCATTTCTTTTTGTTGGAAAACAAATACTAAGTTTAATCGGAATAAATGTCAACGAATTTGCGGTTGCAGGTTCTCTTATATTATTCTTTTTAGCATTAGAGATGATATTAGGAATTACATTATTTAAAGATGACGAAGACAGTAGCCCAAAATTAGCTTCTGTATTTCCTTTAGCTTTTCCATTATTAGCTGGACCTGGAAGTTTAACAACACTTCTTTCACTTCGAGCTGAGTATGATATCCAAAATATTATTATCGCTGTAATTATAAATATTATTTTTATCTATATTGTTTTAAAAACTTCAGGAAAGTTAGAACGAGCAATTGGTAAAAACGGAATTATAATTATTAGAAAAATATTTGGAGTTGTTCTATTAGCCATTGCTGTAAAACTATTTACCACAAACATTCAATTATTATTTAATTAATTATGAAACATCCATCTCTAAAACTTTAGTCACATAAGGAAATGATTATATGGATGTTCCAAGTGACCGATAAAAAACAAAAAATTTAAACACATGAAATATTTCTACTACATATTTATAGGTATAGCAATTATTTTAATTGCTTATAATGTTACTTTTTTAGACTTTTCAAATCTTATAGAAGGTCAAAGTGGCGTTGCTTTAATTGGAATAGCGACTGGAGCTTGTGCGATTTTATTAGTACTAATTTTACGTACTTCAAAAAAAATAGCTAAGAAACACAAATACTAGTTATCGGCTATCGGACTTCTTTCTAATTTAGACTCTAGATCTAGTACTTGTTGGATCATTTTATCATCCTTATTAAGTATAAGCTCAAAGGTATTACTGCCAAATATTTGCTGTGCAATACTCGCTTTAATGATTGTTTTAATATGATCTAAATGATTTATAAATTCTGAATGATCCTTATCAATTCTAGAATAGTCTATAAAATTATGAAGTAAATCTTCATCCACTTCATAATTTGCAACAAAATCCTCAAGTGCTATATCTAAAAATTGAGTTCTGTTTTTCTCCAAATATTCAAATACAAAATAACTTGCAAAACCACTTCTAGAAATATATTCTAATGTTTCGTTTTCTAGACTGGTATCTTTTGAAACAAATACATCGGGAATAATTCCTCCCCCACCATAAACCACTTTACCTTTTGGAGTTACAAATCGCAAGGAATCTGCCACTTTTATACTATCTACACTTACCATTTCTCCATTATTATAACGGTTTTCATAATCGTTATAATATGCATTATTTCCGTTGCCATAAGGACGTTGTATCGAACGACCTGTTGGCGTATAATACCTGGCAATAGTAAGTCTTACGGCACTTCCATCCCCTAAAGACATTTCTCTTTGCACCAATCCTTTTCCAAAAGATCTTCTCCCTACTATCGTTCCTCGATCGTTATCTTGTAAAGCGCCCGCTACTATTTCGCTTGCTGAAGCAGAATTTTGATTAATTAAAACATAAAGCCTTCCATCTTCAAAACTCCCTTTACTTGTTGCAAAGGTTTTATCTTCTTTCCCACTTTTGTTTTTAGTAATTAAAATCAATTGATCGTCTTCTAAAAATTCATCAATAATTTGTTGAGTGGTTGAAATATAGCCTCCAGGATTATCTCGCAGATCCAATACTAGACCTGTAATCCCTTTGTCAATTAGTGTTTCAAGTGCTACTTTAAATTCGGCATATGTAGTTTCAGAAAAACGATTCACTTTTATATATCCTACTTCATCAGTAAGTTTATACGAAGCATCTACACTCACCAAAGGAACTTCTTTCCGTTTTACTTTAAACTTCAATAAATCCTCTTCTCCTTTTCTAAATATTTTCAGTACTACTTTGCTATTAATTTCACCCTTTAATCGTGTTGTAATACTATCTCTAGGGATAGAATCACCAAATATTTTATATTCATCTGCATATAAAATTCGGTCTCCAGCTTTAATACCTACTTTTTCTGCAGGACCACCTGCAATGGTTTTAATAACTGCAATGGTATCTTTATATACATAAAAACTAACCCCAATTCCTACAAAGTTTCCTCGCATATCGTCGGCATTATCTTGGTATTGATTTGCAGGAATATATACGGAGTGTGGATCTAAGTTTTCTAGAATTCCATTTACGGTAACATCTACAATACTATCGGTATTGACCTTATCAACATACTCATAATCTATATAATCTATAAGACGGTTGAGTTTATCTTTTTTAGAGTTTGTTGCAAATATTTTATCTGAAGTATCGCTAAAATTAAGTTTAGAGCCCAAAAATATTCCTGCAGCAATTGCAATTCCTAGTAATAAAGGCAGGTATTTTTTTTGAATTCCCATAGGTTATGACAAATCTGTTATATGTGAAACACGTACACCAGCTTTTTCTAAAAATCGAACTCCTGAAGTATCTTTATATTCCTCTATATAAACCAATCGTTTAATTCCTGCTTGATGTATTAATTTACTACATCCTTGGCAAGGTGACATCGTAATGTATAATGTTGCGCCTTGACAAGCTTGAGTGGAAGAAGCTACTTTTAAAATAGCATTTGCTTCCGCATGCAACACATACCATTTGGTATAGCCTTCGTCATCTTCACAAATATTCTCGAAACCAGATGGAGTACCATTATAACCATCACTAATAATCATTTTATCTTTAACGATTAATGCACCTACTTGCCTGCGATCGCAATAGGAAAGTTGACTCCATTCCAATGCCATTTTAAGATATGCTTTATCGTATTTAAGTTGTTTTTCTGGTTTCATTAAAAATTTAGCTAAAGGTGAATTATTAAGATATAAAGCGAATTTAAAAGGAAATACACACAATCAAAATTTGAAGGCGTTAAATATTGTATAAATTACTTTATAAATCCCTTACATTTTCATCGATGCTACCTTAACTCTAAAGGGAATATATGAAATTTTCGATTCTTCCTTTAAGATTGAGGTAAAAATAGACAATTTCGGGTGTTTTTTAAAAAAATTAAAAAGGCCAATTATTTTGAAGCATTGGAATCACAACTCCAATCACTATCGAAGACACCACCAATACCCAATCTTTTTTATTAAATCGGAAAATAGATTGAAAAATAAAACTCAAAATTAAAACCAATGTAACTATTATTATTTGTGCAAATTCAACTCCTAGCGCAAATTCTAATAAAGGTAAAATCTCATTGTCTCCATTTATCATTTTATAATAGGTGGCAAATCCAAAGCCGTGAATTAATCCAAAAAAGACAGTAATTACATAAAACAAACCAACTTTTTCGCTGCGATTATTTTTTCCTGAAGTAAACAAATTATACAAGGCTGCAACCAGAATAGTAACAGGTATTAAAATCTCTATCCATTTGCTAGAAACAGAAACCACGTTATAATTTGCTAATAATAAGGAAACGGTATGTCCAATCGTGAATAAAGAAACCAATATAAAAATTCGTTTCCAGCTGCTAAAACTATAGGCTGCAACCAACACAATTAAAAACAAGATATGATCATATGCTTGCCAATCGAGTACATGGTTTAATCCTAATTTCAAATAAAGCCAAAAATCTGACATACTATTGGGGATTTAGTATTTATCAATCAAAGATAGGAAATATAAAGGCAAATTAAGTATCTTTATAAATTGCTCCCCCCAATTTTACTGTTATGAAAAAATTACTTTTAATTTTTATTGCAACATTTATCTCGTTAAATGTATTTGGACAGAGTGGAGGATTATATTCAGATTGGTATTTAACAAGTTATGAAATTGATTTAGGAGACAGTGTTCCTGTTTCAAGTATCACTCCTCATATATATCCGAGTTTATCTATTAATAATAATCTAGAATTTTCGGGAGAAGCCGCCTGTAATACTTTTACTGGAAGCTTTAGTTATGACGCTACAAACGATCTATTAATACTAGAAAATATTGACGCAACATTAACCCTTTGTGATTTTCAATCACACGAAAATTTTGAAATAGATTATTTCAATATTTTATTTAATGCTACTTTTAGTTACAGTATTATTTATGAAACAAATGGTTCAGAATCCTTAGAATTAGTAAGCGCCTCTGGAGAGATACTTCGTTATCGAGACTATCCTTTAGTATTCTCAGTAAATGACAATGATTTAACATCTATTATAGTGCACCCTAATCCAACTTCAGATTATATATCCATTTCATCTGAAAATTCAATGATAGATTCTATCACTATCTATTCGTTAACTGGGAAAAAAGTATTGGAAGATTCACAAGGATTAAACTCCATAGACGTTTCAGCACTTTCTAAAGGAATGTATTTTACGGAGGTCTATACCGATGCTGGAAGGTCGGTGAAAAAGTTTATTAAAAAATAACAACATTCAATAAAAAATATCAAATCCATAATGATTTGAAGCTACTCTTGTTTTTTACATAATAATTAGACTATAACTCTTAATAGTTAGTAGACTATTGTTGTTTTTATTAAGGTATTAACAAACCAAAACTATCTCTATCTCTTTGTAATAAAGCCTTTTATTGTTAAAATATGTTAAATTATTACTTTGTTATGCATAGTACTGTAACATATTTGTGTTTCTTTCGTCTATCTAGTAGAACAATCAAATAAAAACTTTAAAAAAACAAAAAATGAGAACTTTAAACAACAACCAGATCACACAAAAAATTAGTACAACTAAATCTTTTACTTGGAACTCAAAGAGACGTTTCAAATAATAAAAAGAAAACTAACAAAAATTAATCAATAAAAACAACAATCATGAGAACACTAAACAACAACCAGATCACACAAAAATTAAGTACCACTAAAACTTTTACTTGGAACTCAAAAAGACGTTTCAAATAACAAGAAGGAAAAACCTAAAGTCAATCAAGAAAAACAACAATCATGAGAACACTAAATAATAATCAATTAACAGAAAAGTTAAGTACTTCAAAATCTTATTTATGGAATTCAAAAAGACGTTACAGAAAATAGAGCATTTCCCTTCATCAATCAAAAAATAAAAACCTCAACATTTTAAAATATTGAGGTTTTTTTATGTCTAAT
>CAJXEB010000015.1 GCA_913052585.1 uncultured Flavobacteriaceae bacterium | reverse complement strand
TGCTGTAGGCGGAGTTAGTGTTGAAGTATCAACAGAACATTGAGCTGTTACATCAGCTAAAGGAGTTGTATCGGGTACAGGACCTAATGTATCCGTAACTACTACATTTTGATTTTGCGTTGTAGAATTGGTAGGGATAGCGTTATCCGTATAAGTCCAAACAATTATAGTTGTTCCTGGTGTAGTTATTACTAAAGCAGGAGTTGTTCCAACTATTTCTGGTCCATCACAAGTATCAGTTGCTGTAGGCGCCGTTAGTGTTGAAGTATCAACAGAACATTGCCCTGTTGCATCAGCTAAAGGATTTGTATCGGCTACAGGACCTAATGTATCATCAATTATTATTTCTTGATTTTGTAATGTAATATTACCAGCGACATCGGTATAAGTCCAAACAATTGTCCTCGTTCCTTGTATAGTTATTACTATAGCAGTAGTTGTTCCAGCTATTCCTGCTCCATCACAATTATCAGTTGCTGTAGGCGGAGTCAGTGTTGAAGTATCAACAGAGCATTGAGCTGTTATATCAATTAAAGGATCTACATCGGCTATAGGGCCTACTGTATCAGCAACTACTACATCTTGATTTTGTGTTGAAGAATTACCAGCGGCATCGGTATAAGTCCAAACAATTGTAGTTGTTCCTGGTCCAGCTATTGTTAAATTGGGAGTTGTTCCAACTATTCCTGGTCCATCGCAATTATCAGTTGCTGTAGGTGCAATTAGTAATGAAGTATCAAGTCCACATTGTTGAGTTGCATCAGCTAAAGGAGTTGTATCGGCTAAAGGACCATCATCATCTGTTACTGTAATAGTAAAAGAACAGAATGTTGTACCGTCTAAATCTGCAGCAGAGTAAGTTATTGTTGTTGTTCCTACTGGAATCAAAGAACCTGAAACTGGACCTGCGGTTTGAGAAACAGCTACTGGAGATCCTGTGTCTGGATCTATTGCTGTGGCATCTATCCAAGTTGCAGTACCATCACAGACACCTGTATCAGTTCCAATGCTTATGTTTCCTGGGCAGGTTAATACTGGAGGTATTTGTGCATTAGCTTGCCATGAAAAACATGTAACAAGCATTATTATTAAATATAAGTATATTTTTTTCATATTTATTAAAATTTAATTTGATTAATTATCTATCAGTAATATTTACTGTAAATTGGCATGTGGTAATACCATCTTCATCCCTTGCGGTAAACTCAATTATAGTTTCACCAATTGGAAATTGACTGCCACTCGTTAATCCTTTCGTTTGTGTAACTGGAACTTTTGCTCCGTTATCTGGGTCTAAAGCAGCAGAATTTAAGAAGTTAACTGTTGCTGTTCTTTTTCCCACATTGATTTGGATATCTATGTTTTCTGAACATTTAATAACTGGTTTAGATTGGGAGTTAGCCTGCCAAAAAAAACATGTTATAAATATTGAGATAAACGTTACAATTTTTTTTTTCATAATTTTTTTTAGTTAGTATTTAAAATATTGATAGCACAATATATCAATAAAACCACTCTTAAGCTGATTAAAATGCATTTAATCGATAAAAAGTAATTGTTGAAAAAATTAATGTGGTTAAAATAAAAATCTAATTGAAAAAAAAACAGATTAAGATGACTATATTTTAATAATTAACTCTAAGACATTCAGAGTATCTGAGATTATAGACAAATAAAATACTATTTTACTAAGTGAATCTGTTTAGGAAGTTTATGGTTTTAAAATTGGTAAATTCATTTTTTTCTTGAATCCACAGGCTAGAATATTAAAAATTTAAAAACTTGATAACAATAATCAATCCTTATGATTACGTTATTAGTACAATACAAATTGAACTATTCATTTATAATAAAGAAGATCTTGTCTTAATAATACCCCCCCCCTTTCAATTAAGAAAGGGGGGGTATTATTAAACTACTATTGATTACTAGTAATTATTTACAATCAACGTTTTAGTAGCAGTCCCTTGACTTCCTTTAATCACTAACAAATAAGGAGCATTCGCTAAGGTAGAAATATCAATGGTGATCTCTGATCCCATAGTGCTTAAATCTACTTTATGAACGATTCTTCCCGTTAGTTAGATCATAAATAGTTACATCGTTTAAATCCATTTGTCTAGGATTGCTTAGGTTCACTTGATTATTTGCAGGATTAGAATATAATACCAATAAAGCAAAATCTTTAAAAGAATAACTTGCTTTAAAATTAATTTATATTTTTAAAAAACTGAATAATCCCGTTATTATTCACAACAGCCAAATAAAGTATATTGTTAATATATAAACTGTTTAAACATTTAACATCTCCTGGCGCAAAAAAACCTGATTTAATAAAAGGCCATTAGCAGCATCATTACGAGGAGTTTCTACTTCAGGATTATACATATTCCTTGCTATTGCAACATCCAAATTCCCATCTTTATCATAGTCAAAAAACACAGATTGATTTGCATATCCAGCATCATCAAGACCATATTCTCCAGACTGTTCCTTAAAAGTTAAATCTCCTTGGTTTATATAAATCTCGTTTTTTCTATGCTTAGTTTGAATATCTCCAGATTTTGATAAGTAAATATCAAGATATCCATCACCATTTATATCTACCATACTACTTCCTGTTGCCCAACCCCAATTTCCAACTACACCAGCTTCTTTCCCTATTTCCTCAAAAACAAGATTTCCTTTGTTTACATAAAGATGGTTATCTCCAAAATTTTTAGTAAAAAATAGATCTGGAAGACCATCATTATTTATATCTCAAACAGGCACAACTGCTCCAGAATATAGAGATGGATAGACAATAATATTCATTTGTGGACTTTCTGGAATATCGTTTATAAAAATAACTTTCGATTTTTCTTTTGAAAGTAAGGTAAATAATGGCCCATTATAATTATTTTTTTCTACTGTATCTTCAGAGCACCCTATTATTAAGAATAAAGTAATTACAAAAAAAATTAAACCCTTTGACCAGTATTTAAACAAAACAATTATTTCTCCCAAATTCATTATCTTTTGTTGCTAAGTTTAAAAAAAACAGTTAAAAGGCAATTGTTTCAATAAATTGACTACATATTTCTTTGAGTTTTGACATAAAAAACCCCCTTTCAATTAAGAAAGGGGGTTTGATATTTAATTTTGAGTATCTAGTTATTTTATCATTTCGAAACTTCGTTTTATAAAAGTGGTTAACTCTTCCCCTTTTAAAAGATTTTGAGATAAACGCGCTAAATCTAATGCTTGATTGACCAAACGTTCTTTCTTTTTAGCAGTTTTAGTACTTAGTATTTCACCAATTAACTCATTGTTGGTATTAACTACTAAATTATACATATCTGGCATATTACCCATACCAAACATGCCACCACCGCCACCAGATTGTTGCATCTCTTTCATACGACGCATAAATTCTGGTTGTGTAATGATAAATGGATTGGCTTTGCTATCCATTGCTTCTAACTGAACCGTAAATTTATCTTGAGGAATCATTTCTGTCAATACCGTTTTTAAGGTTTTCTTTTCTTCTTCATTTAATTTAGAAATTTGTTCTTCATCTTTCTTAATTAAATTATCGATATGGTCTCCATCTACTCTTACAAAAACTACATTTTCTTCTGTAGATTCTAATTTTTGAATTAAATGAGAAACGATAGGAGAGTCTAAAAATAATACCTCGTATCCTTTTTCTTTTGCTGCATCAATATAAGCGTGTTGTTCGTCTTTATTTGAAGCATATAACACCACTAGTTTATCATCTTTATCGGTTTGTAGTGGTTTTATTTTTTCTTTTAATTCTTCAATAGTAAAGTAGGTATTATCTACCGTTGGAAATAAAGCGAATGCTTGTGCTTTTTCATAGAATTTATCTTCTGAAAGCATTCCGTATTCAATAACAATTTTAATGTCATTCCATTTTTGCTCAAATTCTTCTCTATTACTATTAAATAAGCTTTTTAGTTTATCAGCTACTTTACGCGTAATATAACTTGAAATCTTTTTTACAGCACCATCTGCTTGAAGGTAACTTCTGGAAACATTTAATGGTATGTCTGGAGAATCAATAACTCCGCGAAGCATCGTTAAAAATTCAGGAACAATTCCTTCCACATTATCAGTTACAAAAACTTGATTTTGATATAACTGAATTTTATCCTTTTGCGAATTCATATCATTCGTCATCTTTGGAAAATACAAGATTCCCGTAAGATTAAATGGATAATCTACATTAAGGTGAATATTAAAAAGTGGCTCTTCAAATTGCATAGGATACAATTCTCTATAAAAACTTTTATAATCATCAGGATTTAAATCCGCTGGTTGTTTAGTCCAAGCAGGACTAGGGTTATTAATAATATTATCTACTTCTTCAGTTGGAGCTGCATCTTCTTCTTTTGCACCTTCTGGCTTTGGAAGTGTTTCCGTGCGCATTCCAAATTTAATTGGAATCGGCATGAATTTATTATACTTAACTAACAATTCGTTGATACGAGCCTCTTCTAAAAACTCTAAAGAATCCTCTGCGATATGAAGAATAATTTCTGTCCCTCTATCTGTTTTGTCCGACGCTTCGGTAGCATATTCTGGAGAACCATCACATTCCCAATGAACAGCAGGTTCGTCTTTAAAACTTTTTGAAATAATTTCCACCTTTTCTGCTACCATAAAAGCAGAATAAAAACCCAATCCAAAATGACCAATAATTCCTTTGTCATCTCCAGACTCGTCTTTGTATTTTTCTAAAAACTCTTCGGCTCCAGAAAATGCAATTTCATTGATATATTTTTCAATTTCATCTTTTGTCATACCAATTCCTTGGTCGATGATATGAAGCTTTTTATTCTCTTTGTCAATTTTTATTTCAATCATTGGATTGCCATAGTCTACTTTGGCTTCACCAATACTAGTTAGATACTTAAGTTTTACGGTAGCATCTGTGGCGTTTGAAATTAATTCTCTTAGAAAAATTTCGTGATCGCTATACAAAAACTTCTTAATTAGCGGAAAAATATTGTCAACCGATACGTTAATAGTTCCTTTACTCATTTTTATGAAATTTAAATTATGTTAATTTTTATAATAACTACTAGTCAAAAAAAATACCAATTATTAATAACTGCCAACTTGGCAAGAGATTATTCTAAGATACTATGCATGCATACTATAACATGGTAATTTTATACTCCATTATATACTTAATAAGTATATTTAGACTCGAAATTCTCAACTAAATGAGAATGGAATTAATAATTTTAAATGTATAGATCGAGAATTTCAGGATTGGGACATTTTGTTCCAGAAAATATAGTTACCAATGATGAGCTTTCAAAATTGATGGACACTAACGATGAGTGGATTCAAGAAAGAACTGGTATAAAAGAACGAAGGTGGATTAAAAAAGGTAGTGGTGAAACTTCTGCAACTATGGGTGCAAAAGCTGCCAAAATAGCTATAGAAAAAGCTGGTATTGATAAAGATGAAATCGATTTCATCATTTTTGCGACATTAAGTCCCGATATGTATTTTCCTGGTTGTGGTGTGCAAATACAAGATATGTTGGATTTGCCAACGATTGGAGCTTTGGACGTGCGTAATCAATGTTCAGGTTTTGTATATGCTTTATCGGTGGCCGATCAGTTTATAAAAACGGGAATGTATAAAAACATTTTGGTGATAGGATCTGAATTTCATTCAGGAGCTTTGGATATTTCAGATCGTGGTCGAGGAGTTTCTGTAATTTTTGGTGATGGAGCAGGAGCAGCAATTTTAACAAGAAGTAATGATGACAAAAGAGGGATTTTATCTACACATTTACACAGTGAAGGGAAGCATGCAAAAGAATTAGCCGTGGAAGCGCCTAGTATTGCTCATTGGGTTCCAGAAATTTTAAGTAATCCAGACGATCTTTCTTATTATCCTTATATGAATGGCACTTTTGTTTTTAAAAATGCAGTGGTTCGTTTTTCTGAAGTAATAATGGAAGGCCTTATTGCCAATGGCTTAACCCCAGAAGATATAAATATACTAGTTCCGCATCAGGCGAATTTGCGTATTTCTCAATTTGTTCAGAAAAAATTTAAATTAAGAGATGATCAGGTTTATAATAATATTCAAAAATATGGTAATACTACAGCAGCTTCTATTGTAATAGCATTAACGGAAGCTCACGAAGAAGGAAAAGTGAAAGAAGGAGATTTAGTGGTATTAGCTGCTTTTGGTAGCGGATTTACTTGGGGTAGTGCTATTATAAGATGGTAGGATAAAACCCAAAAAATTATAAAAGCCTTTTGATTTTAAATCAAAAGGCTTTTTCAATACTATTTACTGTTTATTATATGTGGTTAATTCAAATAAATCATAAATAAGATTGTTTTATATATAGATCTATAAAAGTCTAAAATGTTTCATTTAATTTATTCATTTAACAGAATCTTAACCTAAAACAATCCTCCGCCTCCAGATTTTTCATTGTTGTCTCTACTTTTACGAGACTTCGCACTATATTTTCCGCCTCCAAAACGATAAGATAATCCAACATAAACCGTATTGCTTTCCCAGTTAAACTCTCCAACTTGTGGATAAGGACTGCTGCCTTCAAAAGCAAATTTCATGGTATTAAAAATATCGTTATAGTTAATGCTAAACGTTCCTTTGCCATCCCAAAGATCATATCTAGCTCCTAAATTAACAAAGTACATAGGCTCCACTTTAAATTGTAATCCCTTGTTTTCTCCGCGATAAAAGCCAAATGCAGACAGCGTAAGATTTTTAGTTACTTTAAAGTTATTAAACATTCTAAAGTTCCAAGCCACATTGTCTACTTCTATTTTTTGAGTAATAATATTTGCTTCGGTTGGGGGTTTGTCACCTGTATTATCTAAAGTTTCTGTTATTCCAGTTTGCGTTTGTGAGTATAAATCGAAACTTGCATTAAAACTCCACCATTTGGTAGGTTTGTAATTACTTGATACTTCAACTCCATAAGCGGAAGTATTGTCAAAATTATCGAAGGTTAAAATCACTTTATTAAAATCGGTTCGGTCTATAAATACTGCTCTATTAATTTCATCATTAATAGATCTGTAAAACACACCTCCAGTAATACTTCCGTTTTCTAAACTTCTGGTATAATTAGCTTCAACAGAATTTGTGAATTGTGGTTGTAATTGTGTGTTTCCAAAAGATGAAATCAAAGGAGTGCTCCATTCTCTAATTGGATTTACTTGACTAATTCCAGGTCTATCAACTCGGCGGCTATAACTAACTTGATATTGGTTTTGTTCCGTTGGTGTATAGGTTACATATGCAGACGGGTATAGCTGGACATAATCATTACTAAAGGATTTAACTGCGTTTGTATCTGCTTTTACTTCTACAGTTTCCACACGAAGTCCTGCTTGATAAGACCATTTTTCATATTTATTGCCATAGGTAGCATAAGCAGAATAAATATCTCGAGTATAATCAAATTTTGTACTTGATGTTGGTGCTAAATCCCCATTTGAGTTATAAGTAAACCCTGTAGAACTATAATCTTGGAGGGTATTATATAAACGAGCTTCGGCGCCTAATTCAAGTTTAGATGTTTCCGTTAACGGATTTACATAATCTAAATTTACAGTTAGCCTTTCACTTTTTACATCTATAAAATCTTTATAATTTGGTATTGGAGCTGCTCCCGAAAAATTAAAATCTGAAGCATCGTCACTATTGTATGTATTAAAATTAGCTTCTAATTCTATATGATGCCCTTCTTTTTCAAAATCACGTTTATAATCAAAATTATAGGTAGAGGAGGTATTGCCTCCGTCACTTGAAAATAGTTGTCCTTGATTAAATTGTGGCTCATCATAATACTGAATATCTACATCTCCACTAAATTTGCCGTCATACAAGTTTTGAGTAGTAAATACTGAAATAGTATTTTTATCATTTAAATAAAAGTCAACACCCGCCTTAAATATATTAGATCTAGTATCATCTAAGAAAAAGAATTTCTGTTCCGAATTATCATTTGGTCTGTAAATGTTTCCATAATTTTCGTTTTTAGAGACATTATTTGCATAATTACCGTAAATATTAAATTTCCCATTTCGATAATTTAAATCTAATGATCCATTAAATTTTGCTTGTTTTTCATAAGTAAGGCCTACACTAGCAGATCCATTTAATCCTAGCTTTATATTTTTATGAAGTACGATATTAATGATTCCACTCATTCCTTCAGGGTTATATTTAGCGGAAGGATTGGTAATTAATTCCACTTGTTTAATCGCTGTAGACGGAATTTGTTTTAATAATTGTGCAATAGGTACATTGGTTAACTTTCCATCAACCATTACTTGCACATTACTATTACCTCTCATAGAAATATCTCCCGTTTGGGGATCTACATTTACGGAAGGTAGATTGTTCATTAATTCTGAAGCAGTAGGTCCAGCAGTAATTAAATCTTTACCAACCGTAATTACTTTTCGATCTATTTTTTGTTGAATCGTTGAGGTATCAGCTCTTATTACAACTTCATCTAAAGCTTCGACGTCTTCTTCTAATTTTATACTACCCAATTTTATTTTCCAATTTCCTTTAGTAATATTAATTTCTGAGTTATAGATTTTATAACCTATATATTGAATAATAAGTTTGCTTTTTCCTTCCGGAATGTCTGTAATGTTAAATTCTCCATTTTCGTCGGTAATACCACCCGTAATGATTTTATTGTTTAGGTCTTTAATAACAACCGAAACATAAGGAATGGGTTCTTGAAGATTTTTGTCGATTACAGTTCCAGAAATGGAACCGTTTTTGTCTGGGTTTGGACCGGAAAAAGCATAGGTACACAAACTAAGCATTATCACTAATGCAGTGTAAAATTTGTTCATTTTTTGATTGATTGATGTTAATTGTATTGGATTTGCCAAAAAGGGAAACTCAATATGATTTGATTTAAAAATAAGACGAGCTGAGAAAAAAAATGTTACGGAGATAATTGCCTTTTAACATACTTTAACAAATAAGCCCAAAGAATGACTTTGGGCTTGATACTTCACTGCGAAAATTAACACTAACCATCAACGTAAAAAATACGCAGTAAAGAGAGAAACATTTCTACTTTATAGACGTAACTAAATAGTAATTGTTACATATATTTATATCTTTAACATAGTATTGTATTATAAAATTATATAAATGAAGAAAACACTTGTAGTTGGTGCTAGTTTAAATCCTTTAAGGTATTCTTATAAAGCGATTCATAAATTAGTAGCCCATGAACACCCAGTTGTAGCTATTGGATTAAGGATTGGAGAAGTAGCTGGAGTAGAAATTATAAAGAACAATGAATCGTTTGAAAACATCAATACAGTTACATTGTATTTAAATCCACAGCGGCAAGTAGCGTTTTATAATTACATAGTTTCATTAAAACCGAAACGAGTATTATTTAACCCAGGTACAGAAAATTCAGAATTTTATAATATTTTAATTGAACATAATATAGAATACGAAGAAGCTTGTACCTTAGTTTTGCTGTCTACGAATCAATATTAATCCTAAGAAAGTTAATAATCCATTGATTATTAATATTTCGAATCCTATTTGATAGCCATTTAATAAATCTACAGAGTATTGATTAATTATAAACGATACAATAGGAGCTATAACAGCAATTACCCAAACATATTTGTCTTTGATTTGCGATTTTGTTAAAATTCCAAATGCAAATAATCCTAATAATGGTCCGTAGGTATATCCAGCTGCTTTAAACAATTCCCATATTACCGAAACATCTGTAAAAAGAGAATTAAATAAAATAATAACTACAATCAAGACAATACTAACCAGTACGTGAACTTTCTTTCTAACTTTTTTCTGTTGTTCCTTGGGTTTTTTGTCAAGTTCAATAATATCAATACAAAAAGAAGTTGTTAATGAAGTAAGTGCAGAATCTGCACTAGAATAAGCGGCTGCTATCAGGCCTAATAAAAAGAATGCAGAGGTCATAATTCCTATTTCTGGAAGCATTGCTATCGTTGGGAATAAATCATCTTTAGCTGCATTTATTCCATTTTGTGTAGCATATTGAGTAAGTAACAAACCTAAAACTAGGAATAAAATATTTACAAAAACCAGAACCACACTAAAAGAAACCATGTTTTTTTGAGCTTCTTTAAGGTTTTTACAAGTTAGGTTTTTTTGCATCATATCCTGGTCTAAGCCTGTCATAGTTATGGATATAAACATTCCAGCTAAAAAACTTTTTATAAAATACTGAGGGTCATTGATGTTGTCTAAAAAGAATACTTTACTCATAGCGCTTTCTTTAACATTAGTGTATACTTCAGAAAAGCTAGTAAGATCCAATGCATTTGCTAAAAAAGTAATGGTTACAATTACAGAAACAAGCATAAAAAATGTTTGTAAGGTGTCTGTGAAAATGATCGTTTTTATACCTCCTTTAAAAGTGTAAAGCCAAATTAAAGCAACAGTAATAATAACGGTAACTGAAAAAGGGACTCCTAAAGAATCAAAAATTAAGAGTTGCAACACTTTTGCAACTAAAAACAATCGAAATGCTGCCCCTATAACTCTTGATATTAGGAAAGCAATAGATCCTGTTTTATAACTTGTGTTTCCAAATCGATCTCTTAAATAAGTGTAAATGGAGGTAAGATTTAATTTATAATAAATAGGAAGTAAAACGTATGCAATAACTAGATATCCAAAAAAATATCCAAAAACTACCTGTAAATACCCAAATTGTTTTGCTTCAACAGCACCAGGAACCGAAATAAAAGTAACTCCAGATAAGGAAGCGCCTATCATTCCAAAAGCAACTAAATACCAAGGAGCAGATTTATTGGCTTTAAAAAATGCTTCGTTAGAATCCTCTTTGCCAGTTAAATAAGAAATTAAAATTAATACGCCAAAATAAATTGCGATCAGTAAGATTATATGGGTGGGTTGCATTTAGGTATTTTTAATTTTTGTAAAAATACAAAGATTGTAATACTAGATTCTTATTTTTTCATTATCTTTGGTAGTCACTGAAAATCAGTGATTTACATAAAAAATCTAAAAAAAATAAAGTTATGAAATTAAAATTACTTTTTTTATTTGGGTTTTTATTGGGATTACCTACGGTCCATTCACAGGAATATTTAGAATTAATTCAAAACCCCAATGAAAACACAACACTACAAGAAATTCAAGAACTCGCAAACACCTATTTTATCGATCGAGATAAGGGTAGAGGAAGTGGTTATAAACAATATAAACGTTGGGAGTATCATATAGAGAGAAAGGTTAATGCAAATGGAAAAATTCAAAATTTTAGTAAATTAAATTTGGATGAAATTGCCAACTTAAATTCAGAAAATTTAAATTTAGAAAGGTCATCAGGAACATGGTCTCCCATTGGTCCAACAAGTTATACAAATGGGAATAGTGGTTATAATGGTGGATTAGGGAGAGTAAATGTAATTGCTTTTCACCCTACTGATGTAAATACGATATATATTGGCGTTCCTGCAGGAGGATTGTGGAAAACAACTGACGGTGGAAGTACTTGGATTCCAATGTCAGATACCTTAGCTAGTTTAGGTGTGTCTGGAATAGCTGTAGATCATACAAATCCAAATACTGTTTATATTTTAACAGGTGATGGAGATGCTGCTGACACGCAATCTATTGGAGTTATGAAATCAACAGATGGAGGATCCACTTGGACAACTACTGGTCTTAGTTGGAATGTTACCAATTTCAATAGAGGGTATAAATTATTAATGCACCCTTCTAATAGTAGTATTATGTTTGCTGTAACTACAGTAGGGATTTTAAAAACTACCGATGGTTGGGCAACGTGGACCAATGTAAAAAGTGGAAGTTTTAGAGATCTTGAATTTAAACCAGGAGACACTTCAATAATGTACGCTTCTACATCTAATAGCTTTTATCGTTCTACCAATTCTGGAAATTCTTTTTCATTAATAAATTCAGGGTTACCTTCAGGAGAAAATAGAATTGAATTAGGTGTAAGTGCAGCAAATAGTAATTATGTTTATTATTTAGCGGGTCCCTCAGGAACTAATAGTTTTAAAGGTTTGTACCGCTCCACAGATTCTGGTTTAACATTTAATGCAATGTCTACAACACCTAATGTATTAGGCTATAGTACAACAGGTAATGATTCGAATAGTCAATCTTGGTATGATTTAGCAATCGCTGTGAATCCATCAAATGCTGAAAATACTATTACTGGTGGAGTAAATTTGTGGCGATCTACAAATGGGGGTTCCTCAAACACTTGTCTAACTAGTTGGTCGGAACCTTCAGGAAGTTTTGAATATGTACATGCAGATATTCATGAATTGGTATATAATACTATTGATAATAAGTTGTATTGTGGAAGCGATGGAGGAATATCAGTTAGTTCAGACAATGGGCAAAACTGGACAAATATTTGGGATGGCTTACAAATTATGCAGTTTTATAAAATTGCTGGTGTAGAAAATAATCAAAATTTATTGGTTGGTGGCGCTCAAGATAATGGGTCTAATAAATATACAGGCACTCCTAATATTCAGCATATTTATGGTGCTGATGGTATGGACTGTATGATAGATTACAATAATAATGATATCATATATTATAGTTACCAAAATGGAGGTTTAAGAAGATCTACTAATGGAGGAAGTACTGGTGCAAATATAAAACCATCGGGTTCTACAGGTGCTTGGGTAACTCCTTATGCAATGGATGCTACCAATCCAAGTATTATTTATGGAGGTTATAGTGACGTTTATAGAAGTACTAATATGGGTTCAACCTGGACCAATTTAGGTTCTGATGGTAGAGGAGCATTAGCAGTTGGAATCAATGATTCTGCAAGACTTTATGCGGCTAATGGAGATGCTATACAAACATCTTCAAATACGGGTGGATCTTGGACAACAATAACAGGACCTTGGCCTAATTTAACGATAACTTCTATTGCTTTAGATCCATTAGATGCCAACCGACTATGGGTTACCCTTGCTGGATATACTTCTGGACAAAAAGTATATGAATCTACAAATGCTGGAACGAGTTGGACCAATGTTTCTGGATCATTACCCAATGTCCCAGCTTTAAGTGTAGCATTTGAAAATACTGGTGGATCACCAGCAGATGCAATATATATTGGTATGAGTGTTGGAGTTTATTATAAGTCGGATATAACAGCTTGGACTTTATTTAATACAGGCTTGCCTAATGTTCCAAATTATGATCTTGAAATAAATCATGCCAACTTAAAAATAAGAGTAGGTACTTTTGGTAGAGGAATTTGGGAAACTTCATTGTTTAACAGTGCAGACACAACTTCTCCTGTGGCAAATTGTAATAATATAACGGTACAATTAAATGCCTCTGGGACTATTACAATCAACTCAAATGATTTAGATAATGGGTCTACAGATAATATTGGAATTGTTAATTATAGTATTAATAATGACACATTTGATTGTAATGATATAGGTGCTAATTCTGTAGTTTTAACAGTTGCAGATGCCGCTGGTAATACGGATACCTGTACTTCTATTGTAACCATTGAAGATGCTATTTCGCCTTTAGTAATTTGTCAAGATATTACAGTTCAATTAGATGCGTCAGGATCTGTTATGATAACACCTAATGATATTGATAATGGTTCTTCTGATAATTGTGAAATTGATACTTATGCATTAGATATTCTTATATTTGATTGTAATAATATTGGTTCAAATACCGTCACTTTAACAGTATTAGATGTTAATGGTAATTCTGATGGCTGTACAGCAATTGTAACGGTAGAAGATAATACTTCGCCTTTGGTAATATGTCAAGATATTACTGTTCAATTAGATCCTAATGGAGATGCGACAGTTATTCCTTCGCAAGTTGATAATGGTTCAAATGATGCTTGTGGGATTGATTCTTATGTTTTAGATAATGACACGTTTAACTGTGATAATATAGGGACTAATTCTGTTACATTAACTGTTACAGATGTTAATGGTAATTCTGAAAGTTGTATTGCAACTATTTCAGTTGAAGATGCTATTTTTCCAACAATTATTTGTCAGAATTTAGTTGTTCAATTAGATGCAAATGGAGAAGGAACAATTACACCAACACAAGTTGATAATGGATCAAATGATAATTGTGTAATTGACACGTATTCATTAGATATTGATACGTTTGAATGTGATGATGTAGGCACAAATACAGTAATTTTAACGATTACTGATGCTGGAGGAAATTCAGAATCGTGTTCTTCAATAATTACCATAGAAGATAATGTTGATCCAGTTGCAAATTGTCAAGATATTACTGTTTTACTTGATGAGAATGGAAATGCAACAATAACGGGTGGCGATATTAATAATGGCTCAACTGATGCCTGTGGAATAGCTTCACAAACAGTGTCTCCAAATAGTTTTAATATTGGAGATTTAGGGGAGAACACTGTAACCTTAACGTTAACTGATAATAATGGAAATATTTCAACTTGTACAGCAATAGTAACTGTTGTTGAAGTACTTTCTACAGAAGAGTTTTTAACAAGTGAAAACGTGACTTTATATCCAAATCCATCTAATGAAACAATAGCTATTTCTTTTCCTAGGGAGGTAACGATATCTATTCAACTATTTGATGTTATGGGGAAATTAATTCAAAAACAAACAGCTATTTCAGTATCTGAAGTATATGTTATGAATATTTCAAGTTTAAATACTGGAATTTATTTTATAACTATAGATTCTGAAATAGGTACTTTTACTAAGAGAATTGTAAAAGAATAGTTAATTAATATCACAATGTTTTAGTGAATTTTTTAATGAAACATTGTGATGTTACATATTTTATAAAAAACTATTTAAAATTTATTGCTATGACTAGAAAATTATTAATATTGGTTGCTCTTTTTATAGGGATGACAACAGCGCATTCTCAAGAATATCTTGAAATGATTGAAGCGGGAACATACACCGTTCAGGAAATTATAGATAATGGTGAAGCTTACTTTGTTGATCTTGATAAAGGGAAAGGAACTGGATATACTCAATTTAAACGTTGGGAGTATATGTCTAAAAGAACGATGAATGCAGATGGAAGACTTCCTGCTATTACCGATGTTTTAGCTGAAGTAGAAAGTTTTAATGTATATTTAAATGAGACTTCAGAAACTAGACAATCCTTAACCGATAATTGGATTGAGATGGGGCCAGACGATTGGAATTCAACAACAGCGTGGAGTCCTGGAGTTGGAAGAGTTACTGGATTAGCAGTAGATGCAACTAATAGTGATCATATAATTGTAGGAGCAGAAACAGGTGGTGTTTGGAGAACTGTTGACGCTGGTGTTACTTGGACGCCTATGGGAGATTATTTTTCGAATTTATATGTGTATTCTGTTGCAATAGATCCACAAGATTCTGATATTTATTATTTCGGATCAAATAGTGGATTGATATACAGGTCCTTAGATGCAGGTGCAACTTGGACAGAATTTGCAAGTTTAAATAGTACAAATGTGAATAAAATTTTAATTCACCCAACAGATAGTGATATTATATTTGCTTCTTATAAGAATAGTGGTTTAAAAGTTACTAATGATGGAGGTGTAAATTGGACTTCGCCAGTATCAGATAGCAGGAGTTATGATGTAGAATTTAAACCTGGAGATCCTAGTGTTGTTTATGCTTCTGGAAATGGAGTGCATAAATCAATTGATGGAGGTGCAACTTTTACAGCAATTGGAGGGTTTAGTTCTAACCCAAAAATGATGGGTGTTTCTGCAGATGATAATACCGTAGTTTATGTTGTAGAATCAAATGGAGGAAGTTTTGGAGGTTTTTATAAATCTATTGATTCTGGAGATAGCTTTACTGAATTAGAGCATGCAGGTAATAATTATTTCGGTTATGATATTGATCAATCTGGAGGTCAAGCACCTCGGGATATGGATATTACAGTAAGTACTATAGATGTTGCCGAAGTACATATTGCAGGTGTGTTAACTTATAGATCGATGGATGGTGGAGTAAGTTTTGAGCAATCATCAGAATGGATACCTAGTGCTGCAGCATCAATGGGGATAGGATATTGTCATGCGGATGTTGATATATTAGTTTTTGATGGAACTACATTGTATGTGGGTTCAGATGGAGGTATTTTTAAAACGGAAGATTCTACAAACTTAATAGCTGGTTATTATACGGATATTACTAGAGGGTTAGGTATTAGACAAAACTATAAAATAGGCGTTTCTCAAACTGCAGATGTTGTTATTTCTGCAGGATCACAAGATAATGGCACTTCATTTTATAACTCTACTGATGGGTGGATAGACTGGATTGGTGCAGATGGTATGGAAACATTTATTGATAAAGACAATACAGATAGAATGTTTGGAACATCCCAACTAGGTCAATTATACAGGTCTTTAGATGGAGGGCAAACATTGTCGTCTTTAACTGAACCAGGGTCTGGACAAGGAAATTGGGTAACTCCTTGGGAGCAAGATCCAGTGGATTTAAATACAAGTTATTTAGGGTATAGTACTATTTATAAAAGTATCAATGATGGTAATTCTTGGACTCCAGCTTCTCAAAGTTTTGGTAGTAACTTAGATCAATTAAAAGTTGCTGCATCTAACAATCAAGTATTGTATGCTGCTAGAGGAAGTGTATTATATAAGACTGAAGATGCAGGTACTACAGATTGGATACAACTATCAACTCCAGGTGGAGTAATAAGATCCATAGCAATTCATCCAACTAATCCAGACATGATTGCAGTAGCAACTTCAAATGGAAGCAAGGTTTTTGTTTCTTTAGATGGTGGAGCAACTTGGGTTGATTATGAATTTAATCTTCCTAATTTTAGTTCATTGGCAGTAGTTTGGGATGATAATGGTGAAGACGGTTTATATCTAGGAATGGATTATGGATTGTTTTATATAGATAATACATTTACAGAATGGCAACCATATAATACCAACTTACCAAACGTAATCGTAAATGAATTAGAAATAAACAGTGCAGATGGAAAAATTTATGCAGGTACTTATGGAAGAGGTGTTTGGGCTTCTCCTATTGTACCACATATTTTAAATACAGAATCATTTTTAACTGCTGGAGATGTTCAATTGTATCCTAACCCTACCAACGATAAAATTACTTTGAATTTTAATAAAGGTACTGAAGCGGACTTTAGTGTTTTTGATTTATTAGGTAAATTGGTTATTTATCAGTCCAATATATCAATCTTTCAATCACATACAATTGATGTTTCAAAATTAAACAATGGCGTTTATTTTGTTAGAATCAATTCAGATGCTGGTACTATTACGAAAAAGGTTATAAAAAAATAGTTTTAAATAATTTTGGTTTAATGCTTCAGGTAATTTAATATTATCTGGAGCATTTTTTTTATCTTGCTCCAACAATAAATCACATGGATTTTTCATCTAGACTTCTTGAAAATGCAGTTAACGAAATGGCACAATTTCCTGGTATAGGGAAGCGTACCGCATTGCGTTTGGTTTTACATCTGTTAAAACAACCTAAATCACATACTCAAAAGCTTTCAGAAAGTTTACAACAAATGCGAGATGAAATTATTTTTTGTAATAATTGTCACAATATTTCAGATAAAGAAGTTTGTGAGATCTGTAGTAATCTAAACCGAAATGAACAAATAGTTTGTGTGGTTGAAGATATTAGAGATGTAATGGCTATTGAAAATACAAGTCAGTTTAGAGGTCAGTATCACGTGTTGGGAGGAAAAATTTCACCAATGGATGGTGTTGGACCTAGTGAATTGAATATAGTTTCCTTAATTGAAAAAGTAAAATCAGGAGTTATTAAAGAACTAATTTTCGCATTAAGTTCCACCATGGAAGGTGATACCACAAATTTTTATATATTTAGACAAATAGAAGCGTATCAAATTACAACTACCACCATTGCCAGAGGTATCTCTGTAGGAGATGAGTTAGAGTATGCAGATGAGGTTACTTTAGGTAGAAGTATTGTAAATAGAATTCCATTTGAAGCTTCCTTAAAAAATTAATAATTTGAAATTAACAGTTGTCATATTAAATTATAATGTTCGCTATTTTTTAGAACAATGTATTTTAAGTGTGCAACGCAGTTTAAAAAGTATAGAGTCAGAAATTATTGTGGTGGACAATAATTCTTCAGATGATAGTTGTCAAATGGTTAAAGCTCTTTTTCCTGAGATTAAAATCATTGAGAATAAAGAAAACGTTGGTTTTAGTAAAGCAAATAATCAAGCGGTAAAAATTGCTAAAGGAGAATACGTTTGTATTCTTAATCCCGATACTGCGGTTGCAGAAGATACCTTTATAAAGTCTTTGTTATATGCGGAATCTATTAAAGATCTTGGGGCTTTAGGAGTTTATTTAATGGACGGAACAGGTTCTTTTTTACCAGAAAGTAAAAGAAACCTTCCTACTCCAAAAGCGTCATTATTAAAGTTAATAGGATTTGGAAAAAGTTATTATGCCAATCATATTGAAACATACGATCAAGGTGAGGTTTCGGTTTTAGTAGGAGCATTTATGCTGCTGAAAAAAACTGTGTATAATGAAGTTGAAGGATTTGATGAAGATTATTTTATGTATGGAGAAGACATTGATTTGTCCTATAAAATAACTAAAGCAGGATATAAAAATCATTATTTGGGTAGCACAAGGATACTTCATTATAAAGGGGAAAGTACTAAAAAAGATGCAGCATATTTAGATCGGTTTTATGGAGCAATGCTTATTTTTTATAAAAAACATTTTCATATTAATGTGATTTTTAATGCAATCGTAAAGATTGGTGTTTTTATTGCTAAAAAGACAAAAAGCAGTGTTAAAACAGAGCATCACGACATTAATAGGAACAGAAAAACCTTTGTATTAACTGAAAATCTAATCTTGTTAAAAAATCTTTCAGAAAAATATAATTCAGAAATAAAAACTAGTTCTAAGATCATATTTTCTGATGAGAATTTATCAAACAGTACCTTTATTTTTGATGTAGATTACATGCCATATTCACAAATATTTATAGTAATGAAAAAATTTAGCGGAAATGGTAACGCATTTCGCATTAGTCCTCCGGGATGTAATTTTATTTTAGGAAGCGATCAAAGTGACCAAAAAGGGTCAGTTCTCGTTTTTTAAGAAAATGGACGTTTAAAAAATATAAATTTTAACTAATTTTGCAACGTTAAAATAAACCCTTCTATCATTTAAATTATTATGGCAAAGTTTGAACTAAAGTTACCGAAAATGGGAGAAAGTGTTGCAGAAGCAACATTAACAAGTTGGCTTAAAGAAGTTGGCGATACCATTGAAGAGGATGAAGCAGTTCTTGAGATTGCTACCGATAAAGTAGATAGCGAAGTTCCTAGTGAAGTTACAGGAATCTTAGTTGAAAAACTTTTTGAAGTGGACGATATTATTCAAGTAGGCCAAACCATTGCTGTTATAGAAATTGCTGGCGAAGGAAGTGTTACAGAACCTCCTGCTCCAAAAACAGAAACTGCTGCAGCTCCAACTCAAAATATAATTGCTGCTGTTGATGCTCCTATTGTTGAGGTAGCTTCTAGTGTTGTACAAAGTTCTGATACTCGTTTTTATTCGCCATTAGTTAAAAATATTGCTGCTGCTGAAGGGATTTCTCAACAAGAATTGGATCATATCTTTGGTTCAGGAAAAGATGGAAGAGTAACTAAAAAGGATATTTTACAATTTGTAGAAAACCGCAGTTCTCAACCTGTAAAAACTGAAGTAAAGCAAGCTGTTGCAGAAACTCCAGTTAAAGAAAGTAAAGCTGCTCCGGCGGCTCCTGTCTCTGTTAATGGAGGAGATGAAATTATTGAAATGTCACGAATGGGTAAATTAATTGCTCATCATATGGTGGAAAGTGTTCAGACTGCTGCTCACGTTCAATCATTTATAGAAGCAGATGTTACTAATATTTGGAACTGGCGTAAAAAAGTAAAAGATGGCTTTTCAAAAAGAGAAGGTGAAAATTTAACGTTTACACCTATATTTTTAGAAGCAGTTGCAAAAGCATTAAAAGATTACCCGATGTTGAATATTTCGATTGATGGTGATAAAATTATAAAACGAAAAAATATCAACATAGGAATGGCTGCTGCTTTAGCAGATGGAAATTTAATTGTTCCTGTGATCAAAAATGCAGACCAATTAAACTTGGTAGGTATGAGTAAAGCGGTAAACGACCTAGCAAAACGCGCAAGAGGTGGAAAATTAAAACCAGATGATATCCAAGGTGGAACTTATACAGTTACCAATGTGGGTACTTTTGGAAGTATTATGGGAACCCCTATAATTAACCAGCCTCAAGTTGGAATTTTAGCCCTAGGAGCCATTAGGAAAGTGCCAGCTGTGATTGAAACTCCAGATGGTGATTTTATTGGAATACGTTTTAAAATGTTCTTATCACATTCCTATGACCATAGAGTGGTTAACGGAGCATTAGGTGGGCAATTTGTAAAAGCAGTTGCCGATTATTTGGAAGCTTGGGATGTAAATAGAGAAGTCTAGTTTGCTTTTTAATATTTCAGAATTAATTACTTTTTAAATTTACTTTAGTTCCAGAGGAGGATTTAATACCTTTGTTATTCAAAATCTCACTATGGAATTAAAATTAAGTAAGCCTATTTGTTTTTTCGATTTAGAAACTACGGGAGTTAATGTCTCTAAAGATAGAATTGTAGAAATTTCTATTCTTAAGGTTTTTCCAAACGGAAATAAAGAAAGTTTTACTTGGCGTGTAAATCCTGAAATGAAAATTCCTGCAGTTACTACAGCAATTCACGGTATTTCAGATGAAATGGTTGCTAATGAGCCAGCGTTTAATGAATTGGCACCTAAAGTATATGATCTTATTAAAGACAGTGATTTAGGAGGTTTTAATTCAAATAGGTTTGATATCCCTTTATTAGCTGAAGAGTTATTACGTGCAGAAATAGATTTCGATCTTAAAAAGAACGTAGCCGTTGATGTTCAGACCATTTTTCATAAAATGGAAAAGAGAACCTTAGAGGCTGCCTACAAATTTTATTGTGATAAAGACTTAACAAATGCTCATAGTGCAGAAGCAGATACGCTGGCTACTTATGAAGTGTTATTAGCACAATTAGATAAATACGATGACTTAGAAAATGATATTTCGTTTTTATCAAACTTTAGCTCACATCAAAATTTTGCAGATTTTGCAGGGTTTATAGGTTATGATAAAGAAGGTAAAGAAATAATTGCATTTGGGAAGCATAAAGGAAAAATTGTAAATGATTTATTTAAAACGGAACCAGGTTATTTTAGCTGGATACAAAATGCAGATTTTCCAATGTATACCAAAAAAGTATTGCGAGATTTAAAAGAGAAGTTCAAGAATAAAGATATTGGTCCAATAACCGGTAATAGCTTGGATATGTTAAAAAATAAATTTAATGCGAAATAAAAACAAGCGTGTTAACCTTTTGTCGTTTAAGGGTTCTTTGAATAGCGAACAGGTATGATCAAATTAAAAAATAAAATAGGCTTATGAAAATAATCTGTGTCGGAAGAAATTATGTAGAGCATATTAAAGAGCTAAACAATGAGGCTCCAAAAGATCCTGTATTGTTTTTAAAGCCAGACACCGCTATTCTTTTAAAAAAGCAACCATTTTTTATACCGGAATTTTCGGATGAAGTTCATCATGAGGTAGAAATATTGGTTAAGATCAATAAAGTTGGAAAACATATTGATCGAAAATTTGCACATAAATATTATGATGAAATTGGTTTAGGGATTGATTTTACAGCAAGAGACCTTCAGTCAAAACTAAAAGAAAAAGGATTGCCCTGGGAAAAATCGAAAGCTTTTGACGGAGCAGCAGTTGTAGGTATTTTCCTTCCAAAAAGTGATTTTAAAGATATTAACAACATCAATTTTAGATTAGAAAAAAATAATAAAGTGCAACAAATAGGAAATACTTCATTAATGTTGTGGAAAATTGATACTTTAATCGAATATATCTCCAAATATTTCACATTAAAGATTGGAGACATTATATTTACAGGAACGCCTTCAGGAGTTGCTAAAGTTAATTCCAATGATAATTTAAAAGGTTTTATTGAAGAAAAAGAAGTATTCTCTATAAAAGTAAAATAATGAATAAAAAATATTCCATAGAAAGTTTAAGTGAAATTGCTGGTGGCGATAAAGATTTCATGCTCATTGTAGCAAAAACTTTCTTAGAAGAAATACCACCAGATCTTAAAGCAATGGAAGAAGCCATACAAAATAATAATAGAGAACTTACTTACCAATTTGCACATAAAATGAAGCCGAATCTAGAAATGTTTGGTCTTGATTTAGGTAAAGAAATTACTTCCATAGAGACTTGGACCAAAAACCTTAAAAACAAATCTACCATAGAGGCTCAATTAAAAAAAGTTGTTTCTACTGTAGAAATAGTTTTTGATGAATTAAAAGAAGATTTTAATTTTTAGATGTTAGCTGAAATTATCACAATCGGCGATGAGATCCTAATCGGACAGATTGTCGACACGAATTCCGTTTTTATTTCAAAAGAACTTAATAAAATTGGAGTTCAAGTTTATCAGATTACTTCCATTCAAGACGAGCGTTCTCACATTTTAGAGGCATTTGCTAATGCAGAGAAGAAAGTTAATATCGTTATCGTCACAGGTGGTTTAGGACCTACCAAAGACGATATTACTAAAGAAACTTTTTGTGAGTTCTTAAATGACCAATTGATTGAAGATAAAGTGGTGCTAAAGCATGTAAAAGAGCTTTACAGAAAATTTACCAATCATCCTTTATTGCCAGAAAGTTTACATCAAGCATCAGTTCCTTCAAAAGCAACGGTACTTCACAATAAACATGGGTCTGCGCCCGGAATGTGGATGGAAAAAGGAAATACAGTTTTTGTTTCATTACCTGGTGTTCCCTATGAGATGAAAAACCTGATGGAGGAATCAGTTTTACCTAAAATAGTAGAAAAATTTAACCGCCCATTTATTTATCATAAAACACTTTTAACTATTGGTATGGGAGAGAGTGAAATAGTGAAAATAATTCACGTATGGGCAGATGCTCTACAAGAAGACATAAAACTCGCTTATTTGCCTTCTATGGGTAGAGTGCGTTTAAGACTTTCTTCGAAAGGAAAAAAAGAAAAAGAGGTTAGAGATGCTGTTGATGATGAAATGGGAAAATTACATCTTTTACTGAAGGATATCGCTATTGGATATGAAGGTGAAACAACATTGGTGCAACAAATAGCAGAATTATTTATAAAAAAAGGAAAAACCCTAAGTATCGTTGAAAGTTGTACAGGGGGGAAAATTGCAGAAATAATTACTGCTGAATCTGGTGTTTCTGCTTTTTTTAAAGGAAGTATGGTTGCATATGCCACCAATATAAAATCTTCTGTTTTAGGGGTAGATAAAAAATTAATAAATAAATACTCTGTTGTGAGTAGAGAAGTTGCTGAAGAAATGGCGATACAATCCAACAAAGTATTTGAAACAGATTATGCAATTTCAACAACCGGAAATGCTGGACCAACCAAGGGAGATGCTGATGATGAGGTAGGGACAGTTTATATTTCTATAGCAAGTCCGAAAGGAGTTTTTACTGAAAAATTTGACTTTGGACAACCTCGAGAAAGGGTGATTGGTAGAGCAACAATTAAGGCTTTAGAATTGCTTCAAAAAGAAATATTAAAAAACTAATTTTCTTTTGTTGCGGGTAACGATAAATTTTATTAAATTTGCACCCTGTTTAAAATAACTAAAAGATTTTAAGATGTCAAGAGTTTGTGAACTTACTGGAAAAAAGGCGATGTTTGGGAATAATGTTTCTCACGCGATGAATAAAACCAGAAGAAGGTTTAATGTAAATCTTCTTAAAAAACGTTTTTATTTACCTGAAGAAGATAAATGGATTACTATCAAAGTAGCCGCTTCAGCGTTAAAAACAATAAACAAAAAAGGAATTACTGCAGTTGTAAAAGATGCTCGTCAAAAAGGCTTTCTTGCTAAATAATTGCATAACAATAATTAAAGTCTGTTATAATGGCTAAAAAGGGAAATAGAGTACAAGTGATTTTAGAGTGTACAGAACATAAGACTTCTGGTAAGCCAGGAACTTCACGTTACATTACTACAAAAAACAAAAAGAACACTCCAGATCGTATGGAGATTAAAAAATTCAACCCAATCCTTAAAAAGATGACGGTACATAAGGAGATAAAATAATTAAGACATGGCAAAGAAATCAATAGCATCATTACAGACAGGCTCTAAGCGTTTAGCTAAAGCGATTAAGATGGTAAAATCGGAAAAATCCGGTGCATATACTTTTGTTGAGTCTATTATGGCTCCAGATCAAGTAAACGATTGGTTAAACAAAAAGTAAATCATTACTTAAAATATATTAAAAGCCACTTTTTTTTAAAGAGTGGCTTTTCTATTTTTTCTATTTTATCTTTTCTAAGATAGCTAAAACGTATATTTGCATATAATTTCAATATTCTGAAAAACTAATTATGAGTTTTTTTAAAAAAATATTTTCAAAAGAAAAAAAAGAGACTTTAGATAAAGGACTTGAAAAAACAAAGTCAACATTTTTTGATAAGCTGAGTAAAGCAGTTGCAGGAAAGAGTAAAGTTGATGATGATGTTTTAGATAATCTTGAAGAAGTTTTAGTGTCTAGTGATGTTGGTGTAGAAACAACATTAAAAATAATAGACCGAATAGAAGCACGAGTTTCAAAAGATAAATACTTAGGAACCGAAGAACTTAATAAAATTTTAAGAGAAGAAATTGCTGGATTGTTAAGTGAAACCAATTCTGGAAATGCAACTGATTTTGAAACTCCACAACAGGATACGCCTTATGTAATTATGGTTGTGGGAGTGAATGGTGTTGGAAAAACTACTACGATAGGTAAATTGGCAAGTCAATTTAAAAAAGCTGGTAAAAAAGTAGTGCTGGGTGCAGCAGATACGTTTCGTGCAGCTGCTATTGATCAATTACAAGTTTGGGCAGATCGTACCGACGTTCCGTTAATAAAGCAAAGTATGGGGTCTGATCCTGCTAGTGTTGCCTTTGATACTTTAGAAAGTGCAGTTAAACAAAATGCCGATGTGGTTATAATAGATACCGCTGGTAGACTTCATAATAAAGTTAATTTAATGAATGAATTAACAAAAGTGAAAAGGGTAATGCAAAAAGTGATACCTAATACGCCTAATGAAGTATTATTAGTATTGGATGGATCTACAGGACAAAATGCATTTGAACAAGCTAAACAATTTACAGCAGCGACTGAAGTTACTTCTTTAGCAGTTACTAAATTAGATGGTACCGCGAAAGGCGGAGTGGTAATTGGGATAAGTGACCAATTTAAAATTCCAGTAAAATATATTGGAATAGGTGAAGGCATTGATGACCTTCAAGTTTTTAATAAAATTGAATTTGTAGATTCTTTTTTCAAATAACAAATTTCTAAAAAAGATACCTGTCTTCACAGGTAATAGCTATGCGTACTAAAACTCTCAAAAAAAATAAGATTAACGTAATTACTCTAGGATGTTCTAAGAATGTCTATGATAGCGAAGTGTTAATGGGCCAATTAAAAGCCAATAACAAAGATGTAGTTCACGAGGAAGAAGGTAACATTGTTGTTATTAATACTTGTGGTTTTATTGCCAACGCAAAAGAAGAGAGTGTAAATACCATTCTGGAGTACGTTCAGAAAAAAGAAGAAGGAACCGTTGATAAAATTTTTGTTACGGGTTGTTTATCGGAAAGATATAAGCCAGACCTCCAAAAAGAAATTCCAAGTGTAGATCAATATTTTGGTACTACAGAATTACCAGGTTTGTTAAAAGCATTAGAAGCTGATTATAAGCATGAATTAATTGGAGAACGATTAACAACCACTCCAAAAAATTATGCCTATTTAAAAATTGCAGAAGGTTGTGATCGACCTTGTTCTTTTTGTGCAATTCCGATAATGAGAGGAAAACATAAAAGTACTCCCATCGAAAATTTGGTTATTGAATCTGAAAAGTTAGCTGCAAATGGAGTTAAAGAATTAATTTTAATTGCACAAGATCTTACTTATTACGGTCTAGATATTTACAAAAAAAGAAACCTTGCTGAATTATTAAAAGAACTTATTAAGGTAGAAGGTATCGAATGGATTCGTTTGCATTATGCTTTTCCTACTGGATTCCCTCTAGATGTTTTAGAGGTAATGAGGAATGAGCCTAAAGTGTGTGATTATATCGATATTCCATTACAACATATCTCCGATTCAGTTTTAAAGTCTATGAAGCGTGGTTTTGGAAAAGAAAAAATAAACGGTTTATTAAAAGATTTTCGGGAACGAGTTCCGGGTATGGCTATTAGAACCACTTTAATTGTTGGTTATCCTGGTGAAACTGAAGAAAATTTTCAAGAGTTAAAACAATGGGTAATCGATATGCGTTTTGACCGTTTAGGATGTTTTACCTATTCTCATGAAGAAAACACTACCGCTTACGTATTAGAAGATGATGTTCCTGAAGATGTTAAAATGCAGCGAGCTAATGAAATTATGGAGATCCAATCTCAAATTTCTTGGGAATTAAATCAAGCAAAAATAGGGAAGGAGTTCAAAGTTGTTATCGATCGTAAAGAAGGAAGTTATTTTGTTGGAAGAACCCAATTTGATAGTCCAGATGTTGATAATGAAGTATTAATAAATGCTGAAAAAGGCTATATCCGTACCGGCGATTTTGCAACTGTAAAAATAACAGCTGCAGAAGATTTTGATTTATATGCTGAAGTGATTTAATTTAATCTACACTTTTTGTTGTTGTTTTTATTTGATAATATTAAGTATCTTGTAACTTAATATTATCATTGGAAAATGCCAAAATCGTTACTTTTTATTCCAGATATTTCGGGATTTACTCACTTTGTTCAAAATACTGAAATTGAGCATAGTCAGCATGTAATATCTGAATTATTAGAAACATTAATTAATGCCAATACTCAAAATCTTCAATTGGCAGAAATTGAAGGTGATGCCTTATTTTTTTATAAAGAGAATAGTATTTTATCTCAAGAAATACTACTAGCTCAGATGGAGAATATGTTTACAGCATTCTATACCCATTTAAAAATATTAGAAAAAAACAGAATTTGTACTTGTAATGCCTGTGCAACAGCACCAAATTTGCAATTGAAAATTATAGCCCACGCTGGCGAACTTCAGTTTATTGATGTAAAGGGAACTCATAAGCCTTTTGGTACTTCAGTTATAGAAGCACATCGTTTATTAAAAAACTCTGTTGATAGTGATAACTATGTTTTAATAAGTGATAATTTAATGGAAGGGATCGAAATTCCTGTAAATTATACAAGTAAACTATATCAATTTCAAGAAGGAAAAGATGTTTATGATTCCAATGAAATTAATTATTTCTATTCAAAAATTGAAACGGCAAATTTGCAAATAAATTCTTTTGAAGAACCAAAGTATATTTCATTTACATTGCCTCCTGATCTAACTTTCAAAAAAGAATTTCAGATTTCATCTACAATCCTTTTAGAATACATTACCAATTATAAATACCGCCATCATTGGGTGGATGGTATCGATGAATTTATTTACAATGAAAATGAAGTAACGCGTTATGGGTCTCGGCATGTTTGTGTGATAAATGGAAAACATTTGGATTTTGTTACCGTTACTAAAAAAGGAAAAGCCAATCAAATTGTTTATGGAGAACTAACTGAAAGTTCATTGCCAGTAGATCAATTATATCAATTTTATATCATTACTCCAATATCAGAACAAAAATGTTTATTGGAAATAGAAGTTTATCTAAATGCTAAATCTCTACTTAAGAGATTACTAATAGCTTTAGTAGTTAAGAATGTTTTTAAAAAAAACACAAAAGCAGCATTAGCGAAGTTTACAGTATTTATTTTTAAAATGGAAAATTCAAATTCAAAACAACTGAAAAAATAAGTTTTATGAAGTATCTATTAATTCCTTTCTTGTTAATTTTTGTGATGTTTTCTTGTAAAAACGATCTAAAAAAGAACAACAATTTACCTATTAAAAAACCAGAATTATTGGTAACTATAATTGATAATCCTGTTTTTGAAAATAGCTCTTTACCTAGACTCTTTAGTAATGGTCAAGATTTATTGATGTCATGGGTTCATAAAAATGATAGTAGTTCCACTTTAAAGTATTCAAAATTTAACGGTACTAATTGGACTGCTCTTACCGAAATAATTTCAGGATCAGACTGGTTTGTAAATTGGGCAGATTTTCCAGCCATCGCAGAGAATAATGGAACTGTTTTAACAAATGTTCTTCAAAAATCAGCAGAAGGTACCTATACCTATGATATTCGTTTACAGTTATTTTCAAAACAAAAAAATACTTGGAAAAATAATATTTTATTAAACCAAGATGGTAAAAAAAGCGAGCATGGATTCGTTTCCATAGTACCTTATCATAAAGATTCCTTTTTTGTTACTTGGTTAGATGGAAGAACTTTAGTAGATGTCCCAAAAGAAAATGAGCAAATGACGCTTAGAGGTGCTTTTATAAATGCTGAAGGAGAAATTTCAAACGATATTCTATTAGACGATAGAACTTGCGAATGCTGTAATACTGCTGCAACAATTACATCCAATGGACCTGTTGTTGTTTATAGAGATCGAACAGATACCGAAATAAGAGATATATCCATAGTTCGGTTTGTAAATGAAAAGTGGACAGCCCCTAAAAATATATATCAAGATAATTGGAAAATACCTGGTTGTCCAGTAAATGGTCCTGCAATAGATTCATTTAATGATGCATTAGCTGTGGCTTGGTTTACAGCTGAAAACGACAATCCAAGAGTACAAGTATCTTTTTCTGAAGATCAAGGTGAAGTTTTTGATTTACCAATTCGAATTGATAATGGTAATGCAATTGGAAGAGTAGATTTAGTGATGATAGATCAAAATAATGCAGTGATTAGCTGGATGGAGCCCAATGGAATTGATACCCTTATTCAAATTTTAAAAGTATCTTCAAATGGTGAAAAAAGTTTACCAATAACCATTACTAAAACTAGAAGTGAGCGTTCTTCTGGATTCCCGCAATTGGAATTGGTTGGAGATACCTTATATGTTGCTTGGACATCATTAGAAGGTAAAGAACCAACCATTAAATTAGTTTCTGTATTAACATCCAATTTATAAATTGAAAACACTTTTAATAATAGGGCATACATTTCCAGAGCCGACAACAACTGCTGCTGGAACTAGGATGATGCAATTAATTTATTTATTTGAAAAAGAAAACTATAAAATTATTTTTTCAAGTACCGCTTCCATTTCCGAAAATTCAGAAACTTTTAAAAGCTCATCTGTTGAAGTTAAACCAATAGTTTTAAACAATTCAAGCTTCGATGATTTTATAAAAGAATTAAACCCTTCGGTTGTTCTTTTTGATCGATTTATTACGGAAGAACAATTTGGATGGAGAGTAGCTGAAAATTGTCCTGATGCTATTCGGATATTAGATACCGAAGACTTGCATTTTTTAAGAAAAGCAAGGCAAGAGGTACTAAAAAAGAAACTTGCCTTAAGCGATGTAAATTTATTTTCAGAAACTGCCAAAAGAGAAATTGCAAGTATCTATCGATGTGATTTATCTTTAATTATATCGGAATTTGAAATGGAATTACTTCAAAACACCTTTCATTTAAATGCTTCTTTATTGTGTTATTTACCTTTTTTAGTAAATGAAATAGCAGAAGTTGAATTTCAAGAATTACCAAGCTTTGAAAATAGAAATCATTTTATAACCATTGGCAACCTTTTACACGCGCCTAATGTAGATTCCATATTGTTTTTAAAAAAAGAGATTTGGCCAGAGATAAAGAAACAAATTCCAAAAGCAGAACTGCATATTTATGGTGCTTATGCGCCTCAACAAATTTTAGAATTGCATTCACAAAAAGAAGGCTTTTTAATTAAGGGTTGGGCAAAAGAGGTTTCAGAGGTAATGAAAAATGCTAAAGTTTGTTTAGCACCCTTACGCTTTGGTGCAGGCTTAAAAGGGAAGTTTTTAGATGCTATGAAAAATGGAACAGCAATTGTTACCACTAACCTTGGATCTGAGGGGATTGCAGGAGATTATTCCTTTGCAGGAACTATTGCAGATAAAGTAGATGGTCTGGTAAATGCTTCCGTAGCATTATTTACAAATAAAGAAAATTGGTTGACAGCACAGCAAAATGGGATTTCGATACTTAATAATCGGTATAACAAGAATGTGTTCTTAGAAAAATTTACGAGTCAACTTATAGTTCTTGAAAAAAATATAGTCCAACATAGAAAACAAAATTTTATAGGTCAAATTTTACAGCATCAATCAATACAAGCAACAAAGTATATGAGTAAATGGATTGAAGAGAAAAGTAAATCTACAAATAAGTAAAAATGAATTTAAAAAAGAAGTTATTTATTTTAGTATTTATACTCCTAAATATTTATGGATTGCTTTGTGGAGTCATTTATTTTTTTCAAGAAAACTTAATTTTTATGCCGTCTGTCCTTCCTCAAGAACATGTCTTTGAAATGAAAAGTTCCTTTGAAGAAATCAACTTAAAATCTTCCGATGGTGCTCAATTAAATGGACTTCATTTTAGAAAGGAAAACTCAAAAGGAGTCATTTTGTATTTTCATGGTAATGCCGGAGACTTAAACAGTTGGGGACAAATAGCTACATATTTTGTAGACTTAGATTACGACGTCATTATAATGGATTATCGAGGTTATGGGAAAAGTTTTGGTGAAAGATCAATGGAACTTTTATATAGCGATGCAGCATTATGGTATGGATTTGCTCAACAATATTATACCGAACCTGAAATTACAGTTTACGGTAGAAGCTTAGGGACTACTTTTGCTACTTATGTTGCTGCTCAACATCAGCCAAATAAATTAATTTTAGAAGCTCCATTTTATAGTATGGAAGAGGTAGCGAATTCTAGATTTTCTTTTCTTCCTATAAAATATTTATTGCATTATAAGTTTCCAACATATCAATTTATAGATGACGTTAATTGTCCTATTACCATTTATCATGGAACCTATGATAAGGTCATATCTTATGAGCAAGGAAGCAAATTATATGATCGTATTAAGAGTGATGAAAAGGAATTAATTACCATTCCCAAGGGTGGACATAACAATTTAATTTCTTTTAAAGAATATACAGGAAGTATTGGGTTGGAACTTTAGAAAGGGATTTCTTAATCCTACCTATTTTTTTCTTGAATTTTCCGTACAATAGCTGTGGCAATATTTCTAGGCATTACTCTAGGTAAAAAGGATAAGAATTTATTAAACGTTCCCGGTATCGCAACCGACTGTCCCTTTAACATAGCGTCATAGCCATATTTGGCAACTTTATCTGGTAAGGCAATATTAAATCCTATTTTGTTTTCAGAAACTTCTTGAGAAGCGACTTCCTGAGAAACCACTTCTTGAAAAGATGTTTTTGTTTGCCCAGGACAAAGTACAGTTACGCTAACTCCTGTTCCTTTTAATTCGTTTGCAATGGCTTCAGAAAAAGATAGCATATATGCTTTAGAAGCATAGTAAATAGACATTAATGGTCCAGGTTGAAAAGCTGCTAATGAGGACATGTTTAATATTTTTCCTTGACCTCTCTCCACCATTCCTTTTAATATTAATTTGGTTAAATGAGTAGTGGTCATGATGTGTAAATTAAGCATAGAAGCTTCCCGTTCCCATTTAGTTTTATGAAAATGACCATACAAACCAAATCCAGCATTATTAATTAAAACATCAATAGGAGTTTCTTTAATTTCTTCAAATAACTCAGAAGAACTATTTTGAATACTCATATCCTTAGTTATAGTTCTTACATGTATAGGATAGTTATCTTCTAGCTCTTTTTTTGTTTCCTTTAATTTTTCTGAATTGATATCAATCAAAATTAAATGATACGCATCCTTTGCTAGAAGTACTGAAAATTCATATCCTAAGCCTGAAGCTCCTCCTGTTATTAATGCTGTTTTGATAATCATATTAAATTTGGTGTATTGTCAGTCGACAAAAATAATAAACAAAACGGAATTTACAATTTATAAAAATGATGCTAATTTTCCATTTTATCTGAAAGTAAAAACCACCGTTCGGTTTTCTTTTCAAGATTCTGTATGAGTTTTTGCAATAAGATAGATTGTTCCTGAATTTCTTCTGGATCCCAAGCTTCCGTAGCAAATTTACCTTCTAAAGTTTCCTTTTCACGTTCTAGCAGAGCTACTTCACGCTCTAATTTTGTATGTTCTTTTTGTTCTTTATAGCTTAATTTAGATTTGGTATCTTGTGTTTTCCAATTGCCTTTATTAGCATTTGTATCACTCGAGATTGTTTTGCTTTCTGAAGGTTTACTGTCTTCATAAGTTCTAAAATCGGAATAATTACCTGGGAAATCCTCAATCACACTATTGCCTCTAAATATGAATAAATGATCAACAATTTTATCCATAAAATAACGGTCGTGAGATACTACCATTAAACAACCTGGAAAATCTAATAAAAAGTTTTCTAAAACATTTAGCGTAACAATATCTAAATCGTTGGTAGGCTCATCTAATATTAAAAAGTTGGGGTTTCTAATTAAAACGGTACATAAATATAGACGTTTACGTTCACCACCACTTAATTTTTCTACAAAATCATATTGTTTTTTACGATCGAATAAAAATCGTTCTAATAATTGCTGAGCTGAAATTTGCTTGCCTTTTTTCAAAGGAATAAAATCACCAAATTCTCGAACTACTTCAATTACTTTTTGATTCTCCTTTATGTGTATACCTTCTTGAGTATAATACCCAAATTTCACGGTATCTCCAATCACCACTTTTCCTCCATCAGGAGCAATGCCTCCCGTAATCATATTTAAGAATGTAGATTTACCGGTTCCGTTTTTACCAATGATCCCTATTCGTTCTCCTTTTTGAAAATTATATTCAAATTTTTCCAATATATTTTTATCTCCAAACGATTTTGAAACAGAATGCATTTCAACAATCTTAGTACCTAAACGTTCCATGCTTAGTTCCAACTGAACTTCATGGTCGTTTCTACGTTGATTCGCCCTACTTTTTATATCTTGGAAATCATCAATCCTAGATTTACTTTTGGTAGTTCGTGCTTTGGGTTGTCTTCGCATCCAATCCAATTCTTTTTTATAAAGTTGTTTTGCTTTGGAAGTTTCTGAAACAAAATTTTCGATACGCGCATCTCTTTTTTCAAGGTAATAACTGTAATTACCTTTATACCCGTGCATAACACCTTCGTCTAATTCTACAATTTCATTACAAACACGCTCTAAGAAAAAACGATCGTGAGTAACCATAAATAATGTGATGTTACTTTTTGCGAAGAAATCCTCTAACCATTCGATCATTTCTAAATCTAAATGATTGGTAGGCTCATCTAATATTAATAGCTGAGGTTGCGCTAATAATGCATTAGCTAGCGCTAGTCGCTTTTTTTGCCCTCCACTCATTGTGGAAACCTTTTGATTAAGGTTGTCTAATTTTAATTTGGATAATACTTGCTTATAAACAGTTTCAAAATCCCAAGCTTGATTTGCTTCCATAGCATCAAAAGCTTTTTGATAGGCTTCGGTATCCTCGAGGTTTAATAAGGCTTTTTCGTAATCTGCAATGATATTAATGATGAAATTATCTGAAGTTTGAATGATTTCTTCAATCGTACAATTAGGATCTAATTTAGGATCTTGAGATAGATACGAAATTTTAATGTTTTTTCGGGAAACTACATTGCCAGTATCAGGCGTGTCATCACCTGCAATGATATTTAAGATGGACGTTTTACCAGTTCCGTTTTTAGCAACAAAACCTATTTTTTGACCTTCATTTATACCAAAAGAGATGTCTTTAAATAAAATACGCTCTCCATAAGATTTCGAAATATTTTCAACAGATAAATAATTCACAAGTTAGATTTTTTGCAAATTAAATGAATTCCTAAGCTACAACACTAAAGAGAGTGTTTTATTTTTGAAATTAATGGAATGAATTTCTTATCCCGAACCAAAAAGGGAGGAATTTATTATTGTTCTCTTTTAGGGCTGGTGTAAGCAATAATACATTATACCAACAAATTTATTTTATTATTAATGCGGTTAAACTATATTTGCTTAAATAACCTACTATTTATGAAGTATTCATTCCTGTTATTATGTATGGTGGTTGCCATTAGTTTTACCTCTTGTGTCTCCACAAAACAATTGACTTATTTACAGGAAAATGAGGATGCCGCAGATAGTTTATTCACTGTAAGAAAAATTCAAGAACCGTATCGCCTTCAGGTTAATGATTTGTTAAGTATACGTATGAAAGCAATCGATCAAAATGAGGTTGGTATTTTTAATCCTATAAATGATGCAAATCTAAATGCTACAGGCGAAGAGAAACTTTACTATGATGGTTTTGTAGTAGACTTACACGGAAATATTCGAATTCCCAGCTTTGGCGAAATGCAAGTTCTTGGCTATACAGTGGAAGAAGTTCGTGTAAAAATTGAGGAACGAATGCTTAAGGACTTTTTTAAAGAAGAAGCCAATATTTTTGTAACCGTTAAGCTTTCTGGAATTCGCTATACCATCAATGGAGAAATTGGTAGTCCCGGATCTACGATTATATATAGAGATGAAGTTTCCATCATGGAAGCCATTGCTAATAATGGAGATATAACGGTCGTTGGAGATCGTAAAAACGTGATTATTATCCGTCAATACCCCTTAGGGCAAAAAGTACACCATATCGATTTAACAGATATCAATGCTATGAAATCTCCTTATTATTATGTACAACCCAATGACCTGATTTTAATTAACCCATTACCTCAAAAATCTTCTGGATTTGGAGTTACAGGGTTAAATTCATTTACTACTATATTAGCGTTATTAACAGCAGTAACCACCACCATATTATTATTTATATCCTTATAGATGAGTGAAGAATTTGAATTATTAGAATCCCACACTGCTTTTGACTTTAAAGGTTTTTTATTCAAGCTTTTAAGTTATTGGCCGCTGTTTTTAATTTCTTTAGCGATTGGTTTTGGGATTGCTTATTCTGTAAATGTTCGAAAACTTCCTGTATATCAATTGGATACCTTAATTTCCATTAAAGACGATCAAAACCCTTTTTTTACTTCCAATACCAGTCTAACTTTTAATTGGGGAGGAACTACCGATAAAGTAAATACAGCAACCATTAGCTTAATGTCACGGACCCATAATGAACGGGTAGTAGATCACTTACAGTTTTATATTAACTATTATAAGGATGGAAAGTATAAGAAATTAGACGCCTATAAAAAAACTCCTTTTATCGTACAAGTAGATACCAGTCAATATCAAGTATTAAATAATCTACTGCAAGTTCAATTTATCGATTCCAATACTTTTATCCTTTCTACAATTGTAGAGGAACCAAGAAATTTTACATTTCAAAAATATGCTTCCAAAGAAAAAGAATCGAAATTTTTTGAAGCACAAAACTTTTCGAAAGAATTTAAAATAGGGCAAAAAATCTCTTCTCCATTTTTTAAGGGAACCATACTTCCAAACCCAGAAATGGAAGTGCAAGCTAATTCGGTGTACTTTATTAGTTTTTCTAATTTTGATAGTGTAGTAAAAGGGTTTATGGACATTAATATAAAACCAGAATCAAAAGGCGGATCCGTATTGAGATTGAGTTTAATTAATAGAAATAAATATAAAATAGTAGATTACTTAAATGCTTCGGTACAAGTATTAAGTGAAAATATGTTGGAGCGCAAAAATTTATTTGCGACCAAAACCATTCGTTTTATAGATAGCAGTTTGGCGGGTAAGACTAAAGAATTAAAGGATGTAGAAGCGGAACTCAATAGTTTTAGAAATAAAAATGCCATTTATAATTTAGACACCGAAGGTCAAAAATTAAGTCAAAGACTTAATACCTTAGATCTTCAAAAAGAAGACATCGATCGGCAACTTAATTATTATAAAATATTAGAAACCTACTTACTAACTCGTACCGATTATCGCGAAATCCCTGCGCCATCCGTAGCAGGAATAGAGGAAGGAAGTGTCACCGCCAGTGTTGGTAGAATAGTTGTATTGGCGGAAGAACGAACCAATTTAGAATATTCCTTTAAGGAGGGAGCCCCTGTTTTTAAAGATATCGACCGACAAATTAATGCTATAAAAGAAGTGTTGTTGGAAAACATCAATTCATCTAAAGACTTGTTGGGAGATGAAATTTCAACCATTAATCGTAATATTTCTAAATTCGAGGCAGAAATAAAAAAATTACCTAAAGAGCAACAGGAATTATTTAAAATTGAAAGACGTTATAGTTTAAGTCAAGGTATTTACAACCTATTCCTAGCAAAACGTGGTGAAGCTGGTATGGTAAAAGCTGCCAATGTAAGTGATGTAATGGTTATTGACGCTGCAAAAGATACTGGAGGAGGAAAAGTTGGTCCCAATACCCAGCTTAATTATATGATGGCGCTTATTTTCGGTCTGTTAATTCCGTTTTTGTTTGCTTTTATACGAGTGTTTTTTAATACCAAAGTTACTACGGTTCAAGAAATAGAGCGACTTTCCAAAATACCGATCTTGGGGATCATTGGTAAAAATATGACTGGTGAAAATTTAGCGGTTTTAAAAAAATCAAAATCTTCCATCGCTGAATCCTTTAGAGGATTGCGGTCTGGACTTCAGTTTATATACAAAAAACAAGGAATTGAAGGTGCTAAAACGGTATTGTTAACTTCTTCCATCAGTGGAGAAGGAAAAACATTCTGTTCCATTAATATAGCTTCTGTTTTCGCCTTGTCTAATAAAAAAACTGTCATCGTAGGATTGGATTTACGAAAACCAAAAATATTTGGAGATTTTGGGATAACAAACAAGGTAGGGGTGGTTAATTATTTGGTCCATGATGCTCCCTTATCAGCTATTATTGACAAAACAGAGGTTCCACATCTAGATGTGATTACTTCTGGTGAAATCCCTCCAAACCCTTCCGAGTTATTAATGAACGAAAGAATGGATACTCTTATCGAAGAACTTAAAAAACAATACGATTATATCATATTGGATTCTCCTCCTGTGGGATTGGTAGCAGATGCATTGGAATTGACCAAATATGCGGATGCGACCTTATATTTAGTTCGGCAGAATTATACCAAACAAGGAATGTTTAATTTTATCAATGATAAGTATAAAACAGGTGAGGTGACCAACATAAGTTTTGTTTTAAATTACTTCGAAGAAAAAGCCAAATATGGCTACGGCTATGGTTATGGGCAATATAGTAATGGTTACCATGAAGACGATAAAAAACCATCCTTAATAAAAAGAGTTAAAAGGAAATTTAAAAAGAACTAGTTTCTTTTAATCTTAGCATTAACACATTCACTCATAAAAAAAATGCTCACTAAAAAGCAACAATTATTAAAGCGTTTTTTTGATGTTGTAATGAGTATCTTATTACTTCCGTTTCTCTTACTTCCTGTAATACTTCTAATTATTATTGCTACACTAAGAACCAAGCAATTTGGTATTTTTATGCAACAGCGGATAGGAAAAGAAGGAAAACCATTTTCATTTTATAAGATTAGATCCTTAAAAGGAAGCAATCATCAAGATATTAATGATATAACAATGCATCAAACTAATTTTGGTAAATGGTTGCGAGTTTCCAAATTGGACGAATTGCCACAACTTTTTAATGTGATCAATGGTACGATGAGTTGGGTAGGACCTCGGCCCGATATCCCGGGATATGCAGACCAATTAAAGGGAGAAGATCAAATCATTTTATCGGTAAAACCCGGAATTACAGGGCCAGCGACCATTAAATATAAAAATGAAGATCTATTGTTATTGCAACAAAATGACCCTTTAATTTATAATGACACCGTTATTTGGCCAGATAAAGTGGCTATTAATAAACTATATGTGAAACATTGGCGTTTAATTAATGACATTGGATATTTATGGAAATCGGTTTTTGCATGAATAAAAATCAAAAATTCATCTTTATCTCCATTTAGGAATTTTATATTTGTGTATTAATTTTTATATTTTGAAAAAAGACCCCATTATTGCTGTCATCGGATTAGGATATGTAGGATTGCCTTTGGCAGTTGCTTTTGCAACTAAATACAAGGTTGTAGGATTTGATATCAATTCGAAACGAGTAACTGAATTACTAAAAGGACATGACGCCACTTTAGAAATTTCTGATAGCGAATTAAAAAAGTCCTTGGCCTTAAATTCAGATGTTGGTTTGCGTATAACTGACGATCCACTTCAGATTAAAGATGCAAATGTGTATATTATTACCGTGCCAACGCCTACTAATAAATATAATCAGCCCGTATTAACCCCACTTCAAAAAGCAAGTGAAACCGTTGGGAAGGTCTTAAAAAAAGGAGATGTCGTCATTATCGAATCTACCGTTTATCCTGGTGTGACTGAAGAGGTTTGTGTTCCTATCATAGAACAAGTTTCGGGATTTACTTTTAATAAAGACTTTTTTGCAGGCTATTCTCCAGAACGAATTAACCCGGGCGATAAAAAACATACAGTCACTAAAATACTAAAAGTTACCTCAGGTTCTACACCAGAAGCAGCGACCTATATAGACGATTTATATGCTTCCGTTATTACCGCTGGAACTCATTTAGCTCCCTCTATCAAAGTGGCTGAAGCAGCTAAAGTAATTGAGAATTCACAACGAGATATCAATATTGCCTTTGTTAATGAGCTTTCAAAAATATTTCGATTATTAGATATCGATACCAAGGCAGTCCTAGAAGCCGCAAGTACTAAATGGAATTTTATCAATTTCACTCCTGGTTTGGTTGGTGGACATTGTATTGGTGTGGATCCCTATTATTTGGCTCAAAAAGCAATAGAGGAAGGGTATAATCCGGAAATTATTTTAGCAGGACGTAGAATGAATGATGGGATGGGATCTTATGTGGCTCATGAAGTGATAAAGCTACTGATAAAAAAAGATGGAAAAGTCAAAAATGGAAATGCCTTAGTTCTGGGAATTACATTTAAAGAAAACTGCCCAGACATAAGAAATAGTAAGGCAATCGATGTGATTTCAGAATTAAAAAATTACAATCTAAATGTAGATGTTTTTGATCCATGGGCAAATGCCGAAGAGGTAAAGGATGAATTTGGAATTTCGTTAATTTCAGAAGAAAAAGAATTAAAAAAGACGTACGATACTATCATATTAACGGTAGCTCATGATGAATTCCGTGAATTCACTTTAAAAAATTACACCCATGAAAATTCGGTGGTGTTTGATGTAAAATCTTTTTTCCCTGAAGATCAAATAGACGGACGATTGTAGGAAGTAAATAGTTTACTGTTAAGGGTGAAGTATTAACTGGAGGATTAATGAGTTAAATTGGAATTTTTAAAAATAATTATTGGTCTTAAAAAATATATAAAGAATACAATTAACAGTTTACAGATAACAATTCACTATTAAGAAATGTATAAAACACCTTACCACATCCAAGACCTTTCAAAATATAACTTCTTAGTAACTGGTGGTGCTGGTTTCATTGGCTCCAATTTAGTAAAATACTTACTGAAATACAATGCTAAAAAAGTTCGGGTGCTCGATGATCTTTCCAACGGTTATTTAGAAAATATACAAGAATTTATGAATCATCCTTCTTTTGAATTTATAGAAGGAGATATACGAAACTTGGATACTTGTAAAAAAGCCATGTTGGATATCGATTATATATCGCATCAAGCTGCACTAGGATCGGTACCGCGTTCTATTGATAATCCTATTTTAAGCAACGAGGTGAACGTTTCTGGTTTTTTAAATATGTTGGTGGCTCAAAAAGAAAGCGCTACCGTAAAACGATTGGTATATGCTGCTTCCAGTTCTACCTATGGAGATAGTAAAGCTTTACCAAAAGTAGAGGATAACATCGGAAAACCGATTTCACCTTATGCCGTTACAAAATTGATCAACGAATTATACGCCGATGTTTTTTGTAAAACCTATGGTACCCAGATTATAGGATTGCGATATTTTAATGTATTTGGACCCAAGCAAAGCCCCAATGGAGCCTATGCTGCTGTAATCCCTTTGTTTATGGAAGCTTTAAAAAATGGGATTGCACCTACCATTCATGGGGATGGAGAACAAACTCGTGATTTTACTTTTGTAGAAAACGCAGTACAGGCCAATGTACGTGCTTTGTTTGCTCCAGAAAATGCCGTTAATGAAGTTTATAACATTGCCTTTGGAGATCGCATTAGTTTAAATACCCTTTGGAATGACTTACAAGAGATATCTCAAACAAAATTGAATGTACATTACGGATCAACCCGAAAAGGAGATGTAAAAGATTCCTTAGCAGATATTTCTAAAGCCAAACGATTGTTGGCCTATGACCCTTTATTTTCGGTAAAAGAGGGAATGAAGAATACTTGGGAAGCTTTCAGTAAATAATCCTGTCATTCAGAGCACAGCGAAGAATCTCCTTAAACCAAATTTATTTAATTATTACCCTAGCCCTAAAAGGGAAATCAAATATTTTTTTTTATCACTTAGGAATGAAGTAAGAAACTTCAACCAATCCTGTCTTTTAAACGGCATATCGAAAATTTTTTGTGAAATTTGAAGAGAATATTCCGTAAAATTTTAGGCTGTTTGAGCTACTTTAATTTCTATTTAAAAAATACTTATTCAAGCGAGTTCCTAAAATTTAGGAATCGATCAATAAATTTAGAAAGGTTTTCGTAAGCCTAGCCTTTTTTGTTTCTTTTTTCGGTTATGGAAAAAAGAAAAAGAATTGTCATTTATAGCGTGGTCAATTAAGCATGTCGAAGTTTAGCGAAGAATCTCCTTAAAAAACTTGTTAAAAAATAATAAATAGATTACTCCATCTTCACTAAAAAACTATTAAATTAGTGCTTTAACTCATGAACCCAAATCGTGAATCTAGAAACTAGAGTATATCAAAAACAAAATAACACCAAAATTGGGAAGCTTTTTAAAGAAAGTTTCCGTGACATTATTGGTTCTCGGTTTTTAGCGAAACAATTAGCAGTAAGAGATATAAAGGCGCAATACCGTCAATCTTATTTAGGGATTATTTGGGTTTTTATTACTCCATTAACCACCGCATTTGTGTGGATCTTTTTAAATGCAACGGGTACCATACAACTTACCGATACAGGAGTACCCTATCCAGTATACGCCTTTTCGGGGACATTGATATGGTCCATTATTAAAGAAGCTATTAATTCTCCTACTGCCAGTACGAATGCTGCAAAAGGGATGATGTCAAAAATTAATTTTCCAAAAGAAGCGTTAATACTCTCTGGGATTTATAAATTGTTATTTAATAGCGCTGTAAAAATACTATTGTTAGTGATTTTTGTATTCTTTTACGGAGTGGGATTTCATACTTCCTTACTATTATTTCCATTGGCTATTTTAGGAGCTATTTTATTTGGAACGACCATCGGTTTATTTTTGACTCCCATAGCCATGTTGTATAAAGATATTGGAAAAATAGTAGGGATGGCCTTGGGTTTGTTGATGTATATAACACCGGTAGTTTATGCCATCCCAAAGGAAGGGATGATGAAAACGATTATGGAATGGAATCCTTTTACCCCATTAATATTAACCACACGTGATTTTGTAGTAGGTACAGAACCCGTGTATTTAACTTATTTTATAGGGTTACTATTAATTAGCATTCCTCTATTTTTTATAGGCTTGTTATTTTATCGCATCTCTATCCCTATTATTGTGGAACGAATGAGTGCGTGATGTAAGTGAAAAGGGGAAAGTGAGAAGTGAAAAGTTAAATTTTACCATCTTTGCGAGAGAGGAACGAACGCGGCAATCTCTTCCGGAAAGTGAGAAGTGAAGAGTGAAAAGAAAGCATATAGATTTATTTATGATAAATGAAATATTAAAAGGGAAAGGTGAATTTTGAAATTGAAGTGAAAAGTACAAAACGACTCACATCTCACGACTCACGATTATATGAACAAAGAAGTAACACATACCAATTCAAATAACGACATACTAGTTGAAGTAGCAGGGGTGTCTAAAAAATTCTGTAAAGATTTAAAAACCAGCCTGTGGTATGGAGTAAAAGATTTGACAGCCAATGTTTTTGGAAACAAACAATCAACCGAGTTGCGAGATAAAGAATTCTGGGCAGTAAAAGACATTAGTTTTACGCTAAGAAGAGGAGAATGTTTGGGATTGATAGGCCATAATGGAGCAGGAAAATCAACGCTTTTAAAAATATTAAATGGATTGATCAACCCAGACGAAGGGAAGATCACCATTAAAGGTAAAGTAGGTGCTTTAATAGAGTTAGGAGCAGGTTTTAATCCCATACTTAGTGGAAGGGAGAATATCTATAACAATGGAGCCGTTTTGGGTTTTACCAAAGCAGAAATAGATACCAAAGTAGAAGAGATCATCGATTTCTCAGAGATTAGAGAATTTATCGATATGCCAGTACAAAACTACAGTTCTGGGATGAAGGTGCGTTTGGGTTTTGCAGTAGCGGCACAAATGGAACCCGATGTATTGATTATTGATGAGGTGTTAGCAGTTGGGGATATTGGTTTTCGTATAAAATGTTTAAATAAAATAGGTGAAATGTTAAATAAGTGTGCTGTTATTTTTGTTTCACATTCTATGCCTCAAGTAGCTAGAGTTTCAAATCGATTATTACTTATGAAGGATGGAGTACCAAAAATTGATACTAAAGATATTTCATTAGGTATTCAAAAATATTATGGTTTATTTGGTAAAAATAAAGAAGGTATTATAATAACTGGTAATGGAGAAATTGAATTAGTTCAATTTGATATTAATGATAATAATGACAAGTCACTTATTGAAATACCTTTTAATAGTCGCTTGAAGTTTAATTTAAAATTGAAGGTTAAAGATAAAGTTACTAGATATTTTATTAGTTATGCATTTATTGATGCTGAAACTAAAATTGTTGCTAATTTATTTTCAAGTATTGAAAATATAACATTTAATAAAAAAGGTAATTATGCTAATTTAATCTGACGAATTCTAGTTGTAACACCAAACATTTTAGCATCATCCATAGACCAAATTGAACTTAATTCTAAAATAACATCAAATTCAACATCTCTTTTAATTACATCTAAAGTTTGATTATGATACATTTGGTTCCCATCTTTATCAAATAAATAAACTTTATTATTAGTATCTAACCATACTTTAGGAGAAATATATTTATTTTTATACAATAAAATAAATATCAAAATTAATAACTCCGAATTATTATAAGGTTATCCCACCTCCCACCCCCTCTCCCCTTACACTTTGGTATGTTGGGGAAATGATCAAAATACATATGCATTTTTGTCTTTT
>CAJXEB010000014.1 GCA_913052585.1 uncultured Flavobacteriaceae bacterium | reverse complement strand
AGTAATGTTGAGATTGATGAAGCTTCATCTGAAGAAATTCATAAATTATTTTGTGAAGTGGTAATCGCTCCTTCCTTTTCTGACAAAGCTTTAGAAATATTAAAAGGAAAAAAGAATAGAATTATTTTAATTCAAAAAGAAATAAAATTACCAAAAACTTCGGTTAGAACTTGTTTAAATGGAGCTTTGGTTCAAGACAAAGATAATTTAACAGATAGTCTTGAAAACCTAACATATGTAACTAGTAATAAACCAGACTCTAACGAGCTAAATGATTTAGTATTTGCTTCAAAAATCTGTAAGAACACCAAATCTAATACCATCGTTTTAGTAAAAAATAAACAGTTGTGTGCTAGTGGAACAGGACAAACCTCAAGAGTTGATGCATTAAGTCAAGCGATAAACAAAGCTAACTCATTTGATTTTGATTTAAAAGGATCTGTAATGGCAAGTGATGCGTTTTTCCCTTTTCCAGATTGTGTAGAAATTGCAAATAACGCTGGAGTAACCGCTGTAATTCAGCCCGGAGGTTCTATTAAAGACGGGTTAAGTATTGATTATTGCAATGCTCATTCTATGGCTATGGTATTTAGTGGAATACGCCATTTTAAGCATTAATTTTTATTACATTTGTAGAGCACACGTTTAATTTCAATACACTAGGATAACATATGGGATTTTTTGACTTCTTAACTGAAGAAATAGCAATAGATTTAGGTACAGCTAACACTTTAATTATACATAACGATAAAGTTGTAGTTGACGCCCCTTCTATTGTAGCAAGGGATCGTACCACTAGAAAAATAATAGCGGTAGGTACCGAGGCAAATTTAATGCAAGGTAAAACCCATAAAAATATAGAAACCGTAAGACCTTTAAAAGATGGTGTAATTGCCGATTTTGATGCTAGTGAACAAATGATAAATATGTTCATTAAAGATATTCCAGCTCTTAAAAAGAAATGGATCACACCTTCTTTAAGAATGGTTATTTGTATTCCAAGTGGTATTACTGCTGTAGAAATGCGTGCGGTAAAAGAAAGTGCAGAAAGAGTTAATGGAAAAGAGGTTTATTTGATTCATGAACCTATGGCAGCTGCTATTGGTATTGGAGTTGACATCATGCAACCTAAAGGAAATATGATTGTAGATATAGGTGGAGGAACTACAGAAATCGCAGTTATTGCTCTTGGCGGAATTGTTTGTGATAAATCGGTTAAAATTGCCGGTGATGTTTTTACCAATGATATTATTTATTACATGAGAACTCAACATAACTTATATGTTGGTGAACGTACTGCTGAAAATATTAAAATTCAAATTGGTGCTGCAACTGAAGATTTAGATTTACCACCAGATGATTTACCGGTTCAAGGACGTGATTTATTAACTGGAAAACCTAAACAGGTACAAACTTCCTACAGAGAAATTGCAAAAGCACTAGATAAATCAATTTTAAGGATTGAGGATTCGGTTATGGAGACATTATCGAGAACACCACCAGAATTAGCTGCAGATATTTACAACACAGGTATTTATTTAGCAGGTGGAGGATCTATGTTAAGAGGGCTGGATAAACGTTTATCTCAGAAAACAGATTTACCAGTTTACATTGCTGAAGATCCCTTAAGAGCCGTTGTTCGTGGAACAGGTATCTGTTTAAAGAACTTAGCAAAATATAAAAGTGTATTAATTAAATAACAATCATTGATTGTTATTTAATTAAATGAATAAATAACGCTTATGCAGCAGATTCTATTTTTCTTAATTCGAAATAAAAATTTCCTGTTGTTTATTGCTTTATTTTCTATTTCTTTTTTTCTAACGATACAAACTCATTCTTACCATAAAAATAAATTTGTAAACTCTTCTAACTCTATAACTGGAGGCATTTATTCTATTAAAAATTCAATTACCGATTATTTTAATTTAAGAGAAGAAAATAAAATTTTAATAGATGAGAATACTAGGATTAGAAAACAATTAGAATCTTATAAGAGTAAAGTGGTAAATCAAAATATCGATACCACTTCCATCCTTTCAAAATATTATTTTGTTGCTTCAAAAGTGATTAATAATTCATTTTCTAAAACAAAAAATAAACTTACAATCGATAAAGGTAAAAGAGATAGTATACAATTAGACATGGGAGTTATTACCTCCAAAGGAATTGTTGGTATTATAGACAATGTTTCAAATAAATACGCGACTATTCAGTCAATTTTAAATACTAATAGTCAGATAAATGCGAAATTAAAAAATGCAAAACATTTTGGCTCCTTAGTTTGGAATACGGAAGATCCCAATGTTGTTCAATTAATTGACATCCCTAGATTAGCACCTGTAAATTTAGGTGACACTATTGTTACAGGAGGTAGATCTACTATATTCCCAGAAGGTATTTTAATTGGAGCTGTTATAGATTTTGAATTAACAGAAGATGAAAATTCACAAAATTTAAATATTCAATTATTTAATGATATGACGAATTTGGAACATGTTTATATCATTGATAATTTAGATACACAGGAGATTATAAACTTAGAAAAAGGATTAGAAAATGTTGAATAACGAGATTTTCATAAATACTATCCGATTTATATTTTTAGTATTAACTCAAGTTTTACTATTAAATCATATCGATTTTTTAGGCTACATAAATCCATATATTTATATCTTATTTATTATTGTTTTCCCTTTTACGGGTAATAAAAGTTTGTTGATTTTTTTAAGTTTTATTTTAGGGTTGACAGTTGATTTTTTTGGAGATTCTGGTGGAATCCACGCAGCTGCTTCCGTTTTTATAGCTTTTATAAGACCACAAGTTTTAAAATACTCCTTTGGAATTAGCTACGAATACAATACCATAAAAATTAGTAACACCGATTTTATCAAACAACTTATCTATGTTGGATCTATGGTCTTGCTTCATCATATTGTATTGTTTTCATTAGAAATATTTAATACAGATCACTTATTATTATTATTAAAAACAACGCTATTTTCTAGTATCTTTAGTATCATTATCATATTAAGTGCAATTACCCTTTTTAGCAAAAAAACAAAGTGAGAAAATATCTATTTCTACTTATTGTTATTAGTACCGGAATTATAATTTCCACAAGACTTTTTTACCTTCAAGTCTACAATACTTCTGCACAAATATCTTCTCATAATAATGCAGTAAAAAAAACATTTGATTTCCCTCAACGTGGATTTATTTTTGACAGAAATGGAAAGCTATTAGTTTCTAATCAGCCGTCTTATGATGTAATGGTAATTCCTAAAAATGTTGAATCATTAAATCCGGATTTAAAACAAGAGTTTTGTGAATTATTAAAGATAACAGAAGAAGATTATGACAGAATTTTAGAGAAGGCAAGAGTTTACTCCCCAAGATTACCTTCTGTAGTCGTACCTCAATTCACAAAAGAGGAGTACGCTTATCTTTCAGAAAAAATGTGGAAGTACAAAGGTTTTTACATTCAAAAAAGAGCTTTACGAGATTATCAAGTATCCAATTCTGCGAATGTTTTTGGATATATAGCTGAAGTTAATAATAGCATCATCAAAAAGAATCCCTATTACCAGATGGGTGACCTAATAGGTAAAGCCGGAGTAGAAATGGAATATGAAGAAGTTTTAAGAGGCGAAAAGGGTATAAAACACTTGCAAATGGATCGGTTCAATAGAGAAATAGGACCTTATCAAGAGGGGATTTACGATACCATACCTATTAACGGAAAAGACATAACACTTACAATAGACGCTGCTCTACAAGAATATGGAGAGCGATTATTAATTAATAAAAGAGGAGGAATTGTTGCTTTAGAACCTGCTACTGGAGAAATATTAGCTTTAATAACGGCACCTAATTACGACCCGAAATTATTAGTAGGTAGGGAGCGTTCTAAAAACTTTACAAAACTCTGGTATGATACTATTTCCAGACCTTTATTTGATCGAGTTTTACAAGGTGAATATCCTCCTGGCTCCCCATTTAAAACACTTACTGGGCTTATTGGGTTACAAGAAGAGGTCATTAATACAAAAGAAACAATAGTATGCAACGGAAGCTATCATTACGGCGGGAAAAAACCGCTAGGTTGCCATCATAGCCGACCTCCTTTATCTATGGTAGGTGCTATTGCTAAATCTTGCAATAGTTATTTTGCTTCTGTATATAGAAGAAGTATTGAGAAATATCCAAGTCCACAAGAAGGAATGGATAATTGGAAAAATCATTTAGAGAGTTTTGGATTGGGTAATTATATGGGTTATGATTTACCTCCTGGTAAAAAAGGGCTAATTCCTTCTTCAGAATTTTATAATAGATGGTATCAATATCCTAAATTCAAATGGTATGCAACAGCTACTATATCTAATGCAATTGGTCAAGGTGAAGTAATTCTAACTCCTATGCAAATGGTTAATTTTACCGCTGCTATTGCAAATAAAGGTTGGTATTACAAACCGCATATCCTAAAAAAAATAAGCAATACAGATACTATTTCGTCAAAATATACCAAACGGCATAATACCACTATAGATTCTCAATATTTTGAACCTGTAATTCAAGGGATGCATGATGTTTATAATCAAGGAACCGCACAATATATTCAAATTCCGGATATTGAAATATGTGGAAAAACAGGAACTGCAGAAAATTTTACTAAAATTGATGGTAAAATAGTACAACTTACAGATCATTCGATTTTTATTGCATTTGCACCTAAAGACAATCCGAAAATTGCAATAGCTGTTATTGTAGAAAATGGTTATTGGGGTTCTCGTTGGGCAGGAAGAATTGCAGGACTTATGATTGAAAAATATTTAAAGGGAGAAATTACTCGAAAAGACATGGAAGAATATGTCTTGAACGGAAGTCTTATAGAAGAATATAAAAAACCTTATTCTGGTAAACCATTTAAAATCAATTATTAATGGCAGGATCTAAAGGAACTAAGTTTGATTGGACAACAATTTTTATATACATAGCGCTAGTAGCTATAGGGTGGGTAAATATTTATTCTGCATCTTACAGTTCTACCTCAACCGTTTTTTTTGATTTCTCACAGATCTATATAAAGCAATTGGTATGGATTAGTTTAAGTTTAATACTTATTCCTTTTATCTTAACGGTAGAAGCAAAATTCTACGAACGATTCTCAAGTGTTATTTATATTATCTCATTACTCTCATTAATCGGCTTATTCGTTTTAGGTAAAAATGTGAACGGAGCCACTTCTTGGTATTTTTTAGGCGGTTTTAGTATTCAACCAAGTGAATTTGCAAAAGCTGCAACAGCACTAGCTTTAGCGAAATATACAAGCGATATACAAACCAATTTAAAATCTTTTCAGGATCAAATTAAATCGTTAATAATTGTTTTTTTACCAGCATTAATAATAATACCACAACCAGATCCAGGAAGTGCCTTAGTTTATGTAGCACTTATTTTTCCTTTATATCGTGAGGGACTACATTTTATCTATTTATTATTGGGCTTTATTGTAGCAGCTCTTTTTGTAGCAACATTAGCGTTTGGAACTTTGTGGGTAGCTGTCGGTATCTTCATTATTGTTGCAATTATTTATCTTAAAAACAAAAAAAAGAAACCATCTATTTTTAAATATGGAATTATCGCAATTGCTTGCATAGGCTTTTCAATTTCTGTAAATTTTATTTTTGAAAATGTTTTAGAACAACGACATAGAGATCGATTTAACATTGTATTAGGCAAAGAAGTTGATACCAAAAGTATTGGATATAACACCAATCAAAGCGAAATAGCAATTGGTAGTGGTGGTTGGACAGGTAAAGGATGGCTTCAGGGAACACAAACAAAAGGAAAATTTGTACCAGAACAGGATACCGATTATATATTTAGTACGGTTGGTGAGGAATGGGGATTTTTAGGTAGTATTGGTGTTGTTATTCTTTTTATAGCATTAATCATTAGGCTATTGATTTTAGCTGAACGGCAAAAGTCACAATTTAGTCGAGTCTATGGTTATAGTGTTTCTGCTATTTTGTTTTTTCATTTTTTTATAAATATTGGAATGGTTTCTGGACTATTACCAACTATTGGAATTCCATTACCTTTTTTTAGTTACGGTGGATCTGGGTTGTGGGGATTTACAATTCTGCTATTTATATTTATTAGACTAGATGCTTCAAATTATATTAACCGCTAATACTTATCCCAATATTTAAGATCTATTCTAGATTCTAAATCATTTTCTAACACATCATCTAGATTAGGAAAAAAATCAATTTTTGTTTTAGATTCAATTTCATCAATCGTTACTACATATTCATAAAAAGATTGACTTGAAGACTCATTAGGAATTAAAAAAGCAATGGCATTGAGTTCTTTATCGTTATTACTCACAATAATTTTATAAAAATAATTAGGTACTGAAACTCGCTCCTCTCCTATACTATTTAATTGCCCTTGTAATACACCGCCAGTAATTACATATACTTCTCCGTGTTTTTTTGACCAATACCTTGTTTTCTGTTCTAATCTATTCCAAATACCTCTATTAAACTCATTATTTTGAGGACTAATATTACTAGTTAGAAATGTTTCATGATAAGCATCATAATTAAAAGTTCGATCTCCAGCAGGACATAAATGTCCTTTATCATAACCAGATTTTTTATAGTTACGCCAATCTGCTGATTTTGATTTCACCTTCCTATCCTCAACAAAATAAGGTCGTTTAAAGTCATTTTTAGAAATATGTTCCGATTTCAATTCATAAGAAACCCATTCGGCTTGTTCGTGCTTTTCAGAATAAGATAAGGTATAGAAATTATGAGTTATTATATTTCCTGTAGTAGATTGTGGTAAAAAAGTAATGTCAAATTCAGTTTCAATTTCACCTGGTTCTATTTCAGTTTTCGAGTAGTTTTCATTTTTCTTATCAAGATGATCATTGGCAACGTAAAAGATTACAGAAACAATAATTATTAAAATGGTATAAATCTGTTTTCTATCCATAACAATTTATTAAGCAGCTTTAACATCCATCGCGTCCCTTAAGGCATTACCTATCAACATAAATGCAGTAACCAAACTCATAATAGCAAGTCCTGGTATTAAGGCTAAATAAGGTTTTCCTAGAATAATATAAGAATAATGATCCTTAATAATACCTCCCCAACTTGGCATTGGAGGTTGAGCACCAATACCCAAAAAACTAAGTCCACTTTCAATTAAAATAGCTCCTGCAAAATTAGCTGCAGAAATAATAATCACTGGCGCCATAATATTGGGCAAAATGTGTTTTGTTATAATTCTAAAATCATTAAAACCTAAAGCGCTAGCAGCATTTACATATTGCATTTGTTTTACGCCCATAACTTGTCCTCTAACCACACGAGCCACTTCCACCCACATCGTAAGTCCTACTGCTATAAAAACTTGCCAGAAACCTTTGCCTAAAGCAAGTGTAATTGCTATTACTAAAAGTAGGGTTGGAATAGACCATGTTACATTAATCAACCACATAATTACGGCATCTACTTTCCCTCCATAATAACCTGCAATGGCGCCCATAGTAATACCAATAATCAAAGAAATAAAAACCGATACAAAACCAATGGCTAAAGAAATACGAATACCAATAAGCATCCTACTTAAAAGGTCTCTACCATATTTATCGGTTCCTAAAATGAATTTTTTTTCTGAAATATACAATTCTGAAACCTCATTTATAGTCGTTACTTTCGGAAATAAAGAAAGATTAAATTCTTTTTCTAGACCTTCATTTCCATCATTATTATATTCAATAATTTGTAATGAATTATTTGTAATATTATAATTAGAAATAGGAATTTCAGTAGCGGCACTGTTCTTTCCGAAAAACAATTCTGAAAAGGAATTATTTTCATTTCCACCAGAAGGAATTGTAAGCATTTCTACCTTAAAACCAGGTGATTTAGAGTGGATAGACAAATGCATTTGGTTTGCATTTGTCGAATTATCGGGCGCTAATACATAAGCGAACAAAGCAACTAAAATACATAGACACAAAAAGATGAAACTAAAAACGCCCCAACCGTTTTTTTTAAACTTCTGGAGCGTTAATTTCGTTAAAGATGTTGAAGTATTTTTCACATGCTAATTTAGTCATTAATATTAAAATATTAGTTTTTAACATTAGCCACTTTAGCTCTTTTTATATTACTCATTTTAAGATCCTCTAAAACACTTACAGCCTCTTCTACATAAATATCTTTACTTAAGTTTTTATGCCATCTTTTCCTTTTTTCAATAAGGGTTGTATCTTGTTTCATCAGTTTAACTTCATAAGGAAGAGACTCATAACTTAGCTTATTGTCGTACTCAACTATTGGGTTAAACTTTTTAGTTTCTTCTATCCTGCTTTCAAGATCACTTTTGTACTCATTATAATTTAAAGTAACTGTTGTCACGTCTCGACGGGTTTTAATCCATTTTGCGTTTTCATCAATCAATCGCAGTTGTTCACTTTTTACCATTCTATCGTTACTATTTTTAATAGTTTCTTCATAATCGATATAGCCATTCCATACTTCATAATCTGCTGCTTCTATTTTATCGTATGGCAACGGATTATCATAATCACGTTCTCCTATATCTATATAACTATAACGGTCTGGCATAACCACATCACTCTTAACTCCTTCTAATTGTGTAGATCCACCATTTACACGGTAAAACTTTTGGGTAGTTAATTTTAAAGATCCCATATCGCCCATATCATTTTTACGTAGCCATTGATTTAAATCTAATAGATTTTGAACCGTTCCTTTTCCATAAGTTTGTTTAGAACCAATGATAATAGCACGTTTATAATCCTGCATAGCAGCTGCTAATATTTCGGAAGCGGAAGCGGAAAGTTCATTCACCAATATTACTAAAGGTCCGTCCCAAACAATTTCATCGTCTTTATCTTTTAAAACTTCTTTTTTACTGCCTGAAGAAGCTACTTGAACGATAGGCCCATCTTTGATAAAAAGCCCAGCCATATCTACAGCTGCTCTAAGAGATCCGCCTCCGTTACTTCTTAAATCAATTATTAAACCATCCATTCCTTCTTTTTTCAAACGAAATATTTCTTTTCTAACATCGCTTGCTGCATTTCGTTCTTTATAATTTTCCATATCAAAATAGAACTGAGGTAAGTTTATTAATCCAAATTTCTTATCCTCTTTTTTTATTAAAGTAGATTTTGCATAAGTTTCTTCAAGCTCTACAACATCCCTCATGATAGTTTCATCTTCTATAGAACCGTCAACTCTTTTTATGGTTAGTATAACTTTAGTTCCTTTTGGTCCTTTTATTAATTTTACCGCATCATCCAATCGCATTCCTACAACACTTACCGCTTCCTTTTCATCTTCTTGTCTTACCTTCATTATTAAATCTCCAACCTCAACATGTTCACCACGCCAAGCTGGCCCTCCGCTTATTACATCTACAATTTTTATATAATCGTTTTTCTTTTGCAGTCTTGCTCCTATTCCTTCTAACTTTCCTGACATTGCTAACTCGAAACGATCTCTGTCTGTTGGCGCAAAATAATTGGTATGAGGATCAAACTCTTCTACCATCACATTTAGAAAGATGGCAAAATAATCTTTACTCTCTAATTCGTTTATAAAATCAAAATATTCATCCAATGACTTTTTAGAACTTTCTCTAGCTTCCGTTTCTAATTCAGCTAAAGTTTTAGGTTTTTTTAATTCAACTTCTTTATTATCCTCATCAAAAGCCTTGTCATTATCATCTTTCATTAAGTTACCATTGTCTTCAATTAAATCATAATAATTAGATATTGTTGTAAACTTTAATTGTTTTCTCCAACGATCTTTAAGTTCTTTTTTATTTTTTGGATAAGTAATCTCTTCATAATCCACATTTATTGATTCGTCTATTGTATAATCAAAAGGTTCTTCTAAAACTTTAGGATACATCTTTTCTACTTCCAAAATTCTTTCAGAAAGACGTGTATAAACCAACTTATAAAACGTAATGTCTTTTACTTTTATTTGATCATCGATCTCTAATTCATATTGACTAAATTCTTCAATATCTGAAACTAGAAAATATCGCTTCAATGGATCAATACCATCAATGAAGTTTTTATAAATATTTTTTGAAAAATCATCATCCATATCCTTAGGACTATAATGCCCTTTCCCCAAAACAAATGTGATTAAATCTATAAGTAATTTGTCTTTATCTGGATCATTAAACTCCTTGGTAGTGAAACTACAAGAAGCAACTGCTACAAAAACAGCAAGAAGTAAAACTTTAAAATTTTTTTTCATAATTTTCATGTTCCCAATTTTTATCATCGACTAAATTATATAAAATATCGTGCCAATTAGCTAGATTGGATACTAATTTTTTGTTAAAGCAAATTCATAAACACATAAGGTTTCAATTTACTAAATCTGAAATAATTATTATGTATTTTAGCTTTTGTTTTTAAAACGGTACTATGACTTCAAAAAGGCCTTTAATATTGGTGACAAATGATGATGGAATACATGCTCCAGGCATTCGGTTTCTAATTAAAATCATGAATACTTTTGGGGACGTTGTTGTTGTTGCACCGGATGCTCCTCAAAGCGGAATGGGACACGCTATTACTATAAACGACACTCTTTATTGCGAAGCTATTAAAGTAACTAAAAATGAACCACAAAAGGAATATAGTTGCAGCGGGACTCCTGTTGATTGTGTGAAAATTGCAGTTAATGAGATTTTAAAACGAAAACCAGATTTATGCGTTAGCGGTATTAACCACGGGAGTAATTCCTCCATAAATGTAATTTATAGCGGTACAATGAGTGCAGCTGTTGAAGCTGGAACTCAAGGAATACCGGCCATTGGATTCTCATTATTGGACTATTCTCTCGAAGCCGATTTTAAGCCTTCAGAAAAATTTATTAAAAGTATCGTTTCACAATGTTTGTCTAACGGAATGCCTAAAGGTGTAGTTTTGAATGTTAATATTCCTAAGCTTTCAGAAAATAAAATAAAGGGAATAAAAATATGCAGGCAAGCGAATGGTCATTGGGAAGAAAAATTTGATAAAAGAACCAATCCACTTGGTAGGGATTATTATTGGCTTACTGGTAAATTTGTCAATAATGATAAAGGGACCGACACCGATGAATGGGCACTAGAAAATGGCTATGTATCGGCAACTCCTACGCAATACGACTTAACAGCATATCACGCAATAAAAGACATTAACAATTGGGAACTTTAAAAAAAGAAGTCTTTACTGGATTGATCATTGGACTCCTTGCTAATATCGCAGGTAGTTATTTGTATATTTATTTTTTTTCAGATTATAATTTAAATGAAACAATACAAAATGCTTTAGCACAAGATGTATTAGGAAATATCATCGCATTAGGAGCTATTTTAAATTTATTTGTTTTTTTTATTTTTATTAAAAAAAATCAAATTTATAGAGCAAGAGGTGTTGTATTTGCTACCGTAGTTAGTGCAATAATTATACTTATTTCCAAGTTTTATTAAATATGAAACGAGTAGATTATAATTTTTTAAGCTCAAAGAAATGACTAATAACGAACTGCATGTGACTATAAAAAAGCAATAAATATAAACACATGAAATATTATATCATAGCTGGAGAAGCTTCAGGCGATTTACACGGAGCTAATTTAATGAAAGCGCTTTATCGACAAGATAAAGGTGCAACAATTCATTATTGGGGAGGCGATTTAATGCAACAAGTTGGAGGAACTTTAGTGAAGCACTACCGTGATTTGGCTTTTATGGGTTTTATTGAAGTATTATTCAATTTAAGAACCATTATTAAAAACATTACTTTATGTAAAAAAGAAATCGATGGGTTTCAACCCGATGTACTAATTTTTATAGATTACCCTGGGTTTAATATGCGCATCGCTAAATGGGCTAAGAAAAAAGGAATCAAAACTCAATATTATATTTCACCTCAAATTTGGGCTTGGAAAGAAGGTCGAATTAAAGATATAAAACGAGATGTTGACGCCATGTATGTGATCTTGCCATTTGAAAAACCTTTCTATGAAGACAAACATCAATTTCCTGTTCACTTTGTTGGGCATCCTTTAATTGATGAAATTGCAAATAGAGAACAAGCAGATGCGATTACTTTTAGAAAAGAAAACGGTCTGGATGAACGGCCAATTATAGCCATACTTCCTGGTAGCAGAAAACAGGAAATTTCAAAAATGCTAGAAGTAATGTTAAGTATCGTTGGAGATTTTAAGGACTACCAATTTGTAATAGCTGGCGCTCCAAGTCAAGACGAAAGTTTTTACCAACCTTTTATTAAAACCCAAAACGTTCATTTGTTACTAAATAAAACCTACGATTTATTAAGTCTTTCTTACGCTGCTTTGGTGACTTCTGGAACCGCTACTTTAGAGACTGCCTTATTTAAAGTACCGCAAGTGGTTTGTTATAAAGGAAATCAAATCTCCTATGAAATTGCAAAACGAATTATAAAATTAAAGTATATTTCTCTTGTAAATCTGATTTTGGATAAAGAAGTGGTAACCGAATTAATACAATCTGATTTTAATAAAAAACGTCTTAAAGAAGAACTCTCTAAAGTTTTAGTTGAATCTAATAGAGCAGCATTATTTTTAGCTTATTATGATTTAGAAAAAAAATTAGGAGGTATTGGAGCAAGCGAAAAAACTGCTCAACTAATTGTTGAAGCTGCAAAAAAATGAAAATAACAAAACTCTTTTTTTTTGTAAGCATCTCTTTGTTGTTAGTTTCTTGTGGAAGTTCTCGTAAAACAACAGTACAAAAAAGCACTACTAAAAACATTACAAAAAAAGCTAAAGACATAGTATCCTACGCAAAGACATTTAAAGGGACCAAATATAAATTTGGAGGCACTACAAAAAGAGGAATGGATTGTTCGGGATTAATTTATATATCCTTTAAAAAGAAGGGAATTAATTTACCTAGAGTATCTCGCGACATGGCTACTCAGGGGAATAAAATCTATTTAAATAAAACTCATAAAGGAGATTTAGTTTTTTTTAGAACCAATAAAAACAAAAAAGCAATTAATCATGTTGGTTTGGTTTTAGAGAATAAAAAAGGAGAACTGATTTTTATTCATGCTACTACATCGCAAGGTGTTATCATTACATCCTTAGAGGAAAAATATTGGAAATCAGCTTTTGTGGAAGCAAGAAGAGTTTTGTAGTTTTCCAATTGATTACAAAAAATACAGTATATTTATAACACTCCTCAATTATTTTTAAGTGATACTTAATCTTAATTGAAATGAAATTTATAAATTTTTCTGTAGTAAAATTTGCTTTCTTTTTAACGGCAGGTATTTTAATTGCCCACTTTTATCCAAACACATTATACTTTTATTTTTTTATAATATTATTTATAAGCCAGTTATTAATTTGGTTTATTATAAGAAACCATTTATTTCAAACCATCTATTTTGGAATTGTCACCTATGCTTGTATTTTCTTATTAGGCGCTTCGACCTATCAAATTAATCTACCAGAATTTCAAAATAATCATTATTCTAAAAATGATTTAAATAGTTTAAATGATCATACCCTTCAATTAAAGATAAAAGAAATATTAAAAAGCGATACTTATAATTCAAAATATATTGCTGAAGTCATTGCTATAAACAACAAAGATTTTGATGGAAAAATACTATTAAATATTAAAAAAGATTCCTTTAAAAAAATTATAAATATTGATGATCTATTATTAATTTCTTCAAAACTTAAAAAAATTTCTGTTCCATTAAATCCACATCAATTTGATTATTCCACTTATATGAAATCCCTGGGTGTTTATAACCAGATTCACAGCAGTCATCAAGACATTTTAAATCAATCAAAAGGCAACCCAACATTACGTGGGCAAGCAGATAAGGTTAGGAACCACCTTATCCAAAAACTAAAAGAAAGTCCATTAACTCCCAATGAAATAGCTATCGTCCAAGCATTAATTCTTGGTCAAAAAAAAGACATCAACAAACAACTCTATAATGACTATGCAGCTGCGGGAGCTATACATATTTTAGCGGTTTCAGGACTTCACGTAGGAATTATATACTTTATACTAATAGCACTTCTAAGGCCTTTAAAGAGCTTGTTTAAAAATGACTTACTTATTTCTATTGTAATTGTTGCGTGCCTATGGGGATTTGCATTTTTAACAGGTTTATCACCTTCCGTAATAAGAGCGGTAACGATGTTTTCCTTTTTTGCGTTTGCAAAAGCCATCAATCGGGAAACAAATTCTATTAACACACTATTCCTTTCTTATTTTGTATTACTTATTATTAATCCCTTATGGTTGTTTTATGTAGGTTTTCAACTTAGTTATTTAGCGGTTTTCTTTATCCTGTGGTTGTTACCATTATTTAATAAAATCTATTACCCTAAAAACTATTTTATTAAGAAAATCTGGGGCATTTTTACAGTAACAATTGCTGCTCAAATAGGGATCATACCTTTGAGTATCTATTATTTTCATCAATTTCCTGGATTGTTTTTTATTACCAATTTAATTGTCTTACCTTTTTTAGGAATACTATTAGGAGGCGGGATTATTTTGATCTTTTTATCATTGTTCAATATACTTCCAGAGTGGTTTGCCTTATCTTATAATTTTTTAATAAAATTGATGAATTCTTGTATTCATTGGATTGCAAATCAAGAATTGTTTTTATTTCAAAACATAACTTTTAGCCTATCTAAAGTCTTTGCAAGTTATTTACTTATCATTTCTATGATACTATTTTGGAACTATCAAAATCGAAGAAGCAGATTGTTTTTTATAGTTAGCCTCTCTTTATTATTTAGTGTTTCTATTTTTGATAAACTTTCGAATGCTAAAAATGAATTTATTGTATTTCATAAAAGTAGACAAAGTATCGTTGCTAATAAAAACGCTTCTATTTTACATTTATATAAATCTGATGCTACTTTAAACATCAGTAATTCATATCCTATTAAGGGTTATAAAATAGCCAAGGGAATAAATGAATATTCAGAAATAAAAACTCCACAGATATTTAAGTGCCAGGAAAAATTAATTTTAGTATTAGATAGTTTAGGAGTATATCCTAGGAATCATAAAATCGATATTGTGCTATTAACCTATAGCCCAAAAATTAATTTAATTCGGATGCTAGACAGTCTTCAACCTAAACTAATTATTGTAGATGGTAACAATTACAAATCATATGTAAATCGTTGGAAAAACAGCTGTAATGAAAAGAATATTGCTTTCCATTTTACTGGAACAGATGGAGCTTATATTTTAAAATAATATTACTTAAACGTGTTTTTAAATTTGTTTTGGTATTCTTGCCAAGCTTCACTAGTAGTTAATTCTTGATAGTCATCATTAGCAATCATTTTTAAATATATCTCTAATTGCTCTGGAGTTTTATAACCAACTACAGGTTGAATTAAATCTCCATTTTCTCCAAAAAACACAATCGTAGGATACCCTGTTATTTTTAACGCATGTGCCAATAAATGTTGTGAATTTCTACCTTTTCTTCCTTCTTTATAACTAGGGTTAGTATAGTTAAAATCTTGATAAGTGATCTCTTCGGTACCTTCTGCATTAAACTTTACAGGGTAGTAATTTTCGTTTACAAATTTGATAACATCTTTATTCGAAAAAGTATTTTTATCTAATAATTTGCAAGGGCCACACCAATCGGTATAAGCATCCATAAATATTTTCTTTGGAGTTTCTTTTTGAGCTTCTAAAGCGTCATTCATGGACATCCATTTAATTCCATCTTGAGCAATTAATTGAAAACTTCCGAAAAATATAAAAGCAATAAGTAGTAATTTTTTCATTTTATTAATTTTAAACTATTTTAAAAACGCCCCAAAAGGGGCGTTTATTGTTTTATTCTGTCGAAATTAAGGTAATTATCTTACCCCGTGCATTAATTTTTTAACTATTGGTGTTAAACCCATAACAATTAGACCTGCAATTATCGGTATAAATGTGAATATTAAAAAGAACGTACTCATGGAATATTCCGATGTAATAGAGTCAATCATTCCTCCCATAGAACCAGCCGCTTTATTACCAAGTCCGATAGCTATGTACCAAAGACCAAACATCATACCAATTTTTGTAGCTGGAACTAATTTAGAAACATACGATAATCCAACAGGAGATAAACTAAGTTCCCCTAAAGTATGTAATAAATATGCCAAGATTAACCAAATTACACTAACAGATGCTGTTTGTGCTCCTTGAGGAATACTTGCAGATCCGTAAGCTAAGATTCCAAAACCTAAACCTAATAAAATTAACCCTATCCCAAATTTCACTGTTGCTGGAGGATTGTATTTACTTTCCCAAATTTTGGAAAATAACGGAGCAAAAGCAATGATGTAAAATGAATTTAAGATGCCAAACCATGAAGCTGGAATCTCTGTTGATTCTTCATTAAATTGAGTATATAACATCCATAAAACTAAAACCCATATAATTACGAAACTCGATCCTAAAAATACATTTGAAAGTGCATATTTTTTAAATGTAATTTTAAATAATTGTAATAATACATAGGTAATTATTATTAATGGAACTACAGTAAGTAATGTATTTGCAATTCTAAATATAAATGCAGAATCTCCTTCTAATACTCTATTGGTATAATCTGCCGCAAAAATAGTCATCGATCCACCAGCTTGCTCAAAAGCAGCCCAAAAGAAGACTGTAAAAACAGCTAAAATACCAACTACAGTATATCTATCACGTTGTACTTTATTAGATACTACTTTAGCAGCAGCTTCCTCTTCTGTATCTTCAACAGCATCTGATAAATCTACAGTTTTTGTAGGCGCTAAACCTACATTCCCAAAAATTCCTTGAGCAAACCAAAATTGTAACATTCCTAAAAACATAAAGACACCTGCTAATCCAAATCCCCAGTGCCATCCAACTGTTTCACCAATATAACCACAAAGCATAATTCCTAAAAATGCTCCTGCATTTACTCCCATATAAAAAATGGTAAAAGCACCATCTTTTTTATCTTGAGCATTGATATATACACCGTTAATAATTGAAGTAATATTCGGCTTAAACAAACCATTACCAGCTACTAAACAACCTATCCCTATATATAATCCCCAAGGTGTATCCATTGCCATCGAAGCATGACCAAGAGTCATTATTAAAGCACCAAGAGCCACAGCATTTCTATAACCCATAAACTTATCGGCTATTAGACCTCCTAATATTGGAGAAAAATAAACCAACATAGTATAGGTACCATATAACCCTAAAGCTTCTTCTCTAGACCAAGCCCAACCGCCATCTAATAAAGCAGAAGTTAAAAACAACACCAATAATGCACGCATTCCATAATAGGAAAAACGTTCCCACATTTCAGTAAAAAACAAAACGAACAATCCACTTGGGTGTCCCATTAATAGTTTCTGATTCATTTCTGAACCTTCAAATTTAAACTTCGCTAAATCCATTTAATTTATTTTTAAAATTTATATTAATTATAAAAGCCTCACATCGTATGTAAGGCTAAATTTATTATTGTTTATCTGCTAATTCGAATCCTTCTGCTTCCTCATAATTTCCACCATTCTGATCTTCTGCCCCATGCGTTAGTCTTTTAAGTGGTTTTAATAAAGCAAGAACTAAAAACCCAAAAATTGTACACGTGACACCTATTCCTGTAAATACCTGAAACTCTCCTGCTCCTTCTGATAATCCACCTACAAATCCTGCTACTTTATTACCTAAACCTGTTGCCGCAAAGTATGCTCCCATCATCAATGATGCATATTTAAGAGGCGCCAATTTTGTTATAAAAGAAAGTGCTACAGGAGACGCACATAGTTCTCCAATGGTATGAAATAAATAAGCAAGAACTAACCATATCATAGCTGATTTTTCTAATACTGATTCTCCATCCATCATTACTTCCGTACTAGCCTTACTCATAAAAAAGAAACCAAATGCCATAATAATAACACCAACTCCCATTTTAAATAATGAAGAAGATTCTTTTCCTGCTTTCCCCCATTTAAACCATAACCATCCTATAAGTGTTCCAAAAATAATTATAAAAAATGCATTAATTGATTGAAACCATGCTGATGGAACAATATTACTATCAATAAAAGGAAGGGTAAAAGATACCATCCTATCCGTTTTTTGTTCAGTATAAAGACTCATTAAACCTCCCGCTTGTTCAAAGGCACCCCAGAAAACAATAATTATTAAAAAAGATAAAAACAATACCAACATTCTATCCTTTTCTATCTTTGTTAATGGTTTTTTCATTAATTCTTTATTTGGTGAATCTTGACTACCCATAAAGTCACCTATACCCTTAAGATGCCTTAAACCATATAAATAAACTAATTGACCTAATGCCATTCCAATCCCTGCCAATCCAAAACCATAATGCCAACCCCATTTAGCAGCTACTGCACCAACAGCAAGTGCTCCTAAAAATGCACCAAGATTAATACCTATATAAAATACGTAAAATCCACTATCTCTTCGTTCATCTCCTTTATTATACAATCCACCTACCATCGTTGAAATGTTTGGTTTTAAAAATCCAACACCAACAACAATTAATATTAACCCTGTGAAAAATGCCCATTGCGCATTTATAGCTAGAACTCCATGTCCAGCACACAATAATAATCCACCGAGCATTACTGCTCTTTTTTGTCCAATAAACTTGTCAGCTACCCAACCTCCCGGTATTGACATTAAATACACAAACATAGTATAGGTTCCATAAAATGACAATGTTTCAGCATTACTCCATCCATAACCTGATTGAGGGGATCCTAAAACTATAGGTGCCGCTAAAAACAAAGTCAAAATTGCTCTCATTCCATAATATGAGAAACGTTCCCACATCTCTACAAAAAATAAAACATAGAGTCCCATTGGATGTCCAAATAATTCTCTTTGATTGGGTTGAAGTGTAGTTGTTGACATATATTTATTTTAAATTAGTAATTATTAATCTTAATTTTTTAGCTCTAGTAAAGTAGCTTTTGGTTTCCCTAAAGACACTCTTACAAATTTTGTCATTTTTTTATATAAATGGCTTCTGGTTTTACCGCCATAAATTCCATGATTTTTGTCTGGATAGATTGCCCAATCAAAATCTTTATCTGCTTGTATTAACGCTTCTGAAAGACGTAATGTGTTTTGCAAATGAACATTGTCATCTGCCGCACCGTGAACTAATAAAAAATCACCTTCTAACTTATTTGCATAGGTTATTGGTGAATTGTTATCATAGCCAGAAGAGTTTTCTTGAGGTGTTTGCATATAACGCTCTGTATAAATAGTATCATAAAAACGCCAACTACTAACAGGAGCGACTGCTATTGCCATTGAAAAGGTGTCGTTACCTTGAAACAAGCAATTAGAAGACATAAAACCTCCATAACTCCATCCCCATATCCCAACTCTATTTGCATCAATATAAGGCAATTCACCTAATTTTTGAGCAACTGTAATTTGATCTTCAACTTCGTATTTTCCTAATTCTAATTGAGTAGCTTTTTTGAAATCTCTTCCTTTAAATCCAGTCCCTCTACCATCAACACACACAACAACCATCCCTTCTTGAGCCAGCATTTGATGCCAATAATCGTTACCTCCACCCCATCTGTTAGCTACTTGTTGAGAACCTGGTCCTGAATATTGATACATAAACAATGGATATTCCTTTGTCTCATCAAAATCTAAAGGTTTAATGGTATACATATTAAGATCATTTCCATTAATAGAAATAGTTGAATACTCTTTTGGAGACATTTTGTAATCCTTCAACTTATTACTTAATGTAGTATTGTTTTTGATTTCTCGAGTTATTTTACCAGTTTTAGCTTCATTAAGTGTGAAAATATATGGGGTAGTTGAACTTGAAAAAGTATTGATAAAATAGGAGAAATCTGAACTAAATGAAGCATTGTTAGTTCCCGTCTCTGTAGTTAATCGTTTGTTATTTGTTCCTTTAATTGAAACCGAATACACATCTCTGTTAATACTACCATTTTGGGTGCTATTATAAAAAATCAATCCCGTTTTCTGATCAAATCCATAATAGCTAGTTACTTCCCATTCTCCATTGGTTAATTGCTTTTCGTTTTTACCATTTTTATCATATACGTATAAATGATTCCAACCACTTTTTTCACTAGACCAAATAAAGTTATTATTTTTCAGAAAAGTTAAATCATCATTCACATCTACATAAGCAGCATCTTTTTCTTTATGAAGCAATGATGTTGAATTGTTATTAGAAGCATCTACCAATATTAAATCCAATTCATTTTGATGACGATTCATTAATTGTACGCTTAATAAATAATTTTCTTCCGTCCATTTAATTCTAGGAATATAATAATTATTAAAACTCGAAATAGCTACATTAGAAGATTTATCGGAAGCTAAATCATACATATGTAAGGATACTTTTGCATTTTCCTCTCCAGCTTTTGGGTATTTAAAAACTTGCTCTGTAGGATATAATTCTTCTCCCATAATATCCATAGAAAATTCTGGGACATTGGTTTCGTCAAAACGTATATAAGCAATTTTATCTCCAGATTTATTCCAATCGAAAGCTTTAACAAATCCAAATTCCTCTTCGTAAACCCAATCGGTAATACCATTAATAATGCTATTTATTTTCCCATCAGAAGTTATTTGTTTTGTTGTTCCTGTAACAAGATCTTTTATGTATAAATTGTTTTCAAAACCATAAGCTACTTTTGTTCCTTCATTATTAAAAGTTGGTTCTTGAATTTGATTATCGGAAACTAAATTAAGATTCTTTGTTTTTAAATCATACGTGTAATAAGTCCCAATGGAAGATCTTCTATAAATTTGCCTCAATTTTGTAGCCAAAATCAATTTACTTTCATCCTCACTAAATTCATAAGAAATTATATAATCTATTCCTTCTAAATTATCTGAATTCACTAAGGTATTTACCTTTTTACCACTCTTATATTCGTAAACATCTATAGTAGAAACTTTTTGAGTTCGGTCGTAATTGTGTAGGGAATATTCTTTTCCATTATTCATAGAACGTAAAGCACTTAAATGCTCTGTTCTAAAAGCACCTCCGGTAATTTCTTCTAATGTAAATGATTTTTCTTGAGCAGATATAGAGGAAATAGTTACTAAAAAAAGCAACCATAAACTTTTGGAAAATAATCGATTCAACGTTCTATTTTTTTTTGATATGCCAAGTTTACTAAAATTTAACGAATTTACCTTGTTTTTTTGCATTAAATAGGTGCTATTGATGAACAAGAAAGATAAAAAGAGGTTGTTTTAAATACTATCTTTGTTTTTTATAAATTTCAAATTATGTTGCAACCTGTATCGGGATTTTCAAAAAAAACAAAAGACGAGAAAATTGATTGGTTAGTATCCTCTTACCTCAACAATGACTCTGATTCAAAAAATGTTTTAAAACAATATTGGAATAATGATGAAAAGCTTCAAAAACTACATGATGGGTTTATAGAAAATACCATAAGCAACTATTATTTGCCATTTGCAATAGCTCCAAACTTTTTAATTAATGGAGATCTATTTACAATACCAATGGTAATTGAAGAAAGCTCCGTTGTTGCTGCCGCAAGTAATACTGCAAAATACTGGTTAGAAAGAGGAGGGTTTAAAGCAGAAGTTATCTCAACCACAAAAAACGGTCAAATCCATATTAACTTTTATGGCGATGATTTGGCGATTCAAACTTTTTTTTCTGAAACAAAACCTACTTTAATAAAAAGCATTTCAGAAATTGAAAAAAACATGAAAAAACGTGGCGGCGGTTTATTAGACATTGTTCTTGTAAACACTACCGATTCTCTTGAAGGTTATTATCAACTTCACTGCACTTTTGAAACCAATGATGCAATGGGTGCTAATTTTATCAATACTTGTTTGGAAGAAATTGCTGGAACTTTTGAAAGTACTTCTAAATTATTTGCTGATTTTATTTCAAAAAATGAGTTTCCAGAAGTAGTTATGAGCATACTTTCTAATTACGTCCCTGAATGTTTGGTTAGAGCTCAAGTAAGCTGCCCAGTTGGAGAAATGTCTACAAATGATATGGATGGCAACACATTTGCCACAAAATTCATTAGAGCAGTAGAAATAGCAAAAGTTGAAAAAAGAAGAGCGGTTACTCATAATAAAGGAATTATGAACGGAATCGATGCCGTAATATTAGCCACAGGAAATGATTTTAGGTCTGTTGAAGCTGGTATTCACGCATATGCGTCAAAAGGTGGTAATTACACAAGTTTAACAGATGCTAAAATAGCGGATGGTAATTTCATTTTCTCTATAGAAATACCTTTAGCAATTGGTACCATTGGAGGCTTAACAGCTTTACATCCATTAGTGAAATTTGGTCTTTCTTTATTACAAAACCCATCTGCAAAAAAATTAATGAAAATTATAGCGGTAGCTGGTTTAGCACAAAATTTTGCAGCTTTACGTTCCTTAATTACAACGGGAATTCAAAAAGGGCATATGAAAATGCATTTGGTTAATATTTTAAATAATTTAGATGCAACTCAAGCAGAATCAGTAAAATCTGTCGCTTATTTTAAAGACCATACAATTACCAATAGCGCTGTAGCTAATTTTATTAAACAACTACGAAAATAATTTTGAATCAAAAATATTACAGCAACGGAAAATTATTAATTACAGGTGAGTATGTAGTTCTTGATGGGGCAAAAGCTTTGGCTTTTCCAACTAAATTTGGACAATCTATGTCTGTAACAAAAATTAAGGAACCCAAAATAATATGGAAAAGCTTTAATTGCAACGATGAACTTTGGTTGCACTACGAATTTTCAATAAACGAAATAGAATTACCTCAAAATAAGATTGTCGATGAAAAAGATCGGTTAATTTCCATATTTAAAGAAGTTAAAAAATTAAATACTAAATTTCTAAATGAAACAAATGGGTACAGCATTATTACTCAATTAGATTTTGAAAAAAATTGGGGATTAGGAAGTTCTTCAACTTTAATTAGTAATATTTCAAAATGGGCAAATGTTGATCCCTTTAAACTATTAGACGCAACTTTTGGAGGAAGCGGCTATGATATTGCTGCTGCTCAAAGTAACGTTCCTATTTTATACGCTAAGACTCCAGAAGGATACCATATAACAGAACCAATAATTAATTGGAATTTTACCAATCAGCTATTTTTTGTACACTTAAATAAAAAGCAAAATAGTAGGGATGGAATTTATAATTATCAAAATTTAAAGAATAGTAATCAAGAAGTTATTGGAAGAGTTAATGAACTAACTACAAATATTTTTCATTGTCAATCACTTTCAGAGTTTGAATCAGTAATCAATGAACACGAACAACTAATTTCAAAAATAATTCAGCAAAAGACGGTAAAGGAGTTATTGTTTAATGATTATAAAGGTAGCATTAAAAGCTTAGGAGCTTGGGGCGGTGATTTTATTTTAGCTACAGGAAATCAAAAAGACTGGAACTATTTTAAGGAAAAAGGGTTTGAAACAATTCTTTCTTTTAAAGAAATGATTTTATAAAAAAAACCGTTTTAAAAAAATTAAAACGGTTTTTTTATAAAATTTAAATCTATAATTAATAGAACGACGCTCTATTATCTTCAATATCTGCTTTATTTTTCAAAGCATTAAAAGCATTTGTATTAATTGAAGGAGCAAAACTTGCATTTAATTGGTTTGCGAATGCTGAATAATCTTGTAAGTCTGTCGCATTATTCACCGCTGTTACTTTAACCATAAACACTCCTTTTACACCATCTATCAATTTTGTAGTTTCTCCTGGCTTCAATCCAAATGCAGCTCCAATAACTTTAGGTTCAGTACCTGCACCTGCTATTGTAGGATTTGCCATTGTTATAGCATTTGCTGTTTTTGTTGAAAGGTTTTGACTACTTGCAACTTCATTAATATCGGCACTTGAGATAGACTCTCTTATAAGTTTTGCTTTTTTCTCGCTACGTAAAATCGGTGTAACTGTTGCAGAAGCCTCAGCTATACTTTTTAACCCTTTAGGATTTCTTCTTGTAAGTTGAGCAATCACATACCCATTATTTGTATTTACACGCTTAATATCACCAATATTTGTTTCTTCATTAAATGCCCAAGTAACAATACTTCTGTTTTCTCCAACACCAGGAATATTAGCGTCCAATTCTCCAATTTTATTTACAGGACTTGCTGATAATCCTTCTTCTCTTGCTAATGCACTAAAATCAGCATCTTTTGCAGCAATTTCAAATTTTGTTGCTTTAGAGAATACGTCATTAATTGTTTTTTCTGAAGCTTGAATCTTCTTCAGGATTAAAGCAACCTTAACAGCTTTTTGAATGTTTTTTTGATCATCAATTTCTATAACGTGAAATCCGAAATCTGTTTCAACGACTCCTATATCTCCTATTTTATTGTCAAAAATATAATCATTAAAAGGCTTTACCATTCTTCCTTGTGTAAAATACCCTAAATCTCCACCTTTATCTTTATTTGAAAGATCTTCAGAAAATTCAGCAGCTAAAGCATCAAATTTATTAGTATTCTTTTTGACTACTCTTAAGATACTATCCGCTAATTTTTTAGCATTTTCTTTTGTTCTAACAATATCTTGAGATGCCGAAGATAAACCAGCAAATCTTACTAATATATGTTTTGCTTTTGCAGAATCAGCCATTTGTTTTGTTTCAAAAACTCTAGCTATGCTGTAAGTTTCATTATCCTTATAAGGTCCATAAACTTCATTTAAATTTTGAACCATAATATCATCAGCAATTTCAACAGGAAGATCATTCTTTAAATACCATCTGTCTGAATAAGTAATCTCTGAATTAATATTTACAAATTCTGTAATGTCATCGGTAGCAGCAAAATCAGTAATTAGCTTAGAGATATCTGCTTTAGTATTATTGTTATCCTCTTCTGAAGGATTCTCTAAAAATGACACATATTGTATATCAACTTGCGGATCTACTTCATAATCTTTAGAATTCGCTCTTATGTATGTTTCAATTTCTTTATCTGTAACTGTAACATCTTCATCTGCAATTTTAGTATAAGGTATTTGCAAAAACTCTATATCAATATTATCATTTTGAAAATGATACTCTTGTTTTCCTTCAGCAAGTGTAGTAATTAACCCACCTTTAATTAAATTAAAGTAATTGTTCTCTAATAAGGTATTAACGGTGCTGTTTTCATAATCTAACCAAGCTGAATAAGCTTGAGTATTTCCTGTTTCTGCAGCAGCTTTTACACTCGCAATGTATTCTTGCATTTTCAACTCACTAAACTCTCCTATTTCATTTTGAAAAGCTGGGTTAGTAGCTAATGTAATTTTTAATGAATTACTAATCTGAGCTTTTTCAGCTGTAAGACCTAAAGATTCATATTGTTCCTCTAAAACAACACGTCTTAATTCTCTATCCCACACAATATTCATTGCTTGGTTTGTAGGAGAATTTGGCCCCATAGTACGCTGAACTGCTTCCACCTTTTTCATGAAATCTTCACGTAGTAAATCTACTCCATTAATTGTTGCTACGGTACTCTCGCCTTTAGTGGGTGTATTACCATCTCCTATTACACCACTTAACACAAAAGAGAAAAGTGCTAATGCGATAATAATAATTAAGAATATTCCGTGTTTTCTAATATTGTTTAAAACTGCCATTTTTAATTCTTATTTTACCTTTTATTATTAATATTAAACTTAAAAGGTTTGGTTAATCTTTATTCAACATAATAACTTTATTAAGAAATGTTTAAAATAAAGAGTTCGTTTCAGTTATTTCAGTGGGCGAAAATACTATTTTCCTAGCAGTAATGAAAAGGTTAATTTGAAAAAATGAAGGAAAATTGAAAATTCTAATCAACAGGAGTGTATTTCACTTTTACTAGTTCGAGCTTTGTATTGGAAACTTCTAAAATATTAAACGTATAATCCTGAAGTACAATCACTTCGTCTTTTTTTGGAATCCCTTCCGTAAAACTAACAATCATTCCTCCTAAAGTCTCGTAATTTTCATTTTCCGGAAGGTTTAATTTATATGTTTCATTTAAATAGTCTACATCCAATCTAGCAGAAAATAGATAAACATCATCATCTACTACTTTTTCAATAAGTACTAGTTTATCATGTTCGTCCTCAATATCTCCAAATAACTCTTCTATAATGTCTTCCACCGTAAGAATACCCGATGTACCTCCATATTCATCAATCACCACTGCAATACTTTTACTTTTTTTAGTAAGGTTATTTAACACTTCTTTGATAAGCATCGTTTCTGGCACAAATACTACTGGTATTAAAATACTTTTTATAGTATCCGGTTTCTTAAACAACTCGAAAGAATGAACATAGCCTAAAATATTATCTATATTTTCATTGTAAACTAAAATTTTAGAAAGTCCTGTTTTTATAAAAAGTTCACTCAGTTCTTTTGGAGATGTATCAATAGTTACTGCGACAACTTCGGTTCTTGGAATTAACACCTCTCTTGATTTTACTTCTGCAAAATCCAATGCATTTTGAAATATTTGTATTTCACTATCAACTTCATCTTCCGTTTTAACGGTTTCCATTTGTTCAGAAATGTAATTTCCTAACTCGACCTTACTAAAACTTAATTGTACTTCGTCACCATCGGTTTTGAATACTAATTTTAATAATTTATCTGAAACCCAAATAACAAATTCAGAAATTATTGAAAACGCTATGTAGAAAAAATAAACTGGTAAGGCGAAAAACTTGACTAAATTATTAGCATATATCTGAAAAAAAACTTTTGGCAAAAACTCAGCAGTTATTAAAATAACAACTGTAGAAATTATAGTTTGAATAAATAATGCCAAAAAACCATTAGGCTCAATAGTTAGATGAGTATCTATATAACTCATTAATAAATCTCCCATAAAAAACCCATAAATAACTAAAGCAATGTTATTTCCAATTAACATGGTAGCGATAAACTTAGAAGGACGCTTTGTTATTTTCTGAAGAATTTTTGATAAAAAGCCATCTTGTTGCTTTTCAATAGCAATATGAACTTTATTAGAAGATACATAGGCGATCTCCATACCCGAAAAAAAGGCAGATAAAATCAACATGCTTAAAATCATAATAATACTATAATCCATCTTAACGATATATGTATATAAACAAAAATAGTGTATTTATTATTTAAAACTATTCTTGCTTATTACTGTTCTCAATTTTTTTTCTAAAACTTCTTTTGAAGAAAAACATAAAAACTGCGACAACCGCAAAAAATATAAATAAATAGGCACGATTCCTATCTGTTTCCCAAGCAGTAATTGTTACGTAAACAGAAAGTAAAGCCATTACTAAATATAAGTACTCAAAAAGAAGGTATAATTTATTCCCCATTGGTTGTTTCGTTTTTATCAATTAATTGTACTCCTTTATTTTTTCTAGAAAGAAAAATTGTAAACTCTTGATTGGAATCAAATTGCGAACCATCATTATAGGAACCATCGGCAAACTTTATTTGATAAGCTTGATTAGTGAAAATCCATTTATTTACTTGATCCCAATATAATTGATTTGCGTTTACAACAGTGCTATCTGAGGTTGTAATAGTTACATTTCCTCTTAAATCAATCAAACCTGTAGACTTATATTCTACAGCATAATCTGATGACACTGTGCTTTTCTCTTCTTTATCCCAAAAATATAACGTAATTCCTTTAGGAAACTCTCGATATGGAAATTTAAAATTTGAATAATCCTTTAATACTGGCGCAATTAAATTAACGGTTACTTTACCAGAATCTGTAAATTTTAAGTTAATCGTTTTTCCTACAGCACCTGGCTCTTCATCTTTTAAGTTCATTTTCTGTATATTTTTATAGTTTCCTTCACAAGAAAAAAGCGCAATGACAACTAACAGTGTCATTACGCTTTTAAACATATATTTAAATATACTCATATTTTTTATTGATCAATTCCTTATAAACTAGGAACTTTTACACTTCCACCTATCCAGCAATTAAAGCTAACTGTTTTACCAGCCATTCCATCTGAAAAGATATCACTTTTACTAGGAGCTCTTAGTCTATAACTACTTGCTGCTGCTCTAGCCTCAGATTTAATTGAAGCATCAACAATTGCAGCTTTATCCGCCATATTAGCTGCTAACCAATTAACTGCTCTTTTTTCGAATACGGTAGCACCACAATTATTAGAACTCTTAGAATACATTTGTGCAATTCTTAAGTAGCATCTTCCGTTTGAAGGGTTATATTTTAATGATTTATTATAATAAGACCTAGCCGAACCATAAGACCCTTGCTTTCTTTTTAATTCTGCAATTCTAAAATAAATCCTTGATTTTTTAAAGTTATCACTTTGCATTTCTGCAGATTCCTCCAAGTAATCAATTGATTTTGAAATATTCCCCTTATTTCTTTCTAATTGACTTAAATATAATTTAGATTCTGATGTTGGCTCTAAATTATCTAATTGCTTAACAAGTTCTATAAATAATGGGTCTTCTGTACATTCCTTAGCCGACAATCTACTTGCCGCTTTCTTCACCCAATTAATATCGCCTTTCTTTTCTTCAAAATCTTTTGAATATAAAGGAACTAGATTTTCACAATCTGCTAGTTTCCCTAATTTACCTTCAAGACTTCCTGTCACCATCCCATAAGCATTTAAATTAGTTCCGTAACCTTTTAATTTTCTAGTATCTTTTGAAGATAATTTTTCACCAGCTTCTTTTCTATCATACAATACAGTAGCCTTTGTAGCTAGTGCGATTTTTTCATTTTCAATTTTTAAATATACGATTTCGTATAAATCAAATACATCCTCAATAGGCTTTTCACCAGATTCATATAAATCTACAGCTAGTGAAAAGTAAGTATATAAACTTTTAGGACTTGTAAATGTTGCTGCATCTTCTTTATAGGCATTATCAAATGCTAAATATTGCTGCATTTTTGTTCCTATTGAATTATCATATTTTACTTGAGCAATATTTGCAAGTGTTTTACCTTTTTTTGTTTTTGTTGGAAAATAGGACATTCTATCCTCGTAAGATTTAATTAAATCATTAATCTTAGATTTATCTCCTTGTTTTACAAAGTGAGAAAACATTTTTGTACCATATTGATAAGTAGCTAAACTAAATTTTGGACATTCATTAATAACTTTATCATAATGAGGAAGCGCTCCCGCATAATTCTTTGCCTTTGCAGGCTCTACAAATAATGATAATGTTTCATAGCAATCGTTAGGTACTTGTGCAAACATTTTATTCCCAAATCCTATAACAATAAGAGTTATAAGTAAAGTAAAATTCATTTTCATCGTTTCAAATTTTAATTTATTAATCAATATATCTTTTTTCAAACCATTTATCATTTAATGACAGGCTTATAAGGGTATTAAAAAAGTTTTCTTTTACTAATCCGTTTTTAGTCGTTCCTTTTGAACCAAGTTCAAAACCAATATTAACATTAGAGAATAACCTTCCCATAGGTAATCCTACACCAAAAGATATGCCATACTCATTTATATTCTCTCCTCTTAAATTAATTCCTGTTTCTTCATAGCGCGCTCCTAACCTATAAGTTGCTCTGTGCCAATAACTTGTGAGCGATGAATATCTTGGAATAAAAAAACCGCCAATTCTATATTTATTAGCGTCAACAAATTCTACAGTCCCAAAATTTAAAGTTGGATCATTATAATTACTCGTTTTAGCATTGGTGTACTGTCCACCAATAAACCATCTCTTTGGACTTCCAATACCTGCTCCAAGAGTTAACTGTGATGGGAAAGTAACTTCTACATCATCAAGTCTTTCTTCTCTATCATCAATTGGAATTACCACACCGGTAGTAGAAATCAATACACTAGTAATATTTCGAATTCCTTGAACCTCAAATTTAGTTGCTGGAGAATACGTTGCTGAAGTCGTTAATTGCAAACCTTCAGAAATCATCGTTTTATATTCAGCTCCAAAATTAAAGTTAAATCCTAAAAGGTCAGATTTCACATTCTCTCTAGTACCTAATAATAATCCTTCTTCAGTTATTATTGATTTTCTCTCTACATTACCGAAGTTGTAATTTGCATCAATACCTATATTAAATTTAGGTGTTACTTGATAGCCTAAGGCTAAAAACACCTTATTCATTCCTCCAGTTCCTGTGTATTGCGTATCTGTAGAGTCGGTAATGGACTCTAATTTATACCCTACAGAAGTGTAAGGCAAAATACCAAAACTTGCACCAAATTTACCCATAGGGATTCCCATAGCTAAATAATCTAAAGTTGTTGCTGACGCATATTGCGAATCTGTTTCAGTTTCCTGTTTTACATATTTATAACTACCTCCTGAAGTAAAATTTACTAGCCTTAAATTGGCAACTGATGCAGGGTTTTGAAGATTTAAATGGATGCTATCTGAATAAACATTTAGTCCACCCATCGATCGGTTTTCGACAGTTCCTTTAAACTTTAACTCACCAATACCAAAAAATGAATAAGGAGAAGTTGTACCATTTTGGGCTATAGAAACACCCGATACGATTAGCATTACTGCAAAAACAATTTGCTTTAACATTTATTTTTGTTGTTTTGTAATATGTAGTTTAATCCTTCCAATAAAAAATTAGAGTTCGCAAAGATGTCATTTTTTAAGCTATCTACCAAGTAATGAGCCCCTCCTCCTGTTAAAATAATTATTAATTCTTTGTATTTTAGTTTATACGTAGTAATAAAACCATCAATTTCATTCACAACTCCTTGTATTACACCTATATGTATAGATGATTTTGTAGTATTCCCTAAATATTCTTTGAGGATTTTAGGCCTTAACAAAGGTAGCTTATCTGTGTAATTATGCAGCGCTTGATATCTTAAATCAATTCCAGGTGAAATAGAACCTCCTAAATACTCATTTTTAGAATTTAAAAAATCATAGGTAATACAACTACCAACATCAATTACTAGTATGTTTTCTTTTGAATACTGAATAGCAGCTGAACTCACTAAGGCAATACGGTCTACTCCTAATGTTTCTGGAGTTTTATATTTATTAATAAAAGGAATTTTTGTTTGATGAGTTAAAATTATTGTTTGGTATTTCTTCTGAATAAATAAAATCTCTTTCTCTGAAAAATTACCAACAGATGAAATTATCACATCTGATATATCTTCATACTCTTCTGTAATTTTTTGAAAATTATTTTCAAATTCCTTTTGAGTACTATTTACCTTACTAATTAACGAATTGTTTTCAAAAACTGCTAACTTGATAAGTGTGTTACCTATATCAATAATTAAATTCATAGCGTTATTATATACTGGTAAAAATACAAATGAAATATCACTATTTTGTTAACTGAATATTAAAACATCAAAAACTATATTTTTTTTTTGATTTTTTCTTTGCACATTACAAAATAGGTTTATATTTGCCCTCGCGTAAAAGCAGGTGCCTTAGCTCAGTTGGTAGAGCAATGGACTGAAAATCCATGTGTCCCTAGTTCGATTCTTGGAGGCACCACCTTAAATCCCTTAGTTTACTAAGGGATTTTTTTTGTTAAAAATATTTATCAAATGTCATACTTTATAAGCAGTCATTTACTATTAGACATCATTTAACAGCATGATTGTTAGTTGTTTATTTTAAAGGAGTATGCTCTGTTACCCAATCAAAACTTTTTTCAAGAAATCTGGGTGGATTAAAACGATATCCAATGGACAGGTTAAAAACATTCCTTACACTGCTGTATTTTACTACCGATTCTTCACTTGGAATTGACGCATCCAGCTCATAAGATATTCCTGCATAAAAATTCTTTGAGTTATACCCTAAATTAACGAATGAATTAAAATTAACTATTAAATCGTTGCTTTTAGTTATAATACTAAATTCGCCCTCTGTTAATTTATTGATTCCAAAACCTATACCAGGTGCAAATCCAAGATTTGCATACCACCTTTTATTGATAACAAATGTGTGTATATAATTTGCATTAAACACAAAATTAAAACTTTGTGTTTTAAACATGGTATACACATCAGATAAATTGAAAAACTCATAAGACAAACTAGGCATAAAACTACCCGCACTTTTTCTTTGTATTTCTACTTGATTGATAATAGCTCTCATGGAGAGATTTTGATTTAACACAAACGAAGTTTTTCCCCTTATTACTTGAGTCTTTAAATCTGATAGTATAATATAAGTTGTATTATCAAATACTTCATCTCCATTCTCAAATTCTTGTATATAATATCCTTCTACCTTAGCGTACTCAAGAGTTTGAATCCATCTTTTAATAAAGATATTCGTGCTAATTTTAAATACTTTCGTCTCCCCCTTTTTATCAAAATCTTCGGGTGCTAATAATTTTGGAGAATAGCCAATTTTTAAGCCAATAAACCTATAACTAAAGCCTAATACAGTTCTTACACTTGTATTAGGCCTTACTGAATATTGTAAAACTAAATCATTATACTCAAAAGTTACTATATCATTATCAAATTCTAATTTTAAATTAAATTTATCCCTCATCGACTCAAAATAAACAACGTTACTTATTGAGTCTTTTTTTTGAGAAAAAGAGCAAAATGGTATTATTAGCATAAAAAAGAATATTGATTTTTTCACAATATATATTATAAAAATAATTTAATTTAATCAAAAGTAAAACTATTAAAATAGTTTTAGGTTAACAAGTGAGCAAACAATTAATGAATATTATTGTTTCCTTTACAATGACTTTATCGTTTTAACCAAGAAATGCGAAGTTCATTTTGTTTTTTAGAAGCATCTTCTTTTATTTTAAGACCACTCTCTTTAATTTAAGATTGCATCAATTTAGTATTGATAATAATCTCTTCTCCTTCTATATTAAAAGTTTTAAATTTTTTGATAACCTTACTATTTGATTTTAAGACTCATAATATCAGATTGTGTTACCAAAATTTCTGCTTAAGATTTCGTTAAAAACATTACGCTATAGATAGTCTTATTGAGCTAATGATTCAATTTAAAATTCGTCGACTTCAAAAAATTCACCTACTTTTTTACTCAATTTCACATCTCCAATCCTTACTCTTATCAATCGTAAAGTGGGAAATCCTATTGCAGCAGTCATTTTTCGAACTTGCCTAAATTTTCCTTCGGTTAATGTTATGGAAGCCCAACTTACTGGCCCATGGCGTTCGTTTCGTACTCTTCTGTTTTCAATTGGTAAATATTTTGGGGCTTCAATTAATGAAGCTTGGCAGGGTTTTGTTATGTATTTTTTTCCTTCAATACCAATTTCAGTACCTTTTTTTAATTGTTCAATCGCTTCCTTGGTTATGATTCCATCTACTTGAACGTAGTATTCTTTTTCATATTTATTACTTAATACTTCATAACTCACTTTCCCATCTGTGGTTAATAACAAAAGTCCTTCAGAATCTCTATCCAACCTGCCAATTGCCATAATTCCTTCAGGAAAATCATTTAAATCGCCTAATAATTTGTGGCGCTTTTTCTTTTTTCCGTTGACTATAAACTGACTTAAATAACCGTATGGTTTATGAAGAATAAAATGACGATGTTTTTTTATTTCAGACAATTAATCTTTCTTTAATTTTTGAACTAATTTCCCTATTGACAAACCTTGAACAATAATTGAAAAGACCACTACAACATAGGTAATTACTAAGAAAAACTCTCGATGCATCGTATCTGTTAAGCCTAAAGCCAAGGCAATTGAAATCCCACCTCGAAGACCACCCCAAGTCATAATTAATCCAGTGTTTGGTACAAAATCTAATTTTTTCTCAAATAATTTAACTGGAATAATTAATGATAAATACCTGCAAATTAATACAATTGGAATAGCTATTAAACCTGCGATTACATAATTGGTTTCAAAGCTTAAGACTAATATTTCCATTCCAATTAAAACAAATAAAATAGTGTTTAAAAGGATGTCAATGAGTTCCCAAAATTTATCGACATAATTTTCGGTTATTTTAGACATGGCAGTATTCCTGACAGTATCATTACCCACAATTAAACCTGCCGTTACCATTGCCAAAGGAGCAGAAACATGAATTTTATGTGCAATTACAGTTCCAGCCATTACAGTCGCTAGAGTTAGGATGACTTCTATATCGTAATCATCTATCGATTTCATTAATTTAAAAGTAATCCAACCTAAAAGCAAACCAAAAGCAATACCTCCAATTACCTCAACCCCAAATAATTCTAGAATCTCAATAGGATTTACTTGCCCTTCTCCTTTATCCGCTATATTAAAAACTGTTAAAAAAATAACAACACCTACGCCATCATTAAATAAAGATTCTCCTACTATTTTAGATTTTAATTTTTTTGGGACTCCAGCTTGTTTTAAAATCCCCAAAACCGCAATAGGATCTGTTGGAGAAATCAATGCTCCAAAGAGTAAACAATAGATAAAGTTAATTTCAAACCCTATTAATTGAACACCGTAATACATTCCTATACCTACTAAAAAAGTAGAAACCAAGGTTCCTAAAGTTGCAAAAATTAGTACTGGCCAACGTTGAATTTTTAATTGTTCAAAATTGGTATGCAAAGCTCCAGCAAAAAGTAAAAAGCTTAACATAATATCTAATAGTACCGTTTTAAAATCTACTTGACTGATAATGAATTTTTCAGCATTTAAAAGAGTGTCGTCAAAAAAACTTAATACAAATACTCCTAAAGTGAATAAGATCGTAATTACCATTAATCCAATGGTAGTTGGGAGTTTTATGTATCTAACATTTATATAACCAAAAACCGCTGCTAAAACGACTAGTTCTGTTATAATTAAAAAATAATCCATCTGTATTTATTTGATGGGCTAAGATAAATAAAGTATAATTTCTAAAATTATTTTTAATACTTTTAATAAATTTACATTATAAACCAAAACTTTTAAAAGAGATTATTTATGATGCGGAACCAGCTGTAGATATAAAGAATTCATAATATCAATTAACAACAGAAATTTTATATTCATTTAACTCACTATAGGGTCATGTTAAATATGGAAAGCTTTTTATATAAAAACAGAATCTTAACTATATTTACAAAATTGATTTTTACAATATAATATTATGGCAGACAATACTTATTACGATCCAAAAGATCTACGCAAATTTGGAAAAATAACTGAATGGAGTGAAGAGTTAGGAACAAAATTTTTCGATTACTATGGAAAAGTTTTTGAAGAAGGGGCTCTTACAGTACGTGAAAAATCATTAATCGCTTTGGCTGTATCTCACGTGGTTAAATGTCCTTATTGTATTGATTCTTATACCAAAGATGGTTTGCAAAAAGGAATCACAAAAGAAGAAATGATGGAAGCCGTTCACGTAGGTGCTGCGATTGAAAGTGGTGCAACTTTAGTACACGGTGTTCAAATGATGAATAAATATGACAAATTAAGTATGTAAGAAGTAAACATAGTTTACGACTTAAGCGATTCATTAATTTTTTAAAAATATTGCATTAAGCAAGCCTAAAATACAGATGCAAACAAAATCTCTTAAAAAACAAAATAAAGAATTAGCAGATGCTCAGAGGCAGCTAGAAATCTTATCTAATGGGATTTTTGGAGACAAAGAGCTTCCTACTTTTGCGAAAAAAATTGGAGAAACTGGTCAGTTTCCATTACGTCCAAAAAAACTGGAAGTACTTCAAATTAATTTGGGTTATATGTGTAACCAAGTTTGCGAACATTGCCATGTAGATGCCGGTCCAGATCGTAAAGAGATTATGACTAAGGAAACCATGCTACAGTGTTTAGAGGTAATAAAAAACACAAATGCAACTACATTAGACCTTACTGGTGGTGCTCCCGAAATGAATCCAAACTTTAGATGGTTTGTAGATGAAGCCTCAAAAGCAGGGATAAAAGACTTTATAGTTCGAAGTAATTTAACAATCATTAGAGCTAATAAAAAGTATTATGATTTACCTGAATTTTTTAAAAATCACAATATCCACGTAGTGAGTTCAATGCCACATTGGACACGAGGTAAAACAGACAAACAAAGAGGAAGTGGTGTTTTTGATAAATCTATTAAAGCATTGCAAGATCTAAATGCACAGGGTTACGGAATGCCAGGCAGTAATTTGAAACTTGATTTAGTTTACAATCCTAGTGGTGCTTATTTACCAGGAGATCAAAAGAGCATGGAAAGAGATTTTAAAAATGCACTTTTGGAAGATTTTGGTGTTCAATTTCATCATTTATTTACCATTACCAACCTTCCTGTTTCCAGATTTTTAGATTATTTAATTGCCTCCGATAATTATGAAGATTACATGTATAGTTTAGTTGACGCTTACAATCCTTCAGCAGTTGAGAATGTAATGTGTACCAATACAATTTCTATAAGTTGGGATGGCTATTTATATGATTGTGATTTTAATCAAATGTTAAAACTTAAAGTGGCTAGTAAGGTAAAACACATTTCAGAATATAATGAAGAAGTATTAAACAATAGAACTATCATTATTTCGCAACATTGTTATGGCTGTACTGCAGGTGCTGGGAGTAGTTGTCAAGGAACCGTAGCTTAAATTCCGAAATGAAAAATTAATGAAATCTACCCTACTCTTTACAATCATTATTTTTTTTGGACTATCATCATATGCACAAGAAACATTAAATGAAGTTTTAAAAAAGCATAACAAAAATGCTATTTCATATATTTCGGTAACGGAACTAAGGATGCACCAATCCAAAAATAACGTAACAATTTTAGATAGTAGAGAATTGAATGAATATCAAGTAAGCCATATTGAATCTGCTATTTTAGTTGGTTACGATACTTTTTCAATTGAAACTGTTTTAGATACCATTAAAAATAAAGAAACCCCTATTGTCGTTTATTGTACTTTAGGAGTCCGGTCTGAAATGATAGCTGCAAAGCTTCAAAAAGCAGGATATATAGATGTTAAAAATCTCTATGGAGGAATTAGTGAATGGAAAAACAAAGAATACAAAGTGATTGATTCAACCCAAAATACCACCAACAATATTCATACATTTTCTAAGGAATGGAGTAAGTGGTTATTAAATGGAAACCCTATTTATTAATATGATTGAATCAAAAAATGCATTAATTATATTTACTCGAAATCCAGAACTTGGAAAAGTAAAAACACGTCTTGCCGCCACTATTGGAGATCAATCAGCTTTAGAAATTTATAAATTATTAATCAATCATACGGTTAGAATAACCTCCGCTATAAATGTGGATAAGTATGTTTTTTATTCAGAAAACATTCAGCAAAATGATGCTTGGGATCCAGGTTTTTTTATAAAAGAATTACAAAACGGAAACGATTTAGGGGAACGAATGAAAAATGCTTTTGATTTACTTTTTAAAAAAGGATATCAAAAAATAGTCATCGTTGGGAGTGATATTTATGAACTTAATTCACAAGATATAAAAGATTCATTTATCGCTCTTAAAAAGAGTCCTTATGTTATAGGTCCAGCTAAAGATGGCGGATATTACCTATTAGGAATGACACAATTAAATAAAAAGATATTTGAAAATAAAAATTGGGGGACGGATACTGTCTTCAATGATACCATCATCGATTTAAAAGAAAATGTAGTAGCGTTATTATCTAAAAAGAATGACATTGACATTTATGATGACCTTAAAAGCAATGAAGTTTTTAAGCAATTTTTGATTCCAAATTAACAGACATAAATACTATGAAAAAAGATATACAAGAAGCTGTAGATTATTTAAAAAAAATAGGGTTTGATGCTCCCGAAATAGGAATTGTATTAGGAACAGGTCTAGGCAAATTTGTTGACGAAATCGATAAAGAAGCTTTTGCTAGTTATAATCAAATTCCCAATTTTCCAACTGCAACTGTTGAGTTTCATCAAGGGAAATTAATTTATGGAACTTTTGAAGGCAAAAAAGTGGTAGTGATGCAGGGTAGATTTCATCTATATGAAGGATATTCAACTTACGACGTTACCTTCCCTATTAGAGTGATGCACGAATTAGGTATTACAAAATTATTGGTAAGTAATGCTGCAGGCGCCATCAACAAAGGCTATAAAAAAGGCGAAATGATGTTAATTGACGACCATATTAATTTACAAGGAGGATCGCCATTAGCATTTAAAGGAGTCGAAGAAATGGGAGAACGTTTTGTAGATATGAGTCAGCCCTATGATGCAACTATGAATAAAAAGATAGAAGACATTGCTGAACGAAATAATATTAATATTCAAAAAGGTGTTTATGCAAGTGTGATGGGACCTCAATTAGAAACACGTGCCGAATACCGTTATTTAGGGATTATTGGAGCAGATGCTGTTGGAATGAGTACTGTACCAGAAATTATTGTAGCAAATCATTTAAATTTACCGGTAGCTGCAGTGTCAGTTATTACAGATGAATGCGACCCAGATAACTTACAACCTGTAAATATTCAGGAAATTATTAAAATTGCTGGAAAAGCAGAACCTGATATGATCTTGTTATTTAAAGAACTAATTAAAGAATTATAAATTCATTTTAGAAGAAATGAAGATATCTCGTTTAGAGATTGCCATGTCATTTCATTCCTCGCAATGACAAAAAAAAAAAAAACAATGAGCTACTTAGACGCAACAAACGATTTATATAAAGATGCAGCATTAACACCCGATGTTGGTTTATGTTGTACCACCAATCCTATTTGGGAATTACCAGGATTAAAAATTCCTAAAATAATGCAAGAAATGAATTACGGTTGTGGTAGTACCGTAAATTCTCGCGATTTAACAAACAATCCTAAAACCTTGTATGTTGGTGTAGGTGGAGGTATGGAACTACTTCAGTTCTCCTACTTTTCTCGTCAAAAAGGAGGAGTTATTGGAGTCGATGTAGTGGATGAAATGCTAGAAGCTTCAAGGAAAAACTTTAAAGAAGCAGAAAAATTAAATCCTTGGTTTAAAAGTGAATTTGTAGATTTAAAAAAAGGCGATGCCTTAAACCTTCCAGTAGCAGACAACTCTATCGATGTTGCTGCTCAAAACTGTTTATTTAATATTTTTAAAGCGGAAGATTTAAAACGTGCTATTGAAGAAATGTATCGGGTTTTAAAACCACATGGCAGATTGGTAATGAGCGATCCTACTTGCGAACAACCCATGAACGATGAGTTAAGAAATGATGATAGACTACGAGCATTATGTTTAAGCGGTAGTTTACCAATTAAAGAATATGTAAAAGCATTGACTGATGCTGGCTTTGGTACTATTGAAATTAGAGCTCGCAAACCGTATCGTATTTTAGATCCTAAAAGCTACCCTACCGAAGAATTAATTTATATTGAAAGCATTGAAATTGCAGCGATTAAAGATCCTGTTTTACCAGATGGTCCATGTGTTTTTACTGGAAAAGCTGCTATTTATTATGGGGAGGAAGATTATTTCGATGATAAAAAAGGACATATATTATTGAAAAATCAACCTATTGCAATTTGCGATAAAACAGCAGGGCAATTAAAAGATTTGGGCAGGAATGACATCCATATCTCAGAATCTACTTTTCATTACGATGGTGGTGGTTGCTGCTAATTAATTAGTATTGTTAAGGATGATTATATATTTTCGACTTAATGACCAATAATGAAAAAAATAATATTTATGAGTTTTAGTATTTTGATGGTATCTGCGGCATTGGTTTTTAATTCTTGTGACACTTCTAAAAAACTAGTGAATGAACCAGTTTCTGGAATTATAGTAGCAGAAAATGTTGTAAATAAAACAGAAATAAAAGAAGGAATCGAAATCATAGAAGTTGAAGCTTTTAATCATTCAGGTTGGAATATTCTTCTTCGAAAACATGTTTCAGATAAAGGAAATGTAAATTATAAAGGTTTTAAGAAAGAGGAGTTAAAGTTAAAATCCTATTTAACCTCACTTTCTAATAACTATCCTGTGGATACTTGGTCTAATGATGCAAAAATGGCCTATTGGATCAATGCCTATAATGCATTTACAATTCAACTAATTTTAGATAACTACCCAATTTCAAGTATCAAGGATATTGAAAATCCTTGGGATATTGAATTTATAAACCTAGGAGATAAAACGTTTTCTTTAAATGATATTGAACATAAAATTCTTCGAAAAATGAATGACCCTAGAATTCACTTTGGTATTGTATGCGCCTCTGTATCCTGTCCAAAATTAGAGAATGTAGCTTTTGAAGCCTCTAATTTAGATAGTCAACTAGATAGTGCTGCAAAAGAATTTTTAGCAGATCCAGCACGAAATAATTTAAGTGAAAATTCTATTCAGTTATCAAAAATATTCAAGTGGTTTGCTAAAGATTTTAAAAATGAAGGCTCATTAATAGATTTTTTAAATAAATATTCTGAAATTACCATTTCACAAAATGCAAAAAAATCTTATAAAGATTACGATTGGAATTTAAATGAATAAAATTTCTATTATTATTCCCATTTTAAACGAAGCGAACTCCATTGTTTCGTTGCTACAACACCTAAATAATAATTCTTCCAGCAGTAATATTTCAGAGGTAATTGTTGTTGATGGAGGAAGTAAAGATGAATCTTTTAAGTTGGTTTCAGAGTTCTCTTTATTACCTAATAAAATAATTTTAATTTCTTCAGAAAGAGGTAGGGCAAAGCAAATGAATTTAGGCCAACAAAAAGCTACTGGGAATATTTTATATTTTCTTCATGCCGATAGTTTTCCTCCTATCGATTTTGATCAATTAATTATTAATGAAGTTAAGAAAGGGAATCTTGCAGGTTGTTTTAAAATGAAATTTAACCATCAACATTGGTGGTTACAATTGGCATCTTGGCTTACATCATTTCAATGTAGAGCTTGTCGTGGAGGAGATCAAAGTCAATATATCACCCAAGATTTGTTTGTTGAAATTGGAGGTTATGACGAGAAATTTATGATTTATGAAGACAATATTTTAATCAATGAACTTTATAAAAGAGATCAGTTTAAAGTAATTCAAAAATGGATAGTGACTTCAGCTAGATTATACGATCGAAAAGGCATCTGGAACTTACAATATCATTTTTGGGCTATTTATGTAAAACGTTGGATGGGGGCTTCAGCAGAAGATATTTATAGGTATTATAACAAACATATTGCATCTTAATGTGCTATTGAGTAATTAGCTCTTATAACACTTTCTACAGGTTTGTTTTGTGGGGTAAACATATGATTTTCAAACCCTCCTACTTTCTCATGATCGATAAACCATTTCCACAAATATCCACCAGCAAACCATTCTTCATTCCATAGTTCTTCAAAAAGCGCATTAAATAAATTAGACTGTGCTTCTAAATTAACCCCCTTTAATGTGTGATCGCTATTCCAAGGTTCTTTACCTGAAAAATTGATGCTTCGATAACCAAATTCAGTAAATAATATTTTTCTATTTACTGAAGTTGAAAGTGATTGCATTTCATTTTTCCATTGCTTCCATCCTTCTTTAGCTTCATCAATAGTTGGGGTTTTCGATTCTGAAACTGGAAAATAACCATCTACTCCAATATAGTCCAACTCACTCCAAAAAGGTACTCGTTTGTATTCATCCCAATTTGCCGCATAGGTTAGTTTTCCTTTATAAATATCTTTTACTTCTGAAATTAATTGAATCCAGAATTCAGGACGGTGAATAATAAATTGCTCTAACTCGGTTCCTAAGCAAAATATGTCAACTTGGGTCTCCATTGCCAACGTTGCAAAACCTAAAATAAATGCCCGATACGACTCTTCTAATGATTTCCAATCCTCTTCCGAATTCATTTTTAAATTACCCGTAAATTCTCCACGCCAAATCCATATCTGTGGTTTTAGCATAATTTTTACATTGTTTTCTTGAAGCTTATTAATGTATTGTTTTGCTCCAGAATTAGTCTCTCCAAACCATTGTCTGTTGGTATTATAAATGATTTCGGGATGTTCTAGGTTCTTTATAAAACCAAAAGGCATGATAGCTGCATAATTAGAATTTAAACTAAGGATGGGGTTGATATGGCTTTGAACCAATGTATCTCTTGAAGCAACAAAACTTACTCCGTTTATTCTTCCTTCTTTTTGAGCGCAACTAGTTAAAAAAGATACATTAAAAAGTAAAACGCAAATAAATATTCTGAAGTTCATAGTAAGACATATGCAATATTTTTAAAAATACAATTTAAAAATTATTACAAATGACTTCTTAACAATAATTTATTGTTTCTCTTTTTTCTTTTTGTTTTCAAGAAAATTAAATGATCCACCTACACTAAAGTTATATTGACCAAAAAAGAAAGATTGACTTGCACTATCGGATGAATTAGCTGTAGTTCTAATATTTGGCATATTAATATATCCTCCTTTAAACTCGGTTTGTACAATTAAATGTTTAAAAAATGTAAAGCCAACACCTACCAAAGCGTGTAAACCATAACCGGCCACATGAAATTGATCGTACCGTTCATTATTTATTAATACGGTATTAGTCTTTGGGATAAGAAGACCAACTCCAGCTCCATATAAAAGGTTCATTTTAATTTTTTTATGAAGTGTAAACAAATCATCAAACCTTCTAACCTCAGCATTTACATAATTTAAACCGTCGGTATGCTCAAACTCTAAAAATCCTTCTTCAATAAAAACTGTATCATTATTGTAAATTCCATCATAATCTGTTCCTGTATTTTGAATTTCACCAGAAATCTGAACTGTTTGATTTTGATTTACAACATATTTCATATGATCAATACCTAATGAAACACTGTAATGGTCACTAAAATAATATCCTAATCTTAAATTATACTGTGGTGTTGTTATATACTTAGGCAGAAAATAGTTTTCAAAAGTAAAAGGTGTTTGCCTATCTGATGCTTTTACATTTTTTAATTCAAAATTATAGTTTTCTCCTTCGAATTTAATATCAGAATTTGAATACCAAGACCAATTATATCCCCAGGTTAGAAAAAACTCGCCCTTTTTTGGTGTTGTAGTAGTTGGAGCTGTAATTACTTCTTGTGCATATCCACTTAAAGCAATAAACATAAGTACTATTATTGAATAATATTTCATCAAAAAAAAGTTTTATTAGGGTAGGCAAAACTAAGAAATATAATGGTTCAGAAAACGAATTCTAAAATAAATATTGAGCATAAAATTAAAGTTGTGCTTTTTGCAGTCTGGTAAATAATTGCTAATCAGTTAAGAACTCCAAAGTATCGGAAAGGTAATTAAGGTAAGGTTTCTGATACAATATTTCATTTAGAGACAGATATTCTATAAATGAAATATAAAGCGCTTGTTCAAATTTTAATATTTCTATATCCTTTTTGTTTTGCATCACCTTTAGTTTTAATAAAAGCAAAGGCGAAACCCCTTCCATTTTTTTGTAAGTTTCGTACACCAACGAAACACTACTTTCTTTGTTTTGATTATTTAAAGTTCTAATATTTAAAATCGCATTATCATGTTTATTCTTAGCAATGGTAATTTTTAAATTGTGTTTTTTAATTTCATCATTCAACTCATATTCTTTAGTGAGTTTCTCAAAATAGTATTCGCTTTTTTCTTGTCGAGCAGTTCCAAAGAAAGGTAAATTAATTCCTAAACCCAATGATAGATTTTCCTCAAATAAATTCTCAGATTTCCCAATGTATTTTGCTTGAACAAAATCTAAAAACTGTTTTGATTCTGCTACAGATAATTTCATTTCATTATCAATGGTATTCAACTTTAATTTCTCAAGTGAGATAAACAAAAATTCGTGAGGTATTGAATCTGGTACTTGAAACCCGATTACTTGTTCTGGTTCTATTAAATTTTTTAAATTAATCTCTAAAGAACTTTCCTTAAGGTCAAGTATTTCTTTT
>CAJXEB010000013.1 GCA_913052585.1 uncultured Flavobacteriaceae bacterium | reverse complement strand
AGGAAAAAATTGAACGTATTGAGGAACATTTCAGACAAATTATGTTAATACTTGGTTTGGATTTAAGTGATGATAGTTTAAAAGGGACCCCTTTTAGAGTTGCTAAGATGTATGTAAAAGAGCTATGCTCTGGATTAAATCCTGACAAGAAACCAAAAGCTTCTTTATTTAATAATAAATATCAATATGAAAAAATGTTAATTGAAAAAAATATCACTTTTTACTCTAATTGTGAGCATCATTTTCTACCAATTATTGGAAAAGCTCATATTGGATATATATCATCAGGAAAAGTCATTGGTCTATCTAAGATTCATAGAATTGTTAATTATTTTTCTAAAAGACCTCAAGTTCAAGAACGTATGACAGTTCAAATTTTTAATGAATTAAAATCTGTTTTAAATACAGATGACATAGCACTTTTAATCGATGCAGATCATCTTTGTGTTTCATCGCGTGGTATAAAAGATATTACGAGCAGTACAGTTACAATTGAGGCAGGTGGAAAATTTGAAGATGATAAACAATGGAAGAAATTTTTATCATTAATTAATATTGATAAGTAATCATCAAGGATAAGTGTCATTATATCTAAATTATTCATTCATAATACTTTAAGTCGAAAAAAAGAAGAATTTATTCCTATAGATTCAAGTCATGTAAGGATGTATACATGTGGGCCAACAGTTTATAATTATGCTCAAGTTTTAAAAGCCAATGGTAAAAATGGTAATTATAATACCTGGATGAAGAAATTTGCTGAAATGAAACCAGCAGACTCTAGAGCAGTTGCTTTTATGAAAGACCCTAATTACCTACCGAGGTATTTAGAAAATGCTAAAAAGTTTTCGCTTACCAATATGAAAGAAATCAATACCGAATACTCCGAGTTTGGTGGTACCGTTATCGATAAATCTTTTTACTTCTCTTCGGCTAGAAATACCGCTAGAAAAAAATACAGCTGGAACGAAGAACCATTTTTAGATGTATATGCTGCAGAAATTATTGGCGGAACCGTTAAAAATGCAGACCTAATTGCTGGAGATGTAAACACCAAATACCACGAAGGTAATGTAGCCATAACTGCAGATGGTAAAAGGATGTATTTTGACAGAAACGATTACTTTAAAGGTAAATACAAAAAAAGTGAAGAAGGTATTAGCCAGATTAACTTATTTACGGCCGTAAAAGAAAATGGTGTTTGGAAAGACATTCAGCCAGTAAGTTTTAATAACAGCCAAAACTCTGTTGGACAACCTGCTTTAAGCCCTGATGGAAATACGCTTTATTTTGTAAGTGATATGCCTGGTGGAAAAGGAATGTCTGACATTTATAAGGTAGCTGTAAACAAAGACGGTTCTCTTGGTAAACCAGAAAACTTAGGTGATAAAGTTAATACCGAAGGAAAAGAGGTATTCCCTTTTATGGACTCAAACGGTACCCTTTACTTCTCTAGTGATGGACATATGGGAGTAGGAGAATTAGATGTTTTCTATGCAGAAGCTAATGGTTCAGGCTTTGGTAGTGTTAGAAATATTGGAAGCGATGTTAATAGCTCAAGTGATGATTTCGCTTTTAAATACGACCCTAAAACTAAAGAAGGATATGTTTCTTCTAATAGAAAAGGTGGTGTTGGTAGTGATGATATTTATGCTGCTAAATTAATCGCTCCATTATGTGATTACGAACTTAATGTTCAAGTAGTAGATGAGTATACTAAAAAAGCATTACCAGGTGCACGTGTAGACCTTTATGATAATACTGAAAATAAATTAGCTACTAAAACAGCAGATAACAATGGTTTTGTAGCACTTGTTGTAGAGTGTGATAAGCAAAATGAAGTATTAGGATTTTTGCAAGGTTACGAAAGTAATAGCCTAACAATAACTCCAACCAATCAAGGACCGGTGAGTAGAACGCTAATGCTTCGTCCTATCGAAGAAATCATTGCAGATGATAAAGTGGTTTTAAACCCTATTCAGTTTGATTATGATAAACACAATATCAAACCGATTGCGGCTTTTGAACTTGACAAATTAGTGGCAATCATGAAAAAATATCCAGCAATGGAAATTAAAGTTGAAAGTCATACCGATCATAGTGGTACGCCAGAATATAATATGGGACTCTCTAACAGAAGAGCAGCCTCTACGATGCAATACATTATCTCTAAAGATATCGATAAAGCTAGATTAACTAGCCAAGGGTTTGGTGAAACTAAACCACTTGTTAATTGTGGCGCCAACTGTACCAAAGAACAAAACGATAATAATAGACGATCAGAATTTGTTATAACGAAAAGATAATACCAGTAAATAAAACAAAAGAACCATTCTAAATAAATAGAATGGTTCTTTTGTTTTTACAAGCATTTATTTTATACCTTAGCGTTACGTAAACCCAAATGTGATATACTTATTGTATATCTCCCCCGCATAGTTTAGGTTTTTAATTAACTTTAAAACACTATATTATGAATTACAAGATTACCCCCCATCAATGTTTTAGCCCTTTTTACGGCTTTTCTATTCACTTTTAATAAGCTTGGGCAATCGCAAGAAAGTGAATTTTGTAAATTTGTTGATTCCCAAACATCACAAGCATGTGATGATTCAGATTACACAATCTACACAAATCCTGCCCTATCTATTGATCCTGATTATTTAGCAACTTTTGAGCCCGTTATTATCAATATTTTTTTCTGGGATGTATTAAATGATGCAGGATTTCCAATTAACAATGCTCCTCCTTTTGGAGATTTTGAAAAAGAGGCATTAGATGTGGTTGCAGCGGCTAATATCATGTACAATCCCTTTAACATTTTTTTTAAATACCTAGGGCATGGGCAAATTCATGATACCTATTTAGTAGGGACTAATAGCCCTAATGACACTGACGTAAGTACTTCACAACTAATCTTTAAGCTAGGCCAGCATATTTATGATACTCCAGATCCTAACTTACCATCAGATCTTGATTTGCTTAGAAATGCAAATGCTTATAATGTCTATGTTTCTGGCAATGGTGATTCAAAGGGAGGTGCGGCTCATGGAAAAGGTTACCCATTACATGCACAAAGTAGAGGGTCTTTTATTGGCAGAACAAGTCATGCCACACATGAGATTCGACATAGTTTAGGTTTAAACCATACTTGGGATGGATTTCGATATCCATACAATCCAGTTCCAAACGTTTTAACCGAAGGTTGTGAACGTGTACCTAGAGATTCTAGCAATCCAAATTTTAACGTGGCAAACCACGGGGACAGAATACTAGATACTGCTGCAGCTCCCAACTTTCAAGTTGAGCGTTGGTACGAACTCTTTTGGAGTCAGTTTGAAGCACCTTTTTTAGAAGGAGATGCAACATTTGATGATTTTGAAGATGCACAAAGCTATGCAACAGCCAATTACGATCCTATAGCTGACGCATATTTATATGCTCAAAATTGCACCTATACAGGTACTAATAAAGATTGTAACAGACTGGATAACTATCAGCTTTATTCCCAGGACATTAATAATTTAATGGCATATACAAAGGATTGTACTGAATTTGTTTTAACAACAGGACAAGCCATTAGAATGCGTGAAACCATTGCTTTGGATTGTGAGAGTGCTATGACTCCTGCCCTAAATACACTAGGAGTGGCATCGCTTTATGAACCGTATAAAGGTGAATACTATGTTAACGGTACCGTACCTGTAGATATTAATGGTGACCCAAATCCACCTTTATTACAACCTGGATTCGATTATAATTTTATAGATTGCGATTGTTTTGCAGAAGTAGATTGCGATTTGCCTTTAGATTATGAGAATACTGATTTTACCTATAATGAGCAAATAGGAACTTTTATTTCAAAAAACGATACTCATTATGGAAATATTACGCACCCAAACCATACAGCTATTAAAATCATTCAATTAGATAATTCTCAGCCTTGGCGTTGCTATGACAACTATAACAGAAAACCCAATGGAGGTACAATTATTAAGTTTAATGATAATGTATTAAATACCAATGTAACCATTACACCACAAGACTCTACAGCTATCAATAACGAAAATTTAATTAACAATTTACAACCAGGTCTCTATAATATTATAGAACAATACGACGACGGTAATACCGAGGAAAAAGTAATAGAAAAAACAGGCAACCAAAAATATATTAATCTCTCTGGAATCGCTAAAGGTTTATTGTTGGTGAAAATTGAAACCAATGATGGGATGGTGGTGAAAAAGATTATTAAAATATAAATTTCCCTATGAGTCGTCCTAAAAAAAAGCCTTTGATTTAAATCAAAGGCTTTTTTTATTTTTTATCTTCTGTTTGAGAATTAATCTTCTTTTCCCATTCCGCTTGAAACTCTTCCATAACAGGTTTTACAGTACTTTCTGGCAAATCTGAAATTCGAATATACATAAGGCCATCTACTGCATTATTAAATAATGGATCCACGTTAAAAGCAACCACTTTTGCATTTTGCTTGATATACTTTTTAATTAGAACAGGTAATCGTAAACTTCCTGGTTCTACTTCATCTATAATCTTATCAAACTTATTTAAATCTGCTTCACTGGCATCAAAAATGAAATCCTTATCAGCATCTTTTAACTTAACCTTATATTCTTTTTTGGGCTTAATATATTGTGCAACATAGGGGTCGTAATAATTAGATTTCATAAACTCAATCATCAACGATTTTGAAAATTCAGAAAATTGATTACTAATACTAACTCCTCCTATTAAATATTTATGCTCTGGATATCTTAATGTTGTGTGTACTATTCCTTTCCAAAGTAAAAACAATGGCATTGGTCGCATTTGATATTTCTTAATTATAAAAGCTCTTCCCATTTCAATGGATTTACTCATCATTGGAAATAGCTCTTGATCGAATCGAAATAGTTCCTGTAAGTAGAATCCATCGATTCCGTATTTTGAAAAAATTTGAGAACCTAAACCCATTCTATAAGCTCCAGCAATCATTTTTTCATCCTTATCCCATAAAAACATATGGTGATAGTATGCATCAAATTTATCTAAGTCTATAGCTTTATTAGTTCCCTCTCCTATTTCTCTAAAGGTTATTTCTCTAAGCCTTCCTATTTCTTGAATGATATTTGGGATAATTGGTGCTTCTGCTAAGTAAATTTCGTAGTTTTTACTTTGCAGCAATCTTTTATCATTTTTTTGCAGAGAATATATCTCTTTTTCAAGAGTAGAAACAGCGACTGGATTTACAATATTTTTAGGAGGTTTGGGGAACTTTAATGTTTTTGGAAGGCTATTAATTAATTTTTTCTTTTCAAAAGGGTTTGCAAGTAGGTATGTTTTGGTACGTAAAAAATTGGTGAAATCTTCAAGTGATTTATATTCATCTTGAGCATTAACAGAAATTGCATTTCCAATTCTAACCTTTATTAATCGTTCTTTTTGAGTTAATACCTCAGAAGGTAATTTAGCGGTACGTAAGGTGTCACTCATTTTAGCCATTCGGTAAAACAACTTACTATTTTTAGCATGAAAATAAATGGGTACTACAGGAACTTTCGCTCTTTGTATCAATTTCATAGCAGTTTCTTCCCAAGGCTTATCTACTATTAATTTGCCGTCTCTATAAGTAGAAACTTCTCCAGCCGGGAAAATACCTAAGGGGTGTCCATCTTCTAAATGTTTTAAGGATGCTTTAAAACCGCCTAAGTTAGATTGTAATTCTTTTTTTCCTTCAAAAGGGTTTACAGGCATCACATAGGGTTTCATAGGTTCGATGCGATGTAATAAAAAATTGGCTAATATTTTAAAATCGGGACGGTGATCCAATAACAATTTCAATAATAAAATTCCATCAACTCCTCCTAAGGGATGATTAGATATGGTAATAAAAGGTCCCGTTTTTGGGATTCTTTTTAAATCTTCTTCTGGGATTTCAAACTTAATTTCAAAGTCGTCAATCAATGCATTTATAAATTCAATTTCTTTTAAATGTTTATTTTTATCATAAATCTTATTAAGAGTATTGAGGTTTAGAATTTTCATCAATGCCCAACCAAAGGTAGTACCTAAAAACCCAAATTTATGCAGGTTAATGGTCTGTGCTACTTCTTTTGCATTGACTAATCCCATGTATGATAATTAATTTTTGATTGATGCCTGATCTGCCAGTATAAAGCAAATATAGTTAAAAATCAAATTGTATTATTACTTAACTACTATCTGAATTGTTTCTCTATTTTCTTGCTTTAAAAGCATTTCTTTTCCACTTAATAACTCTTCAATTTCACTTGTTTTAGAATGTCGTATGGTGTAAAGTATAACATCTTCATTCCAAGTCACTCTAAATGTTTCTCTTAACTTTCCTAGCAATAACTCTAACTTATTAAATTTATTATCCACACAAACGGAAAAACTTATTGCCGAATTTTGAATTAAATTTACTTTCATTTTATATTGATGTAATTGTTTAAAAACATCACCAATATTATCTTCCATAATAAATGAAAAATCTAAAGATGAAAGCGATATAAGCACTTGGTTTTTCTTTAAAATAAAACAAGAAACCAAAGGGTCTAAAGCAACTCCTTTTCCAACACAAGTACCATTATCCTTAGGGTTAAAAAAAGATTTTACATATAATGGAATTTCTTTTCGTTGTAATGGCTGTAATGTTTTTGGATGAATAACTGAAGCACCATAAAAAGCCATCTCTATAGCTTCTCGATAAGAAATATGATGTAGTAATTGCGTTTTTTTAAAATGTCTCGGATCCGCATTCAATACCCCAGGAACATCTTTCCAAATAGTAACACTCTGTGCATTTAAACAATATGCAAAAATAGCAGCAGTATAATCACTTCCTTCTCTTCCTAAAGTAGTGGTGAAATTATGAGAATTTTCTGAAGCTATAAATCCTTGAGTGATACAAATTCCTTTTTTAGGAATACTTTTTATAATGTTTTTTTGAGTTTTTTCCCAATCTACAATTGCATCTCGATAATTGTTATCGGTTTTTATACACGACCTTACATCTAGAAACTTATTTTCAAGTCCTTTATCAGACAAATAATGTGAAATAATGGTAGTAGAAATCAATTCACCAAAACTCACTACTTGATCGTAAACAAAAGAATGGTCATTAGATTTATTGTTTCCTAATAAAAACTGAAGCTCATTGTTATACTTTAATAGCAAGTTAAAAATTGGATGTGACGTGTTGCTAAAAAGATCTGATATAATTTGAACATGATAATCGTAAACCTCAGCTATGGAAGACTTTACTTCATTAGGGTTTAAAAAATAATTAGAAACGATTAATTCTAACTGATTGGTCATCTTTCCCATTGCAGAAACAATAACCACCAAGTCTTTTTCTTCTGTAGTTTTTAATACAGATAATATGTTTTTAACTCCTTCAGCATTTTTTACAGATGCTCCACCAAATTTAAATACCTTCATTTTTTTGCCTTTTAAGAAAGCAGTTTATTTTATTGTTGCAATATAACTTTTAATCCCTTCCTCATCCATTTGAACAAGATACCAGTCTTTTAACATAGTTGCTCCACTCTTTTCGTAAAACTTTATAGCTCCTTCATTCCAATCCAAAACCACCCATTCTAGTCGTTTTACTTTTTGCGCTGCTGCATATGCTATTACTTTGGAATAAAGTGCTTTTCCAACTCCGGTACCCCTCATTTTTTTATTTACTATTAAATCTTCCAAATGAATACTTCTTCCTTTCCAGGTTGAAAAACGATCGTAAACCAATGCCATACCAACTATTTCCGCTTCAACTTCAGCAACAAAACAAGTAAACGATGGGGTTTCTCCAAAACCTTCTTTTACTAAAGTATCAACCGTAATATCCACCGCATTGGGTTCTTTTTCAAAAGCAGCTAATTCTTTTATAAGCCTTAAAACTTGAGGCATATCTGCTGGAGTACTTAATCTTACCGAGTTGTTCATAGTTTTCACTTTGAATTCACAAATATCGGTTCTATTTCTTTAAAATTTCACGATATTTGCATCAAATTCATGACAACCTACTGTAATGACACAACAAAACAAAACGCTCGGGGAATTTATTATTAATAAGCAAAGTGAGTTTAAATATTCTTCTGGAGAACTTACAAGGCTTATCAATTCTATTAGATTAGCTGGAAAAATTGTAAATCACGAAGTAAATAAAGCAGGACTTGTAGACATACTTGGTACTGCTGGAGAAGAAAACATTCAAGGTGAAGACCAGCAAAAATTAGATGTTTATGCCAATGAAGTTTTTATTAAAAACTTAGTAAATCGTGAAATCGTTTGTGGTATTGCAAGTGAGGAAGAAGATGATTTTATATCCATACAAGGAAATAACAAGAAAAACGAGAATAAATATGTGGTGTTAATGGATCCTTTAGATGGCTCCTCTAATATCGATGTTAATGTGTCAGTTGGGACAATTTTCTCAATTTATAGAAGGATTACTCCAGTAGGAACTCCTGTAACCATAGACGATTTCTTACAGCCTGGCAAAAATCAAGTTGCAGCTGGATATATTGTTTATGGAACTTCCACTATGATTGTTTATTCTACAGGTCATGGAGTAAATGGTTTTACTTTAAACCCTGCAATTGGAACCTATTATCTTTCGCATCCTAATATGCAATTTCCAGACAAAGGAAATATCTATTCGGTTAATGAAGGTAATTATGTTCATTTCCCAAAAGGAGTAAAAGAATACATTAAATATTGTCAAGAAGAAGAAGGTGACAGACCTTATACTTCAAGGTATATTGGTTCTTTAGTTTCTGATTTTCATAGAAACATGATTAAAGGAGGAATTTATTTTTACCCTTCTACTTCTAAAAATCCTAAGGGTAAACTACGCCTTCTTTACGAATGTAATCCTATGGCATTTTTAGCTGAAAGGGCAGGCGGTAAAGCAAGTGACGGTTTTAATAGAATATTAGATATTAAGCCTACAGAGTTACACCAAAGAGTGCCTTTTTTCTGTGGAAATAAAGACATGGTAGAGACCTTAGAATCTTTTATGGAAAATAATAAGTAAATCCCTTTAGCATTTTTATCGATTTTACCCTAACCCTAAAGGGAATAGCAGTCTAGTTTTCGGTTCTTCCTTTAAGATTGAGGTAAAAACTGAAAATTATATGAAAATGAAAAACGGCTTATTAAACTACTTATTTAATCTGTTATTGATTAAATATCGATACTCATTAAAGCTAATGCCTCCAGTATAAATATCAATTGAATTCTGTATTAACTCATTTGCATTTATAGCGTTATAACCCAAACCAATTGCATATTTTTTTATCAAAACCAATTCTTTTTCGTCAATCTTATGGTCAGAAAATATCATATCAAACAAATCATGCATACGTTCCAATCTTTCTTCAACAGAATTTGAAGGAATGATAGGATATTGAGCTGGATCATTTAAAATCTCAACCATATCAGAGCTATGAACCCCAAGTTTAAATGCTAAGGTTTGTAATAATGCTTGTTCGTCTTCAGATATTTTTCCATCAGACATTGCAATAGAAGCAATGGATGCAAAATGAGCTTTATTTCTAGTTTGATGACCTTTTTTAAATAATTCGTAAAATGACATAATCTTATATTTATGTCGCAAAGATAAAGCTAATCAAGTGGTTTTTTAAAATTAAATGGAAGGAAATCTTTATCAATTCTAATAGCTGATGTTTTTAAAACAATCCTTAAAAACTAGCTTCTATTTTTAAATTTTTATGGAATAATATTTGATAAATCAATATGGAATTTAAATCCTAATTATGAAAACTATTATTTTACTCTTTCTAGTTGTAATTACTACTGCTGTCAATTCGCAAACTAAAGAATATACGGGCACCTATAAAAGAGATTACGATATTAATGGTGAAGGTGTTAATAAATATACTTTAGACTTGAAGCCTAATGGAACTTTTATTTTTCATAACTACCGAAAGATAAGCACCAAGAATCCTGAAGAAAATCAATACGGAAAAGGAACTTGGAAAAGCGAAAAAAATAATGTGATCTATTTTTATACCAATAAAGAAACAGAGCTAGATGAAAAGCACACACTAAATTTCACTAATACCAAAGCTCGTTTTATCACAAAATCCCCAAGAGATAAATCTGACAAAGAAGTAAAAACTCATTTACGGTTCTATGATTCAGAAATATTTTGGATAAAAGGACATCAGCTTTTTAAAAATTAAATATTTAATTTAGATCCTACTCCTTAATCACTTTTTTAACTAACTCTCCATTTTCTGTTTTTAGTTGTACAAAATAGAAACCACTAAAGAGCTTAGAAACATTTATACTATTTGTTGGGTTATTGTTTTCTAACACTAAACTACCTAATGCACTATAAACAGATACTTTATGGACAATAATATTATTTTTGGTATTAAAATTTAACACGTTTTTTACTGGATTTGGGTAAAATATAATCTCACTAACACTTGTTTCCTCCTCCAAACCTAAAATAGTTAGGTTTTCGTACCAAGCAATTTTATAATCTATAATAGAGGCAGACAAAACGTCCATATCGCCATCATTATCTAAATCTGCGGCATCTATACCACGACCTCCTAAAATATTAGTAGAGATTATTTGTTCTGGGCTAAAAGTACCCAAACCATCTGTATTTTCATGCCAGTAAACAGCGGTTGTTCCATCATTATCATGATTAATAGATGCTATATCTATATCACCATCGTTATCAAAATCTTTAGCAACAATTTTTAAGGGTTGTATAATATTGCTTATTATATTTTTGGGACCAAAATTTCCTAAGCCGTCTGTATTCTCAAACCAAGCAATGGTATTGCCACCATACTCTACATTAATGACATCCATATCATCATCATTATCTAAGTCGACAGCTATAGTAAAACTACCACCTAAAGTATCAAAAGTTATATCTATTTCTGGTCCAAAATTACCCAAGCCATCTAAATTTTCATACCAAGTAGGATAACCGATACCAATACTAGAGCTTGGACAAAGTACGTCCAAATCTCCATCGCCATCTATATCTGCAGCAAAAACAGAGCGTACATCGTTAGCATTCCCATTTATAATTAGCTGTGGCCCAAAATCTCCCAAACCATCTAAATTTTCGTACCAAGCAATTTTACTGTCAAATGAAGAAGAAGAAAGAACGTCCATATCACCATCATTATCGATATCTGCAGCATATACATAAGAAACCCCATCTGCATTATTGGTGATGAGGTTTTGTGCTCCAAAATTACCTAATCCATCTAAATTCTCAAACCAAACCACGATATCGAATCCTCCATCTTGGCTAAGTAAATCTAAATCGCCATCACCATCCAAATCTGCTGCAAAAACCTTACGTATTCCAGATAGTTCTTCTGTTACAATTTGTTGAGGTCCAAAATCTCCTTGTCCATTGTTTGGATACCAAGCTAGTTTGCTACTATTTCCAGCTGAAGCAGAGATTACGTCTTTATTTCCATCACCATTCAAATCTGCAGCAATTACATCGTGAGCACCTGATGCACCCGAAGTTATAATTTGTTGTTCTCCAAATTGTGCAAAACACAAGCCCGTATTTAAAAAAACAATAAGAAAGTATAAATTAATTTTCATAATAAATTTAGCATATATAAAAACACCCTCTTACTAGTAAGTAAGAGGGTGTAAGTTACATTAATTATTTTCTTTTATAATTAGTTGTTCTTCAGTATCTCCATCTTCAAATTGCTCAATAATATTATACAAACCCGGTTCTAAATTATTAATTAGGTTTTCGTTATTGATGCTTACCGAATCCTGTGCCGTAATAGTTACATTGGTATTAAGCACATTATCGTTAAATTTTATAATGGTACCACCATTGGGTTTCCGGTTATTATTATCGTAACAACGCCAAGGCTGCAACTCTTCTAACTCCATTATACGTATGGCGGTATGGTTGGGGTGAGTAATTATACCGTAATTTGTTTCTTCTTTATGTATAAAGGTTCCTATTTGCTCATTATAAGTAAAACCTGTGTCTAAATAAGGTAGAGGCAAAGGGCAGTCATTGGTTGCTAAACAATCACAAGAAATAAAATTATAACTAAACCCAGGTTGGTATAATGGTGGAATAGCAGGCTGAGGACCTACTTCAAAATAGTCACCTTTATAAGGCTCGTAAAGCGATGCAAAACCATCGGTGCGGATAGCAGGAGTTAGTTTGTCATTACAATCAATCTCTATGGCTTCTCGCATACGGATGGCTTGTCCAACCGTAATCCTGTCTTTACAATTATAATAAGTATAGCCCATCACATTGTGTACATCGTTTGGAAATATTTGATATTGATTTACATCATCACAATCTTTACCGGTACCAATATAATTGCATTCAGAATCTACATCATCAAAACCTAAACTTTCTTGTACCAATGGTGAAGAAGCTGCAGTATCGGTAACTCTATCTCCTGCTACGTTTGCGTTATACTCACTGTTTTGAGAGTCTCTTGTTACATGTTCACATTCTTCTCCTGTAATTGTACCCGTATAGAATTCGTGTGTATGTAATAAACCGAGTGCATGACCAACTTCATGTAAAGTATCATATTCTTGGCCTTTAAATTTACCTCTACTAATAACTACTTTAGGGTTACTATTTGGAGCGGTTCCATAATTAATACTAGCAGACACATAAATGTTAAACGAGTTGGGAACAATAACCTCAGAAGGAGTTGGATAATTGTTAATATAATTAAAGATACCGTTATATAGACCGTATAAGGTATTATCTTCTATGGTATTAATACCATAATATTTAAAATATACATTGTATGGATTGTAAAAAATATTTAATGCAGCAACAACGTCCAAGCTTTCTTTTTCAAAATCCATAGGAGTTGCATTAGGATCTAGATTACCATCTGCTAGTCTAAATTCCCAGAAATACACATTAAAAACAACAGGCTCAAAACTATCAAGATATACTTGATCTGTAGATTGGGTAAATTCTTCATCACAAATATTAGATTGTGAGTCTAAGGTAAAATTACAGTTTAATGTATCTGGCACACTTGGTGCTCCAGGTGGTGATTGAGAAAAAGCAGTCGTGGCTGTAAAAAGTAAAACAAATACAGCACAATAATGAGTTAAAAATTTAATTTTCATATTTAAGTAATTTTAAGTTAATAATAAAAAGTACTTAAACGTAGAGGGGGAGTATAAAACGAAACTAGTATTAAGTTTTACAACACACGTTTAATGTGTTAACACCTCAAAGTTATAAAAAAAAAAAAACGCTTACCAAAATATTTTAACAATTAATCTTGTTTTATGTGTGCTTTATAGGTTGTTTCTCGTGTATATTAATATATAACAGGCCTGTTTTTTTTTAAAAATATAAATCAAAACTATATTTCAATATTTTACACGAAATACTACCTTTGCCCAAATGAGTAAAGCATTGGTTTCTTCACTTTTTAACAAGTCTTCTACCACTAGAAAACTAGGGGAAGCTATTGCCAATTCTCAAAAACAGACCCTAATTTCAGGGTTGGTAGGGTCTTCCTATCCTCTTGTTATTTCTGAAGTTTTTAAACAAACTGAAAAGCCTTTCTTAATAATTTTAAATAATAAGGAAGAAGCTGCGTATCACCTTAATGATTTAGAAAATTTATTAGGCGAAAAAAATGTGCTGTTTTACCCAGGATCTTATCGCAGACCTTATCAAATAGAAGAAACCGATAACGCGAATGTATTACTGAGAGCCGAAGTTTTAAACCGAATTAACTCCCGAAAAAAACCTGCCATCATCGTTTCCTATCCGGAAGCTCTTTTTGAAAAAGTTGTTACCAGAAAAGAATTAGAAAAACACACACTAAAAATTAGTATTGGTGACGATTTATCCATCGATTTTGTAAATGAGGTTCTTTTTGAATACCATTTTAAACGAACCGATTTTGTAACTGAACCTGGAGAATTCTCCGTTAGAGGTGGAATTTTAGATGTCTTTTCATTTAGCAATGACATGCCATACCGCATCGAGTTTTTTGGTGATGATGTGGAAAGTATTCGGAGTTTTGATGTAGAAACACAACTTTCTACAGAGCCTGTAAATAAGATTACCATCATTCCGAATATGGAAAACAAAATGATGGAAGAAAAACGGACTAGTTTTTTAAAATACATCGCTTCAAAAACGGTGATATTTTATAAAAATGAAGAGCTGTTTTATAAAGGAATCGATACTCTTTTTCATCAAGCAGAAGAAGTCTTTAAAAAATTGGATGGCGAAATAAAACAAAATAGTCCAAGTCAATTGTTCTGTTCTTCAGATTTAATAAAAAATGAACTGGAAGAGTTTACAAAAGTTCAGTTAATAAATACTTCAACCGAAAGTGATATTAACTTCAAAACGCAGCCACAACCTTCCTTTAACAAACAATTTAATTTATTAATTGAGAATTTAAATTCCAATACTCAAAAAGGATTTAAAAACTATATTTTCTGTAGTAGCGAACAACAAGAACGTAGATTTCATGACATTTTTGAAGATACCGAGCAACATGTAGATCAATTTGAAACTGTTGTATTTCCATTATTTCAAGGATTTATTGATAGTGAACAAAAAAATATTTGTTATACGGATCATCAGATTTTTGAACGTTATCATAAATTTCAATTAAAAAACGGATACGCCAAAAAGCAAGCAATTACTTTAAAGGAATTAACCAATTTAGAAGTTGGAGATTATGTAACTCATATCGATCACGGAATTGGAAAATTTGGTGGACTTCAAAAAATAGATGTTGAAGGAAAATTACAAGAAGCCATTAAATTAATTTATGGAGAACGTGATATTTTATATCTCAGCATTCATTCACTTCATAAAATATCTAAGTATACTGGTAAAGATGGAACCACTCCAAAAATATACAAATTAGGAAGCGGTGCTTGGAAAAAATTAAAGCAAAAGACCAAAAAACGAGTTAAAGAAATTGCCTTTAACTTAATAGAATTATACGCAAAAAGAAGAACCTTAAAAGGTTTTGCATACGACCCCGATTCTTATTTACAACATGAATTGGAATCCTCCTTTATTTATGAGGATACTCCAGATCAAGTTACTTCTACAGAAGATGTAAAACGTGACATGGAAAATGAGCGTCCTATGGATCGTTTGGTTTGTGGCGATGTAGGATTTGGAAAAACCGAGGTTGCCGTCAGAGCCGCTTTTAAAGCGGTAGACAATGGCAAACAAGTTGCGATATTAGTTCCTACCACTATTTTAGCATTTCAACATTTTAAAACGTTTTCTGAACGTTTGCAAGAAATGCCCGTAAATGTAGATTACCTCAACAGATTTAGATCTACTAAACAAAGAGCAACTGTTTTAGAAGGGTTAAAAAATGGAACTTTAGATATTGTAATCGGCACGCATCAATTAGTTAGTAAAGCAGTCGAATTTAAAGACTTGGGCTTATTGATTGTTGATGAAGAACAAAAATTTGGTGTTGCCGTAAAAGACAAACTTAAGTCCATTAAACAAAATGTAGATACCCTAACATTAACTGCAACTCCTATACCTAGAACCCTTCAGTTTAGTTTAATGGCTGCTAGAGATTTGTCCATTATTAGTACACCACCACCAAATCGATATCCTGTTGAAACCAATGTGGTTCGTTTTTCTGAAGATACCATTAGAGATGCTATTCGCTATGAAATTTCAAGAAATGGTCAAGTATTTTTTGTTCATAATCGCATTGAAAACATCAAAGAGGTTGCCGGAATGATACAACGTTTAGTTCCAGATGCAAAAATTGGTATTGGTCATGGGCAATTGGATGGTAAAAAATTAGAACAACTCATGTTGGCTTTTATGAATAATGAGTTTGATGTATTGGTTTCTACCACCATTATTGAAAGTGGTTTAGACGTTCCAAACGCCAACACCATTTTTATAAATAATGCTAATAATTTTGGTTTATCCGATTTACATCAAATGCGTGGACGTGTGGGTAGAAGCAATAAAAAAGCATTTTGCTATTTTATCACGCCACCTTATTCTGTGATGACCGATGATGCTCGTAAACGTATCCAAGCCCTAGAACAATTTAGCGAATTAGGAAGTGGCTTAAACATCGCCATGAAAGATTTGGAGATTAGAGGAGCTGGAGATTTATTAGGTGGAGAACAAAGTGGTTTTATTAATGAAATAGGCTTTGAAACGTATCAAAAAATTCTTGCTGAAGCAATTGATGAGCTTAAAGAAAAAGAGTTTAAAGATCTTTATTCGGGTACTGAACATGAACTGAAAGACTTTGTAAAAGAAACGGTCATTGATACCGATTTCGAATTGCTTTTCCCGGATGATTATGTAAATAATGTCACAGAGAGGTTAAATCTTTACAACAAATTAGGTGATTTAAAAACGGAAGAAGATCTTCAGAAATATGAAATAGACTTAATAGATCGTTTTGGAGAGCTTCCTATTCAAGCGGTAGATTTACTTAATAGTGTCCGTATTAAATGGATTGCAATTGCTATTGGGATGGAACGAGTTATCATGAAACAAGGCAAACTTGTTGGTTATTTTGTAGCTGATAAAGAAAGTTCTTTTTATCAAAGTCCTATCTTTTCAAAAGTTATTCAACACACACAAACCAATTCTAGTTTCGTTAAAATGAAAGAAAAAAACACTCGAAACGGGCTGCGTTTAATTATTACCTTTGAAAACATCACAACTATCAACAAAGCTTTACAGTCTTTATCTCCTATTTTGGTTTAATTATTGCAAATGTTTAGTAAATTAGAAATTATGAAAATTAATAAGATACTTTTTTTAATACTATTCTTTCCAACCATTATTTTTTCGCAACACACTATTAAAGTAACCTTTTCTCCTGCAAAAGATTTTACTTGGGCTGTTTTATATAAAAATGGACCAACGAATACTAAATACATTGCACAAAGTAGAGTTGCTGATGGAAATTTAGTTTTTAAACTCGATAAAAAAGCCACAAAAGGAATTTATAAACTGGTGTATGCGGTTCCGCAAAATGATTATAATTTTGATATTATTTATAACGGTGAAGAAGATATTGAACTTACTTTTAATTTAAAAGAGGGTCCTGTTTTTCAGAAATCTAATGAGAACATTATGTTAAACTCTTATTTAACAGAAATGGCATTGCTAGGAAGGGATTTAGAGGCTAAGTATTTAAAAGAAAATGCAGATGCTGCTACCATAAATTCCATTTTTGAAAAACAGAAAAATTTACAAAAATCTTATGAAGAAAAATCTGAAGGTAAATTAGTTCAGCATTTTATTAAGGCAAACCAACCTTACATTCCTAATAAATTGGAAACTCCATCCAACTATATCAAAAACTTAACGATCAACTATTTTACGAACATCAAATTTAATGACGAAGTATTACAAAGTTCTAATTTTTTAATTGAAAAGTCTCTAGCCTATATAACCGGAATGGTAACTGAGGGTATACCTAAAGAACAATCCTTTAACAATAACGCAGATGAAGTTGCAGCTCAAACTAGGTCATTAGAGCTTAATTTTCAAAAATATTTTTTAGAAACATTATGGCAAAAATTAGTAAACGATAACCTTTTAAGCACTGCTAATTATTTAGCTGAACGGTATTTAATACCAACAGCTAATCAGTTAAATGATACGGTTCTTGTTTTAAAATTGACTCAATTTAAAAATTTATCTATTGGAAATCCAGCACCCGATTTTATTGTGGATGATGGAAGTGGCAAAAAACTAAGTGAATTGGATATTGCAGAAAATTACATTCTTATTTTTTGGAGTAGTGGATGTTCTCATTGCTTAAAAGAGATTCCGCAACTATACCAATTAAGTGAAGAGCTTAACAGCACCAAGTATAAAGTAATTGCTATAGGATTGGAAGAAGACACTTTTAAATGGACGAATCAAATTATAAAATACCCCAATTTTATTAATGTCATAAAATTAAAAAAATGGGACAACACGATTGTAAATCAATATGGACTTACCAGTACACCCACTTATTTTGTACTAGATAAAGACAAAAAGTTTTTAGCAAAACCTGAAAATTTTGAAGAACTAAAAACTTATTTAAAAAAATAAAAAAGGTTTTTAGAAATGATAAAAAGCATTTTCAAAATGCTCAATCTTTTCAATCGTTTTGTTTTTGATGACTGCGATTATATCAAATCGGACTTCCATATCTAAATCATTCGAAATCACATATTCGTTAGCAGCTTTTACCAATAGTTTAATTTTTGAAGGAGTAACAAATTCTTGAGGATCCCCAAAAAAGTCACTATTCCTTGTTTTTACCTCAACAACAACCAATGTTTTGTTGTCTTTTTTTGCAATGATATCAATTTCTGCTTTATCAAAATAAAAATTTTGCGCTAAAACTTCATAACCATTTTTCAATAAATAATCCGAAGCTATTTTCTCTCCTAATTTTCCAAGTTCGTTGTGATGTGCCATAACTATTCTTTAAAAGATAAATTAACTTCATTATCACTAACTTCTAAATCGACTATTCTTCCCATAATGAGCACTCTATTATCATCTACATGACCAGCAGGAAAATTAAAAGCAATTGGGAAGTTATATTCCGAACAAATACTCAATATGATTTCTTCAGAAGATTTCCCAAAAGGGATTTCATTATCATGCATTTGAGTCATCCCTCCAACTATCAACCCTTCTAATTGATCAAACATTCCATTGCGTTTTAAATTTTGAAGCATCCGATCGATATGATATAAATATTCATCTAAATCTTCAATAAACAAAATTTTTCCTTTGGTGTTTAATGCGGAAGGACTTCCGCAAAGCGAATATAAAATCGATAAATTTCCTCCTATTAATTGTCCTGAAGCATTTCCGTTACTATTATTTTTTTCTGAAGGAATCCTAATCTCATACTTCTCCCCAAAAAGTGTTTCTTTAATAGAGTTGATCGTTGCATCCGATTTTGTTTCAATAGATAAGGGCATTTGCGCATGAAGGGTTTCGATTCCTAATTGATGAAGGTGAGCGTGTAACACCGTAACATCGCTATAACCAATAATCCATTTAGGATGATTTTTAAAATTAGAAAAATCCAATAGATCAATAATTCTTACAGTACCATAACCGCCACGAGCGCACCAGATAGCATCGATTTGAGGATGGTCTAACATTGTCTGAAAATCGGAAGTTCGCAATTCATCATTGCCTGCAAACTGATGCTGTTCAGCCTCAATAGATGTACCCAAAACTACTTTTAATCCCCATTTTTTTAAAATAGTAATGGCCGGAATTAATTCCTTTTTAGAAATTTTTCTAGCCGTTGAAACGATGGCAACAGTAGCTCCTTCTTTTAAATAATTTGGACGAATCATATTTTTATTTATAGGTTCAAAGTAATAAAAAATTAAACTTTTACGTTAATATTTAGTCATAGAAATAATAAATCGCATAATTTCAGTATCTTTTGATCTTAAATTCCTTTGCTATGGAAACAACTACCCTAATTTCGTGTAACGAATCTACACTCACACCTTATATTCCTTCTGGAGGAAATCCTTGGAGCACCACTAAAATAAATCACGTGTATCGTCGGCTTGGTTTTGGGGCTTCTCAAGAAGCTATTGATGATGCTTTAAGTTTATCGCCTAATGATTTTATAGATAATTTAGTTGAAGAAGCAATCAATAAACCACCAACTACCACACCATTTTGGGGAAATTATGTAATAGCCGATTTTACCGATTTTGATGAGGAAAATATACAATACATTCAAGATTGGAAAATACAAACGGGTAATGACTTAATTACTGAAAATCTACGAGGCCGATTGGCTTCCTTTTGGATGAATCATTTTGTTACTGACTTGGAAACCTATAATTATTCTCCTTATTTATTTCAATATTATAATATTTCACAAACCTACGCTATTGGTAATTTAAAGGAATTTGTTAGAGAAATAGGAATTTCTTCAGCAATGTTGATTTATTTAAATGGTTACGAAAACACCAATGTCGAGCCCAATGAAAATTATGCTCGAGAATTATACGAGCTTTTTACCCTGGGTGAAGGAAATAACTACACAGAACAAGATATAACTGAAACTGCAAAGGCATTAACAGGGTATAACCATTGGACGGGGCCAGGAGCTCCTCTTTATTTTGATGAAGTGACTTGGGTAGATGGTGAGAAAACCATCTTTGGTCAAACTGGAAACTGGAGATACGATGATGTAATCGATATTTTATTTCAGGAAAGAGCAACAGAAATAGCCACTCATATTTGCACCAAATTATATCGATACTTTGTAAGCCAAGAAATTGATGCTGTTATTACTGATAATGTAATTAATCCATTGGCTCAAACCTTAGTGAGCAACAATTTTGAATTAGCCCCAATGCTAAAGCAACTTTTTAAAAGTGAACACTTTTTTGACGAAAGAGCTTTGGGAGTCATCATAAAAAGCCCTTTTGATATTACGATGCAATTTATAAACGAATCTGGATTCTTTTATAATGATGAATTAATAGAAGCGCTCATCTATTTTTCAGGCATATATGGTCAAAAATTATTTAAACCCCCTAATGTTGCGGGTTGGCAAAGAGATGAAGATTGGATAAGTACCTCAACCCTTACGGGACGTTGGCAATTTACGGAGTTATATCTTAGTATTTTATTTCAAAATGGTTTGGAATCCACTATTGTCGATTTTGCAAAAGAGTTGACAAATGACAGTAATGATCCTGAATACATAACAGAAGTTTTGGTTAATCATTTTATGTCTAAAGAACTCTATACAGAAAGTGATTATACAATTGCTACAGATGTCTTTAAATGGGAAATACCTCAAAATTATTATGATGATGGTCTTTGGAACTTAGATTGGGAAGAAGCTCCTTATCAACTGTTTTTATTATTATCTCATTTAGCAACCATTCCTGAATTCCAACTTAAATAAAAAGCCATGATTAGCAATAAATTAAATAAAAAGGATCAGCAATCTAAGGAGGAAAGAAAGATTCACGATCATGAGCACACACAATGGAACAGGCGTTCCTTTATCCAAGCATTAGGTCTCGCAGGTGGTGGAAGCATGCTTTTAGGAGGTACTGCTATTTCTGCAACTTCCCCTTCCCCTTTAGCGGTAGCTTTAGCAGAAAATGAAAACGACAATATTCTTGTAATTATACGTTTGGAAGGTGGTAACGATGGATTAAACACCATCGTTCCTATTTATGATTACGATACCTATGCCAATTTACGCCCTACCATTAAACACCAACAAAATGATTTAATCAACTTGAACGGTGATTTTGGTATTCCCAATTATATGAATGAATTAGAATCTGTTTGGGGTGATGGAAGCATGAAAGTAGTACACGGTGTAGGATATCCAGACCAAAATCTATCTCATTTTAGATCGACCGATATTTGGGCGTCTACCGCAGACAACTATGTAGAACCAACGGGTTGGTGGGGGCGCTATTTTGAAGATCTTTATCCAGATTATATTACCAATCCTCCAGAAATTCCACCAGCAGTTCAAATTGGAAGTATCGGAAATTTAATTTTTAAAGGAAATAATAGCAACTATGCTTTTTCGGTGGTTAACCCAGAACAACTTCAAAATGTTGCTGAAAATGGAACTTTACACGATGTTTTAGACGTTCCAGATTGTGTGTATGGCGATAAATTGCTTTTTATGAGAGCTACCGCCAATACTACTTTCACCTATTCTGGGGTTATAAACGATGCTTATTTAGCAGCCAACAATAGCGTGGAATATGGAGATGGAGAGCTAGCTGAACAATTAGCGATTGTAGCTCGTTTAATCAAAGGTGGATTAGGAAGCAAGGTATATATGGTTTCTTTAGGAAGTTTTGATACCCACGCCGAACAACCTGAAAGACATCAAGAATTATTATCGGATTTATCTTCTACCATCAAAAACTTTTACGATGATCTAACGACTGTTGGAATGGATGATAAAGTATTAGCGATGACGATTTCAGAATTTGGTCGCCGTCCCTACGAAAATGGCTCTAATGGAACCGACCATGGTGCCGCTTCTCCAGTGATGCTTTTTGGACCCGCTTTAAATGGTAGTGGATTTGTTGGAAACCACCCCGATTTATCCACCTGGGATGAAAATGATAATTTAATTCCTTCCTCCGATTTTAGAGACATTTATAACACTGTGTTAACCGAATGGTTTTGTTTAGACCCTTCCATCGTGAGTACGATTTTATTAAATGAAACTTATGAAACGTTAGATTTAGGACTTACTTGTGAAGCACTTTCTACTTCAGACTTTAGTAATGCGAACCGATTTGCACACACGGCTATTTATCAAAATAATCAAACTTTTATCGAAATTAACTTAGCCAATACTTCCCATGTTACTATTAAGCTTTATGATATGATGGCAAGGGAAATCGGTGCCATTTGCAACGAAATGCTATTTGCAGGAAGACACCAATTTAATGTGAGAGATAAAATACAAGGAAGACTAAGTTACGGGCAATATATTTATCGCATTTCCACAGGAGGACAGTATTATAGTAAGTCTATTTTAATTAGATAAATGAAATAGATTTACTATCTAATTAAAATATACTCCAAGAAATAAAATCCGTATTTTTGCTCTTCAAAATTGAGTATGCAAAATTCACCAAAAAGGTTTACTATAACGGCAGCTTTGCCTTATACCAACGGCCCTGTACATATTGGACATTTAGCAGGGGTATATGTTCCTGCAGATATTTATTCACGTTTTCAAAGAATGCAAGGCAACGATGTTGCTTTTGTTTGTGGAAGTGATGAACATGGAGTTCCTATTACGATAAAAGCTAAAAAAGAGGGAATCACACCTCAACAAGTGGTGGATAAATACCACGCCATTATCAAACAATCGTTTCAGGATTTTGGGATTACCTTCGATAACTATTCTCGTACTACCGCAAAAATACATCACGATACCGCTTCTGATTTCTTTAAGAAATTATACGAAGACGGTAAGTTTATCGAACAAACAACAGAGCAATTCTACGATAAAGAAGCGAATCAGTTTTTAGCAGATCGTTTTATTCTGGGTACTTGTCCAAAATGTGGATTTGAAGAAAGTTATGGAGACCAATGTGAAAGCTGTGGAACTTCTCATAATGCTACCGATTTAATCAACCCTAAATCTTCTATCACCGGAAATACTCCTTCTTTAAAAGAAACCAAACACTGGTTTTTACCTTTAGATCAATACGAACCTTGGTTAAAAGAGTGGATTGTAAAAGGACATAAAAAAGATTGGAAAACCAACGTTTATGGGCAATGTAAATCTTGGATAGACGACGGATTACGACCTAGAGCCGTCACTAGAGATTTAGATTGGGGGATTCCTGTACCTGTTGAAGGTGCCGATGGAAAAGTATTGTACGTTTGGTTTGATGCTCCAATTGGTTATATTTCTGCCACAAAAGAATGGGCTGAAAAAGAAGGAAAAGATTGGGAGCCTTATTGGAAAGACGAAAACACCAAACTGCTTCATTTTATAGGAAAAGATAATATTGTATTTCACTGTATTATTTTCCCGAGTATGCTAAAAGCAGAAGGAAGTTATATCGTACCCAACAATGTACCAGCAAACGAATTTTTAAATCTGGAAGGAAATAAAATTTCTACCAGTAAAAACTGGGCAGTATGGTTACACGAGTATTTGGTAGATTTTCCAAATCAGCAAGATGTATTGCGTTACGCATTAACAGCAAATGCTCCTGAAACAAAAGACAACGATTTTACATGGTCAGATTTTCAAGCAAGAAATAATAATGAATTAGTTGCCATCTTCGGAAACTTTATCAATCGTGTGGTGGTTTTAACCAATAAATATTATGAAGGAATTATTCCAGAACCAGCTTCACTTTCTGAAGTAGATATAACAACCTTAACCCAATTAAAAGCATATCCTAGTGTAATTGAAAGTTCTATTGAACGCTATCGATTTAGAGAAGCGCAGGCAGAATTAATGAATGTGGCTCGTTTAGGAAATAAATATTTAGCAGACGAAGAGCCTTGGAAGAAAATTAAAACGGATGAAGAAAGAACCAAAACTATTATGTTTGTTTCCCTTCAGATTGCATCAGCTTTAGCAGTTTTATGCGAACCTTTTTTACCTTTTACTTCTAGTAAATTAAAAAATATGCTTTGTCTTAACGAGGAGCAAAACAACGAGGAATCTCTTCAATGGAAAGATGTTTCAACTAAAGAAACTTTAATTTCTTCAGGACATCAAATAGGGAAAGGCGAATTGCTTTTCAGTAAAATTGAAGACGAGCAAGTACAGCAACAATTAGATAAATTAGAAGCTACTAAAAAAGCAAATGAAGTCATGAATGCAAGTCCAGAACCTCAAAAAGACACGATTCAATTTGACGATTTTACCAAATTAGATATGCGAGTTGGAACAATTTTGGAAGCCGAAAAAATGGCTAAAACCAAAAAGTTACTCATCTTAAAAGTAGATACTGGAATTGATGTTCGCACCATTGTTTCTGGTATTGCAGAAAGTTTTTCACCTGAAGAAGTTATAGGGAAAAAAGTAACCGTATTGGTAAACTTAGCACCAAGAGCATTGCGAGGAGTGGAAAGTCAAGGGATGATTTTAATGACGGAAACTCCAGATGGTAAACTGGTATTTCTAAATCCTGATAAAGAGGGTCTAATCAATGGAGCGACGATTAGTTAATGATCGCTTTATTAAAATTTGTACAAACAAAAACACAGCTTCCTGAAAGTGGTGTAAAAAACACGATTCAATTATTAAATGATGATTGTACCATTCCGTTTATCGCTCGGTATCGGAAAGAGCGAACTGGGAATTTAGATGAAGTTCAAATAGAACTTATTGTAAAGTACAAAGAAGAATTTGAAGCCTTAGAAAAAAGGAAAAAAGCCATCATAAAAGCACTTCAAGAACAAGAAGTACTTAGCAATGAGCTTCAAGAAAAAATTAATCGCAGCGATAATTTAATTCAACTTGAAGACTTATACCTACCTTTTAAAAAGAAACGAAAAACAAAAGCCGAAACTGCTCGATTAAATGGTTTAGAACCTTTAGCTAAAATTATTATGAGTCAGAAGGCTCATGATATTGATTCGATAGCAAAAAAATACACCTCTAAAACTGTTTTAAATATAGCCGATGCTTTAGAAGGAGCGCGTTTTATTATTGCAGAATGGATCAATGAACGCAGCGATATTCGAAATAATATTCGTCGTCAATTAGAGCGCTTTTCCCTTATTAATACCAAGGTAGTTAAGGCAAAAGAAAATGACGAAAAAGCTCAGAAATTTAGAGACTATTTTAATTGGACTGAGTCTTTACAGTCTTGTCCTTCACATCGCTTATTAGCGATTTTAAGAGCGCAAGAAGAAGGTTTTATTCGTGTTAAAATTGAAATTGATGATGAGAAAGCTTTATTAAAAATTGAAGAGCGAATTATTAGTTCTCAAAATGATTGTTCTGTTCAAATACAATTAGCCATAAAAGATGCTTACAAACGTCTATTATTTCCTTCTTTATCCAATGAAATTTTAGGAATTGCAAAAGAAAAAGCAGATGAAGTTGCCATTCAAGTATTTGCAAAAAACTTAAAACAGTTGTTATTAGGTTCTCCTTTAGGTGAGAAAAGAATTTTAGCGATAGACCCTGGCTTTAGATCAGGTTGTAAAGTGGTTTGTTTGGATGCTCAAGGAGCCTTTAAATACAACGAGACCATTTATCCTCACGCACCCAAAAATGATCAAATAGGGGCTATTAAAAAAATTAGCTCTTTGGTGGATGCCCATAAAATTGAAGCCATTGCTATTGGTAATGGAACCGCATCTAGAGAAACCGAACAGTTGGTTAGAAAGATTCATTTTAAAAACGATATTCAGGTTTTTGTAGTGAGTGAAGCGGGGGCTTCTATTTATTCGGCATCCAAAATTGCAAGAGAAGAGTTTCCTAATTACGATGTTACTGTTCGTGGCGCAATTTCTATAGGTCGTCGTTTAGCAGATCCCTTAGCTGAATTGGTGAAAATTGATGCCAAATCTATTGGAGTTGGTCAATATCAACACGATGTAGATCAGTCTAAATTAAACAGTTCCTTAGATCGAGTGGTTTCTAATTGTGTGAATGCTGTTGGAGTTAATGTCAATACGGCGAGTAAGTCTTTATTGAGTTATGTATCCGGAATTGGCCCCAAATTAGCAGAAAGTATCGTTAATTTCAGAAAAGAACAAGGTGCGTTTTCTTCTAGAGTTGAAATAAAAAAAGTTCCCAGATTAGGAGCTAAAGCCTTTGAACAAGGTGCAGGTTTTCTTCGCATAAAAAATGCAAAAAACCCATTAGATGATTCTTCGGTTCATCCTGAAAGTTATGCGATTATTTCGAAAATGGCTAAAGATGAACGGAAAACCATTTCAGAATTAATAGGAAATAAGGAAGTCCTTCAAAAAATAGCATTAGAAAAATACATTTCAGATAAAATAGGATTACCTACGTTGCAAGACATTATAAAGGAATTAGAAAAACCCGGATTGGACATTCGATCGGAAGCCAAAGTATTTACATTCAATCAAAATATTAGGACCATTAATGATGTAAAAGAAGGTCAATTATTACCTGGAATCGTTAATAACATCACTAATTTCGGTTGTTTTGTGGATATCGGAATTAAAGAAAGTGGACTTATCCATGTTTCAAATTTGGCAGATGCTTTTGTTAAAGATGTAAGTGAACATGTTCATTTACATCAACAAATTATTGTGAAGGTTTTAGAAATTGATGTAGCGAGAAAACGGATTCAATTAAAAATGCACCAAAAACGTGAAAACTAGAACGTAGGTGCTTTTAAGTAATTCTATTTTTCATCCCACTCAGACATTTTAGTATTAAAGCTAATAGTTATAAAAAATCTACTACTTTTGCTTTTTTAAATATTCTTTTTTAACCTTATAATTAGTATAGCATGCAACTGTACAATACCCTAAGCGCGAAAGAGAGAGCAACCTTATTGGAAGAAGCGGGAGAAGACCGCTTAACGCTTTCTTTTTATCAATATGCCAAAATTGGCAATCCAGAACTTTTTAGAAACTATTTATTTGTAGCATGGGACTCCCTTGAAGTTTTGGGACGTATTTATGTAGCAAATGAAGGTATCAATGCACAATTGTCTGTTCCTGCCAAAAAATTTAATGATTTTAAAGATTTTTTGGATGGGATCTATTTCTTAGAAAATTGCCGTTTGAACATTGCTGTAGAGCAAGACTTAAAATCGTTTTTAAAACTAAAAGTAAAAGTACGTGACAAAATTGTAGCTGATGGATTGAATGACGACACCTTTGATGTAACTAATATAGGTATTCATGTAGATGCTTCAGCATTTAATAATTTGATTGAAGATCCAAATACAGTCTTGGTCGATATGCGTAACCACTATGAAAGTGAAATTGGGCACTTTAAAAATGCTGTCACTCCTGATGTAGATACATTTCGAGGTTCTCTAGATATTATTGAAGAAGATTTAAAAGATCATAAAGAAGACAAAAAATTGGTAATGTATTGTACGGGAGGAATACGTTGTGAAAAAGCGAGTGCCTATTACAAACACAAAGGGTTTAAAAATGTATTTCAATTAGAAGGTGGTATTATTGAGTATACCCGTCAAGTAAATAGTCAAGGATTAGAAAATAAATTTTTAGGGAAAAATTTTGTCTTTGATCACCGACGTAGCGAACGAATAAGTGACGATGTAATATCAAATTGTCACCAATGCGGTGAAGCTTGCGATATGCATATAAATTGTGCTAATGAAGGATGTCATTTACTCTTTATTCAATGTGAAATTTGTTCCGAAAAAATGGAATTTACCTGTAGCAAAGAATGTTATGAGATTATCCAATTACCTTTTGAAGAGCAGAAAGAATTGCGAAAAGGAACGCACGCTAGTAATAAAATTTTTAAAAAAGGTAGGTCCTCAAAATTAGCCTTTAAGAAATAAATAGGTTTATTGTGAAGAGCGTTTTAAAATATATTCTTTTTTACTTTCACAAGCTTTTTAATTTTTAGGTGTTGGGGCATGATTTTTATTTCTTGGACTTCCTCCATTTCTTGGTGGTGGGCCTTTATGCAACGCATCTATCACAATTTTTTTAAATTTTTGTTTTTGAGGATCATTACAAATTCCTTGAATCGCTCTAAAATGATTAAAAACTTCTAAATCTTTATTTTTGTTATTTTCTCCAATTAAAGAGGTTATCGATTCTATTTCTAATGGATTGATATTCTTTTCAGAAATTTTACTAAATAATTTATCTTTTAACTGTTTCTGTTCTTGTTGCAGTTGTGTCATTCTTTCTCGATGATTTTTTCCTAAACCTTTAAATTTTTGCATTTGATCTGCATTAAAATTTAATTCTTTTACAATAAATTGTTCTGGGTTGTTTCTGGGTCCATTTCGGTCTGGTTTTCCAAGGTAGTCATATAAAAAAAAGCCATTAGCAATAATTAGAAATGCTAATAAAACGTATAAAATGGTGTTTTTAGTCATCGCTATTTAATTTAATATTGAAGTTTCAGAATTTGTAAATAAACTATAATTTTCAGCAAAATTGGAAATATTGCTATCATAAGTCGTGGATTTTAATTGTATAAATGCAACTGAGTTTAATATAATAATACAAATTAAAGTCGCTAACTGAAGCTTTGGTGCAAACCAAGAAAAAAGAATTTTCTCCTCTTCTACTTCAGCATCAAACAATTTGCGCATTGTTTTATCTTTAAAAAAAGGAGATATCTTAATATCCTGAATATGGTCTATCGATTCAAAAGTGCTTTTAACCTTTTCTGCTATGTTACTGTTTGTTTTCATGTTGTCAATATTATTTTATTAAATCGGTCACATGCTGTTCGCTATTAGTTATTCCCTTGGGTATGAAAAATTTTAACATGCTCGTTTCATATTATATTTTTAGATGCATTTTTTTGAAAAATCCTGCGTCAAACTTTATTTTTATAATAATATTCTAATTGTTGTTGTAAATTATTTTTTGCTCTAAACATCAATGATTCAACAGATGACACACTTTTCTCTGTTATTTCACTAATTTCATTATAACTTTTCCCATCCACTTTATGCAGCGTAAAAACTACTTTTTGAAATTCCGGTAACTGATTGATAGCCTTAAATATAGTGGCACTTTTTTCTTTATTTTCTAACAAAACTCCAGGATGGTTAAACTCAGTAAAGTAATTGGTTTTATCGAAAGGTATTTCATTTTCAAAAATGGATTGCATATAAGCAAATCGCTTTTTAGCGTTCTTTTTACGAATAAATTCTAAACATTTATTGGTCGTTATTCTATAGATCCAAGTAGATAATTTGGACTTAGCCTTAAATTTTTTAATGGATTTAAAAACCTCTACAAAAACTTCTTGTGCGATATCTTCTGCATCTTCTTTGTTAGGAACAAATGAAATACAGGTTGCAAACACCTTTTGCTCATAATCATCTATCAACTGACTATAAGCTTTTCGTGTTCCTTGACGTAATTCGTTTATAAATTTTTCTTCTAACAATAAAGTGACTTATAGGTCTAAAATAATAATTTTATAAATCTTTTAGATGCAACTGCTATAAAAATCTTGCGCCAAAGTTTAATTTTTTTTATAAACCTTAAGTTTTCGTTATATTTGTAAGGATATAACGATCAACAAATGATAACAGTAGAAGAAGCCTTTGAACTTGTAAAAAAAAATGTTATTCCGACTCAAATCTCAATGCTTTGTAAAGCGACTAATGCTTTAGGATTAGTTTTGGCGAAAGATGTGATTTCGTCTATTAACATGCCTCCTTTTAGACAATCGGCTATGGATGGTTATGCATTAAATATTCATGATGATTCCTCCTATAATATTATTGATGAAGTAAAGGCAGGTGATGGCCATCATCCAGTTTTGAAAAAGGGTGAAGCTGTTCGTATTTTCACAGGATCTGCAGTTCCTGACACAGCAAATACGGTAATCATGCAAGAAAAAGTAAAGCAAAATAAAAATCAGTTACAATTAAATAATCCTGCTATACTAAATAAAAATATACGTCCTAAAGGAGAACAAATAAAAAAAGGTGAAATTGCTTTAAAAAAAGGAACAAAGTTAACTCCAGCAGCTATCGGTTTTTTACTCACTTTGGGAATCATAGAAATCAGTGTTTATAAAAAACCAAAAGTAGGAATCGTAACAACAGGGAATGAATTAATCAAAGCTGGAAAACCTTTAACTTACGGAAAGATTTACGAAAGTAACTCTGGGATGTTATATGCTGGATTATTAAGTTTAGGATTTACAGACGCTAAACTTTATAAAGTTAAGGACGATTATATAAGTACGGTAGCAACCTTAGATAAAGCAATTTCAGAAAGTGATGTGGTTCTTATAACTGGAGGAATTTCTGTTGGAGATTACGATTTTGTAGGGAAAGCGTTATTAGAATTAGGAACCGAACAACTATTTTATAAAGTAAAACAGAAACCGGGTAAACCACTGTTCTTTGGGAAAATAAAAAACAAACCGGTTTTTGCACTTCCAGGAAACCCAGCATCAGCTTTAAGCAGTTTTTATGTATATGTCCATCCATCATTAGAAAGATTATCCGGTAATTTAAACTTCTCTATTAATAAAGGAACAGCGATTTTAAGGGGTGAATTTTTTAAAAAAGGAGATCGTGCTCAATTTTTAAAAGCATATCATAAAAATGGATATGTAAGCATTTTAGAGGGACAAAGTTCTGCGATGTTGCACACTTTTGCTATAGCAAATGCATTTGTTTACATCCCTCGGGAAGTAAGTCAATATTCAAAAGGAGATTTGGTAACGGTAATCCATTTACCCGTTTAATTATAGATATGAATTATAAAATTAAAAGCAGAATTTGGATTGAAGCTGATGACAATGTCCTGTTAGGAGAAGGTCGAGTTCGTTTATTAAAAGCTATAGACGAAACAGGATCTCTTTCAAAAGCAGCGAAAAGCATGCAAATGTCTTATAAAAAAGCTTGGACGTTAATTGATGCTGTAAATAAATCAAGTAAAAAACCAGTTACCATAACAAGTATTGGCGGAAAAGGTGGTGGTGGCGCAGTATTAACAGAATATGGAAGAAAATTAATGCTAGCTTTTGATGATATCAATAAAAATTGCTGGAATCATTTAGATACTCAAATAGAAAAAATAAATAATCTTTAAAAGCTCAAATAATTGATTTTTGAAATTGAACATATTTGGATTTTCATGCTCATATTGCCCTTACTATCCTTTTTATATGCTAGTGTAGGACACGGAGGTGCTAGTGGATATTTGGCCTTGATGAGTCTATTTTCTTTTCCACATTTAGTAATGAAACCTACCGCATTATTACTTAATATTTTCGTTGCAGGAATTGCTTTTTACTATTATTATAAGGAAGGGTATTTTAATAAAAAGTTGTTTTTATATTTTGCTTTAGCCTCCATTCCAATGTCCTTTTTGGGAGGAACTTTAAATATCGATGCAACTCTTTATAAAAAAATATTAGCGGTCTTATTAATCTTTGCGATTTTAAAAATGCTAAATGTATTTGGAAAAGAAAGTACAAAGATTAAAGAAATTAAAATTTGGCAAGGAATAATTGTAGGAAGTGCTATTGGTTTCTTTTCTGGGCTAATAGGAATTGGTGGTGGAATTATTTTGAGTCCTGTAATTCTATTATTCCATTGGGGGAAAATGAAAGAAGCCGCGGCAGTATCTGCTTTATTTATATGGGTTAATTCGGTTTCTGGTCTGTCAGGACAGATAAGTAGTGGTGTGAGTGTAAGTTCAGAATCATTTATAATGGTGATTATTGCTTTGATTGGCGGGGTTTTTGGAGCTTATTTTGGAAGTAAAATAGTTAACAATCATACCTTGAGATATGTATTGGCATTTGTTTTAATTATGGCTTCTGTAAAATTGTTTTTCATATAAATGAAAGAAAATAAAAACATAACAGGTATTATTCTCGCCGGAGGAAAAAGCACTCGTATGGGTACCGATAAAGGATTTATTTCTTTTAAGGATAAAACATTTGTTGAACATATTATAACAGCAATTCAACCCTTAGTAGGTGAAATTATAATAATAAGTAACCATGAAAATTATGATCAATTTGAATTAAAAAGATATGATGATTTAATTAAAAACGCTGGACCATTGGCAGGTATTTATTCAGGGCTTCACTATTCTAAGACAGAAAATAACTTGGTTGTAAGTTGTGATGTGCCTTTAATTAATACAGAAGTTTTACAAAAATTAATAGAACAAATTAATGATACATCTGAAGTAATTCAATTACAAAGCAATGGTAAAAACATGCCGCTCATCGCTATTTATAAAAAGAAATGTGAAGTTGTTTTTTTAGAAGAATTAAAACTAGATCAAAGAAAAGTTCAACAGGCTATTAAAAAATGTAAAGTACATACAGTGCTAATCGATTCAGTTTTAGAAAAACATACCACCAATATTAACACAAAAAAAGATTTAGAACTTTTAGAATAAAAAAATGATACTATCAATAAAATATTTTGGATTACTAGCTGAAGCAACAGGACGTTCAGAGGAGAAAATTGAATTTTCAGGAAAATCTATTTCAGATTTAAAAGATGTTTTATTTCAGAAATATGAAATGCTAAAAAATAAAGATTTCCAAATCGCTCAGGATAATGAATTAACAGCTAATGAAACAATAGTAACAGCAACAGAAATTGCATTATTACCACCTTTTGCAGGAGGTTGAAAAAGAATGAATAGATATAGCAGACATATAATTTTATCAGAAATTGGTCAAGAAGGCCAAGACAGGCTTTCTAAATCCAAAGTTTTAGTAGTTGGCGCTGGTGGATTAGGTTGTCCTGTGCTGCAATATCTTACTGCAGCAGGAATAGGTAAAATTGGAATTATTGATTTTGATACCGTATCAGAATCGAACCTACAAAGGCAAATATTATTCGGGGCTTCTACACTAGGAATTAATAAAGCAATTGCAGCAAAAGCTAGGTTAGAAGATTTAAATAATACCATATTAATAAAAGCGTATCCAGAAAAGTTAACTCATAAAAATGCGTTATCAATCTTTCAAGATTATGATATTATTATAGACGGAACCGATAATTTTTCCACACGATATTTAGTTAATGATGCTTCTATTATAACAAATAAACCATTGGTTTACGCGGGTATTTATAAGTTTGAAGGTCAAGTTTCCGTATTTAATTATAAAAAAGGTCCGAGTTATCGATGTCTATTTCCAAAAGAACCTGAAAATGGTTCCATTCCAAATTGCTCTGAAATTGGTGTTTTAGGAGTTCTACCCGGGATTATTGGAACCCTACAAGCCAATGAAGTTATCAAGCTTATTTTAGGAATTGGAGAAGTGCTTTCTGGCAAAGTTCTTTATTATAATTCTTTAAATCATCAAATCAATTTCATTAAACTGAATCGTTCTGAAAAAGAGATTCAAAAAGTAATGGAAACAAAAACTTTTTTTAAAACTCTAGATGAAGAATCAATTTGTGAAATGCCAATTCAAGTTATTTCAATTCAAGATGCAATTAATAAAAAGAATGTCCAGTGGATTGATGTTCGTGATCAAAATATAAATCCTGAAATTAATCATTCAGAAGTTCTTCAAATTCCTTTAAATAATTTAGAACAACATTTAAACAAAATAGATTTAAATAAGGAACAAGTGTTTTTTTGTAAAGCAGGAATTAAAAGCAAAAAAGCAGCTTCCATATTACAAAGCCATCAAATTCATACTGGTTCCAGTTTAAAAAATGGAGCTTTTGAAGTGTTGGAATATTTTAATAACAAAAATTATGACAGATAAGAAACCAAAAAATGTATTTAAAGAAGGTGCTATATCAACAGATTTTATAGCAAATTCTATCGCCAAACATCAAGTAAAAACTGGTATTGGTGCCCACAACATTTTTTTAGGTCAGGTAAGAGCAGACGAAATTAATCATAAAGTGGTTTCTGCAATTGAATATACTGCCCACGAAGAAATGGCAAACCTGAAATTTCATGAAATAAGAGAAGCTGCTTTTTCAAAATTCGACTTAAGCTGTATGCATATTTATCATAGTCTAGGAAAGGTAAATTCTGGAGAGATTTGTTTGTTTGTTTTTGTGTCGTCAAAAAGACGTAAAGAAGTATTTCCAGCAATAGAATTTATAGTTGAAGAAATTAAAGCAAAAATTCCTGTTTTTGGAAAAGAAATCTTTGAAGACGAAACTCATCAATGGAAAGTGAATAAATAATGTTGAATTGTTTATTTGTTGAACCGGTTAAAATTTAAATATGCCCTATAAATTTTCATTTGAAAAACTAACAGTCTGGGTAGATTCTAAGGAATTAATAAAAGTAATTTATTTAATTACTAGAAGTTTTCCAGAGGAAGAAAAATTCGGATTAACGAATCAATTAAGAAGAGCTTCTGTTTCTGTTGCATCAAATTTAGCAGAAGGGACTTCAAGAAATACAAATAAAGATAAAGCGCATTTCACTACTATTTCTTATAGTTCATTAATGGAGGTCCTAAATCAGGTTATTATTTCAAAGGAATTGAGTTTTATTAATGATGAAAACTATAAAATATTAAGAGAATCCATTGAGAAAATAGCCAACAAACTTAATGTACTTCGAAAATCACAATTAAACAGCTAAACAGTTCAACGATTAAACAATTAAACGATTAAACATTTTTTTACATGGTAGATATCACACATAAAAGTAGCACCTTAAGAATTGCTATCGCACAAGCAATTGTAAAAGTGAGCAAATCCGAAACAATCGAGGCTATAAAAAACGATACAGTTCCTAAAGGAAATGTATTTGCTATGAGTAAAGCCGCTGGATTATTAGGAGTTAAAAAAACTCCTGAACTCCTTCCTGACTGTCATCCTATGCCTATTGAATTTGCAGGAATTGAATATAAAATCAACGGTTTAGAGATTACCGTTTTATTTACAGTTAAAACCATTTATAAAACTGGTGTTGAAGTAGAGGCAATGCATGGAGCCAGTGTTGTGGCGTTAAACATGTACGATATGTTGAAGCCAATAGATAAAGGGATTGAAATTAATCAAATTAAATTATTAGAAAAAAAAGGAGGCAAATCGGACTTTAAAGATCGTTTTAGAAAAGATTTAAATGCTGCGGTAATTGTTTGTTCCGATACGATTTCAGCAGGACAAAAAGAAGACAAAGCAGGAAAAGCAATTATCAAAAAATTAGAAGAATGTGATGTGTCAATAGCGGAATATATCATCATCCCAGATGAAAATAAAGTGATTCAGGAAAAAGTAATTCAGTATCAAAAACAAGATCTTGATTTAATTATATATACCGGCGGAACAGGACTTTCTAAAAGAGATGTAACTCCGGAGGCATTATTGCCATTACTTGAACGTAGAATCCCAGGAATTGAAGAAGCGATTCGTACGTATGGTCAAGATCGAACTCCATACTCGATGTTATCTAGAAGTGTTGCAGGAACCATAGGAAACACCTTAGTTATAGCACTTCCGGGATCTACTAATGGCGCAAAAGAATCAATGGATGCTATTTTTCCTGCTGTATTACATATTTTCAGAATTTTAAAAGGAGCACGTCACGATTAATGAAACGAGCATGTTAAAAATTTTTATCCCTAAAGGAATGGTTAATAGCGAACCGCATGTGACCAAATTTTTAAATATTAAAGACACATGAAAGAGCAAAAAAACATATTAACCGATACTTTTAAGAGGAAGCATTCCTACTTACGCATTTCATTAACCGAGCGGTGTAATTTAAGATGTACCTATTGTATGCCGGCGGAAGGAGTCCCTCTTTCTCCCAAATCTCATATCATGGATTATGATGAGATTTATGCTATTGCAAAAACATTTGTAGAAAACGGTGTTACAAAAATTAGATTAACAGGTGGCGAACCACTGATTAGAAAAGACATTCATGTAATTCTTGGCAAGTTAGCTTCTCTTCCAGTTGAACTCGCAATTACCACAAATGGGATCACCTTAGATAGGCATATTGATGTATTAAAAGAAAATAATATTAATAATATAAATGTTAGTTTAGATACCTTATCTGAAAGTAAATTTAAAGAAATCACTCGTCGAAATCAGTTTGATAAAGTTTACAAAAACATCCTCTTACTTATTGAAAACGGATTTAAGGTAAAGATAAATGCAGTTTTAATTAAAGGTTTTAATGATGATGAGATTATAGACTTTATCAATTTAACCAAAGACCTTCCTATTTCATTTCGGTTTATTGAGTTTATGCCTTTTGATGGCAATAAATGGGATCTAAAAAAGATGGTTTCGTATGCTGAAGTTTTAGAACGAGTTAATAATCATTTTCCAATTGAACATGTAGAACGAATTCAAGATGCCGAAAATGACACTTCCAAAAACTATAGAATAAAAGGTTATAAAGGTAGTTTTGCCATCATTAGTTCTGTTACCAATCCATTTTGTGACTCTTGCAATCGACTGCGTTTAACAGCAGATGGAAAATTGAAAAACTGCTTGTTTTCAGCAACAGAATCAGATTTACTAACTTCCTTTAGGGAAGGAAAATCTATTGAGCCCATTGTTCAAAAAGCAGTGCTTGGTAAATTTAAAATTCGGGGCGGAATGGACACGCTGGAAAAACTTAAAGAACCCGATTTACATTCTAAAAACAGAAGCATGATTACTATTGGAGGTTAGTCATCTGAACCCATAAACTTGATTTTCTTTTGGACTTATAACATAATGGCTTAATTATTTATGATCTAGCACGTTGAAATTTTTGAGAGAAAGTATTCTATCTGTAAGTTTCATTTCTTCAATAATAAAACATAGAATGATTTAGTATTATTTATCTTAAATTTGAACTATAAATATTTATTATCATGAAAAAATCCATTAGCATTCTATTCCTTTTATTTGTAACTATTTTAAGCGCACAAGAGGTAAAACATTTAAACCTTGAAGATGCTGTTTTAGGATATTATAAGGGACTATATCCTGAGCAAAAATCTATGCAATGGATGGATGGAACCGATGATTTTATTGTTATTGAAAATAATTCGGTACACGTGAATTATAATCTTGAAAAACGTCCAGCTATTTTCACATTAGAAGATCTACAAAGTGCTTTTCCAGAGTTAAAAAGAATACCTAATTCGTTTTTAAAAATCACTTCAGAAGAGGTCTTTTTTAATCATAATAATGCCATCGCTCAATACAATTATATTAACAAAAAGGTTTCAGGTGATATTAAATATCCTTCAGAAGCAGAAAACAATGAGTTCAACACTTCAGCAAATGCGATAGCCTATACGATTGAAAATAATTTGTATGTAGCAACTTCACGTAATTCAAAGATTGCTGTAACTACTTTCGAAGATAAAAATATCGTTTCTGGACAAGCAATAGCACGTTCTGAAATGGGAATTACCAAAGGTACTTTTTGGAGTCCAAAAGGGAATTTTTTAGCGTTCTATCAAAAAGACGAAAGTAATGTGACAGATTATCCTCTAGTAGATATTACTACAACTCCTGCTACTTTAAATAATATAAAATACCCAATGAATGGAATGGGCTCTGAAATTGCAAAAGCAGGTGTGTTCTCCATGAAAACTCAAAGCGTTATATATTTAGATATAGATACTTCAGATGAGCATTATTTAACCAATCTTTCTTGGTCTCCAGATGAAAAATATGTCTTTTTAGCGGAAGTAAACAGAGATCAAAACCATATGTGGTTTACGATGTATGATGCTACTTCAGGAAAGAAAGTGAAAACACTTTTTGAAGAGAAAAATGACAAATGGGTAGAGCCAGAACATACTGCGGTTTTCTTACCAAATAGCAATACCGAATTTTTATGGCTAAGTGAACGTGATGGATTTATGAACCTTTATACATATGACATCAACAATGAAAACGAAAAACAACTCACACAATTTAATTGGGTTATAAAAGAAATTATTGGCTTTGATACTAGTGGAAAAAATATAATTGTTTCTGGTACTGGAACCGATGGAAGAGAAACAAATGCTTATAAAATAAATCTAAAAAACGGAAAAACCACCATTTTAACCGAAGAAGCAGGAAGTCATTCTGTACAATTAAGTTCTGACGGAAAATATATAATGGATAGTTATTCTAGTATGGATATTCCTAGAGTAATTAAAAGAAAATTACTTAAAAACGGAAAGGAAGTTACTATTTATACTTCTAAAAATCCAATTGAAGGCTTTCAATTAGGTACTACAGAATTTGTGACTTTAAAATCTAAAGACGGCAGTGATTTATTCGGCCGTATTTTAAAACCAGCAAACTTTGATCAAACTAAAAAATATCCTGTTTTAGTTTATGTTTACGGTGGCCCTCATGCGCAAATGGTGACTAACTCATGGTTAGGAGGTTCTAATCTTTGGATGCAATGGATGGCAGCTGAGCAAGATTATATAGTTTTTACCTTAGACAATCGAGGTTCTGCAAATAGAGGCTTTGCTTTCGAAAGTATTATACACAGACAAGTAGGTGAAGCTGAAATGGAAGATCAACTAACGGGTGTTGATTATTTAAAATCCTTAGCCTATGTAGACGAAAATAGATTGTCTGTTTTCGGTTGGAGTTATGGAGGGTTTATGACAAATTCACTGATGTTAAGACATCCTGGCGTTTTTACAACTGCTGTTGCAGGTGGTCCGGTAACCGATTGGAAATACTATGAAATCATGTACGGAGAACGTTATATGGATCGTTGGCAAGACAATGAGGAAGGGTTCGAAAAAGCCAAAATTCATAACTATGTAAAAAATCTTGATGGTAAACTATTAGAAATTATTGGCAGTATTGATCCTGTTGTGGTACCTCAACACACGATGACTTTACTTCAAGAATTTGTGAAAAATAAAGTGCAAGTAGATTTTTTAAGTTATCCAATGCACCCGCATAATGTTAGAGGTTTAGACCGAGCGCATTTAATGAAAAAAGTATTGGATTACGTGATTTTAAATAATCAATAAAACAACCAACAGAGTGGCATAAATATTTTAAGTTGAAATTTTGTATTATCTCGTTTTAAAGCTTAAATTGAAGTGTCATATATAAATTTCTATTAGCTGAAGGAATAATTCCAGGCCCAGGATAACCAGTAGCACGTCTTGTGAAATAATAATTATCTAACACATTATTAATACCTGCTTCTAATTTAAATTTTTTATAGGTATAGGAGAATGAAATATCCAAAACATCATAAGCAGGGATTTCACCAATCACACCACTTAGGTTGCCTTCTAAAGCATTGGTAGCATCTGTAAACTGTTGTGACAAATAAGTATATTGAAAATTTGATAAAAAGTTTTTATAGCCAAACTTTAGTCCTGTTTTAAAATTTAAATTAGGAACGAATTCAACTTTTTTTCCTTCTACACCATTTTCTTCAGATTCCGTGTATTTAGAATCTATTATAGATGTATTTATAAAATAGTTAAAACTATAATCATTGTCTTTAATAAATAATTTATTCAAATTAAAATCAATCAATGATTCCAAACCATACATAACAGCGTCGCCAACATTACCCCGAACAGTTTTCACACTCCCATCAGGAAATGCTTGCTGTACAAAACCAATTCTGTTTTTATAAAATAATCCAAAAACACCAACATCATAGGAAATTATATTTTTATAATTTCCTCTTAAACCAAGGTCTGTAGTAAAGCCTTTTTCATCGGTAATGGTTGGGCTTATTGAAAAAGCAGGATTGATAATACTTATATCTGAAAAGGTAACTGATCGATAATTTTGAGAGATATTGCCGTAAATTTCTAAAGCCGCAGCTGGCTTATAACCTATTCCTAAACCAAGAAGTACAAACGAACGCTCCCTTACTTCACTATTATCTATAGTTTCGTTTAAAATAACGTTTCCAGCTGCATCCGTATTTATGTTTTTATAAAAACCTTTACTTTCTGTTTTTATATATTCAAAACGAAATCCAGGAGTAATGGATAGTTTATCATTTACATATAAAATATTTTCTCCAAATACAGCGATGTTTATATTTGGATAGGTATAATTAGATTGATTTCCGTAGTTAGGATACGCTTCCAACTGGAAATCAAAATTTGAATCTGTACCGTCAGGTCCCGGCCCTTGCTGTGCAGTATTATCTGCCTTGTAGTATTTAGAACCTAATAAAAATGTAGCTTTTTTATTGAAAAGTTCATACTTATTTAGAATTCTTGCTTCAAAACCAAAATTATTAAAATCACCTTTTATAAGATCTCTTTCTTGTAGAGGGTCTATTTGGTCAACTCTATTAGTCCTAAAGCCAAGTGCATATCTTGAAGCATTTAAACCAAAAGCATTAAATGTAAAGTTGGTGTTCTCTGAAAATTTATGTGTAAACTTTATATTATATAACAACCAATCTACTTGAAACCAATTTCTCTCTCGATTACTCTGAAAAGGATTAGCATTAAACATTTGATCACTTAATCCTCCAGCTTGTTGTGCTAAATAATTCAAATAGGTAATTTCTCCGGTAATTTTAGTGTCTTTTTTAATTTGATAGCCAATATGAGCGTAAACATTTTTTGATTCAAACTCAGAGTTGGATCTAAATCCATCTCCTTTTTTATAATTAAAATATGAATAATAGCTCCATTTTTTTTGTGTCCCGCTAATACTTGTAAAATTGGTATATAGACGGTTACTACCAACGGTATTTCTCGTAATAAACTCAAAAGGTTTATTTGGATTTGGCGATTTTATTATAAAATTAACTAGACCACCGAACTGTGTCCCGTATTGTAAAGATGCGGCACCCCTAATTATTTGTATTTCTTTTAAGGATTCTGCAGCAGGTGAGTAATAGCTTTCTGGATAACCTAATACGTCTGCGCTAATATCGTATCCGTTTTGGCGAGTATTAAAATTTGCTGTTCTATTGGGATCTAGGCCTCGTCCACCAATATTTAACTGCAATCCGGCATCATCGTTTTGGAAAATATTTAAACCAGCAACTTGGCTATAAATTTGTCTTGCATTATTAGAGGCTAAATTAGCCATGGACTGATCCACCAAAACCACTTCGGTTTTTTTTCCAGCATAAATAGCCGTTCCTTCAACATCGTTTAGTCGTTTTAATTCAAAAGTTTTTGCTTTACGTATCTTTATTTCAACCTCGGAAAGTTCTTCCGCGAGTACTTCTAGTGTTTGGTTAATGATGGTATCTTTAGAGATAGTTATCGTTTGTTCTGCAACCTTATAGGTATAGGAAAAAAAAACAAGTGTCATTTTTTTCTTATAAGTTGTAAATTCAAAGTAGCCTTCAGGATTTGTGGTCGTTAATATACCAGATGTTTTACTAAATATTTCAATATTATTAATAGGTAAGTTTGTTCCAGCAAGATTTACGATCCCTGAGACTTTATTTTGTGCCATTAAATTCATGGACAACAATAAACATATTACAATCAATATATTATAATCCTTTAATTTCATCTTTAAATGGTAAAATCCAATTTTTAGGTTTCAACGTTTCTTTTTGTTGGTACAAATCTATATTATTTTTAATAAAAGGTTGACTCAAACGACCATTTAAAGCTACATAGCTTTCAACAAATACTTGTATGTTTTTATGACCTTCACTTTTGAAATGATCTCCTAAAAAGTGAGCATACTCTAAAATAAAATCAGGTTGAAAACTCATTTGTTTTTCTTGTAGAGGTGTTAAAAAATCTTGGTTATCTACGTAAAAGAAATCACCTGTTTTACTGTTTGTAATTTTAAAATTAGCGTAGCCCATTTTTTCCATAAGCATAACCCGCCACGAAAAACGATAGCCTTCCTCTGTCCAAAATAATTCATTTGGATATAAAGCATATCTAAAAGGGAAAAATAATTGGATAATAAAAAATAAGGAAAGCACTACAATTGTTATTTTTCGATGTTTAAAATTATAGGTTTCTTTGACTCCAATTTCTTGCTTTAATTTAAAAAGATACTTTATTATTCCTTTTAAAAATGAAATAATTTTTTGGTGAAATCCAGCTTCAAAAAAGATTAGAGAACTTACAATCATAACATATGGAAACATGCCGATCGGGAATAAAACTCCGGTAAAAACATGAAAAAACACAACCAAACCAAAAGCAAACCATCTTGTCTTTCTATAAAATAATAAAAAAGGTATTGCTAAATCATAAAGCATTCCTGACCAACTCATGGCATAATGAAACCAATTTTGTTGCATTAATGTTTCTCCTATAAAAGGTAAGTCATACTTGGAAGGAAGCCATATTTTTAGAGGCATTGCTTTAAATAACCAATCGGAATTTATTTTAGTTAAACCAGCATAAATATAAACAATGGATACCAATAGTTTAATAGTATCAATAGACCATTTTGGAACTAAACGATATGATTTTTTATTAAGATATGAATCTATCGAGAAGGAAACATTTAGAGGTAAAAAAATTAAGAGAAAACTCAGGATACTTATAAAATAATAATGGTTTAAGTACATGGTTTTATCCATTAACTCAATATAAGTGAAGCTTAAAAAAAAAGTAATTATAGCCACTCTATACTTAAATCCTAAAGCAACAAATAATGCAGATAAACCACAGATAAAAAACAATAAATACGTTAAGTTTCCTAAAGGCTTTACCCACTCAAAACCATAATAAGTAAAATGAAATTCAGGCAGTATATATATGGTTTCAATCCAACCTTTAGACCAAAACCTGATAATACTATACAGCATCATTAATCCAAAACCAATCCGAAAAATGATTAGAGGTGATGCACTATAATTTTTATCTAAATATGTTTTTAAATTAAACACCACAGCACAAAAAAGTTGTTTTTTAGATGAACATCCTTAGCTCTTATATTTTTAAAAACTATAATTCCTTCTAATACTCCGTTGTTTTTATTAGGACGTATAAATTTCATTGCTAATAATAACAGTCCTATATATTTTAGTGTTTTCTTCATATTTAATCACCATCAGCATCTACATAATCTACACTAATATTAAAAGCTTGCAGCATATCAACTTTCAATAAAACAACTACAGTTTGTAAAGCATCGTAAGCATTAGTCATTTTTGTATTGTCTTCATTTATTTGAGTAAAGAAATCATCATCAAGGAGGTTTATTTTTTCTCGTGCTAGATCTAATTTATCATTTATTAAAGTAACTAAATCAGATCTATTTAGATAAATTAAATAATCACTAAAACTACTATCCAGAGAATTAGTATTGTAAGATTTTCCATTGAATAAATTTTGTACTGCACTTAGCGCCTCTAACGCTAAAATTTTAGAAATTTCTTTATTGTAAAATGCTTCTACTTTATTTGGTAGTGGACTTGAAGAGAAGTTTCCAGCAGGGATTCCGATTTTATTAGCTCTCAAACCTTTTTCATAATAATAAATATAATCGTTAACGAACTGGTTAAATCCGCTAGTAGCAGTATTGGACGTGCTATTAATAAAAATACTTCTATATGATGATGTCCAGTCATTCAAAACACTTTCAGTTAAGCTTTTCATTTGTATTGTTAGGTCCGATAGGTATGCTTTGTGATTTTCACTTTCGGGATCGCTTGTATACTTTTCAATTATAGCAAAATCTGTATTCTCTATTCCATATAACATATAATCTAAAGCAGGAAAGCCAACCGCGTCATTATTATTTGGATGTTCTAGGTCTGCATCTCCTAAAGCTATATTATTTTTTATGTCGTCATCATTTGTAGGATATATATTCATTTGAAAATGATACGAGATTTCTTCAGCCTTACCAATATTAAACATTTCAACAAATTGCCAAGATTTATAAGCATTTAACCAAGATGTTCTTAGGGATGATAAATTTTCTAAGTTTGGATCAGTAATAAAATCATCTTTTGTAGAGACTAAAACTCCTAATTTTGTGTTTAAATCTTGATATGAAGGGATAATGATGTTATCTGCTATATTTGAAAGCATAGCTTCTCTATTAAAATCATCATTATTTTGCGAACCACTTGTATCATCATCTTTACTACAAGAAATTACTATTATTAATACTATTATTAATAGCGAAATATTTTTTAACATATCTATACTCTTTTATATTTTAAAATGCATGCAAAATTAGTAAGTAGTTACCATATAAAAAAATACATGGCAACTACTTTCTTGGTTAATTAAAAAAAAAATTAATTGTTATCATCTGCTGCTGCTTCAACAGTAAAGCCAAATTCTGCAGCAATTTGCTCAGACATTAGATCTAATGTTTCTGATGTTGATTCCCAAAATCCATTTCCTACCATCAGTTGAGCTATAAACCCATCTACCGCTGTCTTATTAAAGTAAGGTGAGTCAGTATTTGGTTTGCGTGTGAACTGCAAACTAAAAATAAATCCGTAACCTTCAGAAAGGTTGTGAAATGCTTTTGCAGGATTACTAGTTAAATATTCTTTACCAGCTTGTAAGTAATAAACAGATCGTACCGCTATAATCAAAGATATTTTTTCTCGTAAAATACTTACTTGCTCATCGCGAACTGTGTAATTTTTTCCAACTATAGCTGCTCTACCTAATTTGAAAGCATTATAAATATCTGTAGCAACACCTTCAAAACTTGGATCGCCCTCCACTTTAGCTAAATATTTATTTAAAAAATCATCTGCTCCTAAAACTGGCACAAGTCCCTGAGGGTCTTCTTCTGCCCCATATAAATAACCAAAAGCTTCATCCCATTTATGCTCCATTGTGGTATAGTATTTACCCTCTTCAAGAACATCGTTATTATTATTTTCTCTATTATCACCTGCATCTAATACATCCGTGCTCAAGTAGTTATTTAGTATTTGATCAGTTATTAATGCACCAATTAACCCTTTAGCAAAAGCCTGGTTATACTCTAAACCTTTTCCATTAATATAACGTGTTGATCCACCACCATTTTCTTGTAATTGTCCTGAAATTCCTGAGCTTGCAGTAGTGTCCCAATTTGGGAATACATTTTGAACCTGACCTTCTAGGTAACCATCGAAATCTGCTTTTAGCGCATTTGAAACTGTAGTGTTAGAAGAAAAATAATCTATTGATGCTGCAGTTTTACTTCTTACATTTTTACTAGAACCATTTAAATCTAATCCAGGCACATCTTCAAAATCACTAGCACCCTCTACATGCGTAAACATAGCATCAAGTTGAGTTTGTGTTTTTGAATTATCTTTTATAGCAGAGGCTGTTTGACTTGCCATCTCTATTCTTGTTGTTTGTCCGCCATATGATACCGAATTTTCTACACCCCTATAAAACGAATAGGTAGCAGGTGCAGTTATTATAGGATCTACAGGATCTACTGTATTATCATCATCGGATGAACATCCTACAAATAATATTGATAAAAATGTGGCAATACTTAATGTAATCTTTTTCATTTTTGTTTTATTTTTACTTAGACTTATTATGAATAGTGCAAAAATAATATAGAAATTTTAATTGCACAAGGTTATTTAGAATAAATCTTAATAATAGCTTTAAGCTCAGTTTTTAACTGGGTTATTAGACAATTAAATCCTGTTTTATACCAAATAAAATAGTGTTGGAGAGGCTTCTAAAAGCAATAATTCATGATTTTTCGGAAAATTTAGATGGAAAACTATTAGAAATTATAGGTAGTGAAGATCCTGTTGTGGTACCTCAACACACGATGACTTTACTTCAATAATTTGTGAAAAATAAAGTGCAAGTAGATTTTTTAAGTTATCCTATGCATCCACATAATGTTAGAGGTGTAGACCGAGCACACCTAATGAAAAAAGTATTGGATTACGTTATTTTAAATAATCAATAAGAAGTATTCTTTTATTGATTTGTAATACTAATAACCAAGTAATTGCTAAAAAGTAAAATAAAGAAGACTGTTTAAAAATAAACCCTCTGTCTTTTATCCACAAATTATTTTGGGCTAAAAAGGCGTTATTTAAACAGTCTTCCTTTTATATAATTTGGGATATTACTTATTCCCCAACATCAATAACTCATTACAAACGACTTCGGTAGTATAGCGTTTGATGCCTTCTTTATCTTCCCAAGAACGAGTTGTTAGTTTACCTTCTATGGCAACTTCTTTTCCTTTCGTTACATAACTTTCAATAATGTCTGCCGTTTTTCCCCAAGCAATTACATTATGCCATTGGGTATCTGTTACTTTTTCGCCTTGTGCGTTTTTATAAGATTCATTAGTAGCAATACTAAATTTTGCCAATTTACTTCCAGAATCTAAATTGATAATTTCTGGGTCATTTCCTAAGTTTCCAATTAACTGTACTTTGTTTCTTAACGTATTCATAAGATAAGGTTTTAATTATATTGAATGTCATTAGTTCGATTCAACAGTGCAAACATATAACCACAACAAAACGGTAGTTGGTTGTTACGTACTTACTTTCGTTTATAGTTGTTTACAATTGTTTGTAACCGTTTGTTGTCTTTTGAGGTGCTGTTAAACTGTCTATTTTATAGTATCTTAGTATTTGTAAAAAAATCTACCCCTTTTTTTAATAGTAGATAAACATATATTATCCCCATAATATCTAAAACAATGAAAACAAATACCATCCTACTTTTTAGCCTACTATTAGTCATAACTAGTTTTAATCCACTTGCTGCACAAGATTTTTACCTAAACGCTAATGGAGTAACCTGTATGTGCCCAGATGCTGCCATTGGAGATACAGGAATTATTAATGGGATAACCTATACCAAAAGAACAGCAGGACAAATAACAACTACCAATGCTTCTACTACTTGTACAAGTGGTATTACAGATATGGAGCAAATGTTTTTTAATGAAAATGATTTCAATGAAGATATAAGCACTTGGGATGTAAGTAATGTAACTGATATGAAGCAGATGTTTTGGATTGCTTCTTCATTTAATCAAGATATTGGGAATTGGGATTTAAGTAACGTGACGGATTTGCGTGGAATGTTTTATTCCGCTATTACATTTAATCAAGGAATTGAAAGTTGGAATGTGAGTAATGTGACGGATATGCATTCAATGTTTCATAATGCTGCTTCATTTAATCAAGATATAGGAAATTGGGATGTGGGTAATGTGACCATTATGGAGAAGGTATTTTCTTATGCTAATTCATTTAACCAAGACCTTGAAAATTGGGACGTGTCTAATGTGACTACTATGGAGCAAATGTTTGCTCGTGCCAATTCATTTAATGGAGCTATCGGAAGTTGGGATATGACTAATGTGATAGAAGTGGATCGAATGTTTTGGGATGCTTCTTCATTTAATCAACCTATTGGAAATTGGAATGTAGTTAACGTGACGGATATGCATAGGATGTTTATAGGAGCTTCTTCATTTAATCAGAATCTTGGAAATTGGGATGTAGCTAACGTAACTAATATGTTTGCCATGTTTGCTAACGCATATTCATTTAACGGAGATATTGAAAATTGGGATGTATCTAATGTATATAATATGGGTAATATGTTTTATTACGCTACTTCATTTAACCAAGATATAGGAAATTGGGATGTAAGTCATGTACATGATATGGAGCTGATGTTTTATAAAGCTAATTTATTCAATCAAGATATAGGAAATTGGAATGTATCTAATGTGACTAATATGAATAAAATGTTTTATGGAGCTACTTCATTTAATCAAGATATTGGAAATTGGAATGTAGCTAATGTGACGGATTTGGGGTTTATGTTTTATGAAGCTTTCTCATTTAATCAAAACATCGGAAATTGGAACGTTGGCAATGTGAATACAATGTCTCGTATGTTTCTATATGCTAATTCATTTAACGGAGATATTGGAAATTGGAATGTGTCTAATGTGACAGATATGGGGTTTATGCTATCAAGCACTAATTCATTTAACCAAGATCTTAGTAATTGGCAATTCCATACAAATGTTAATTTACAAGGTTTTGTGCCCTATTCTGGTTTAGACGAGTCTAATTATCAAGCATTATTACAAGTCTTTGACGATCAAGACCTCTTAAATAAAACATTGGGAGCAGAGGGTTTGTATTATTGTGATGATACTGCCAGAAATAGTTTAATAAACAATAAGGGTTGGACTATTACGGGAGACACCTATTCAGAATCTGGCTTATTAATTTGTGTGGGGAACGTTTATAGAGGATCTGATGATGTTATAGGAGACACCTATACAGTAATAGGTAATGAGTTTGACACTACATCTCATTGTTTTAATAGCAATACCATTAGCAACGATTATAATAACTTATCAACTTTAGACGGAGCGGTGTTTGAAGAGGGTTCGTATACCATTACTTGGACAGGTACAGACAACAACAATAACACTTTAAATTGCAGTTTTGAATTAATTGTAAGTCTTAATGATTTTTATCTACACAATAATGGAGTTACTTGTATGTGCCCTGAAGCGACTATAGGAAGTTCTGGTTTGGTTAATGGTATTAATTATACCAAAAGAACAGTAGAACAAATAACAAATAATAATGCGTCCACTACTTGTACCAGTAGGATTTGGAATATGTCTGAGATGTTTATAGATAATACTAGCTTTAATGAAGACATAAGTACCTGGGATGTATCAAATGTATATAGTATGAATAGGATGTTTCAAGGAGCTTCTTCATTTAACCAATATATTGGAAATTGGGATGTAAGTAACGTGAATACTATGAGGTATATGTTTAAGGAAGCTACTTCATTTAACCAAGATATCGGAAATTGGGATTTAAGCAATTTGCAAGATATGGAAAGTACGTTTCGTAATGCTTCTTCATTTAATCAAGATATTGGAAATTGGGATATAAGTAATGTGAATG
>CAJXEB010000012.1 GCA_913052585.1 uncultured Flavobacteriaceae bacterium | reverse complement strand
TGGATGATGAACACTATTTAAAACAAGCAATGATAGAGATGAATTCGATCATTAAAAATGAAATAGAAAACTAAAAATTACATGAAAAAATTACCAAATACATTACAAAGTACCGTTAAAATAAGGTTTCAAGATTGTGACCCTTTTAACCACTTAAACAATGCAGCCTATTTAAATTATTTTGTCAACGCAAGAGAAGATCAAATAGCGGAACATTATGGAGTCGATATCTATAAAATGGCCAGAACAATAGGAAAAAGTTGGGTTGTTGGTAGCAATCAAATAGCATACATCAATCCTGCATTTTTAATGGAAGAAGTAATCATCGAATCGCAATTGTTAAAACATGATAATTATAGTTTATTAGTAGAATTAAAAATGTGGAATAAAGAAAAAACAAAAATTAAAGCAATCATGTGGAGTTCTTTTGTTCATTTTGATTTAATGAAACAAAAAAGAGAATTGCATTCAAATGAACTAATGGAATTATTTAAAAGTGTTCAAAACCCAATAGATACTAACGCCTTTGAAACAAGGGTTGAACATTTTAAGAAGAATTTCAAATTCTCAAAAAAACAAGAAGTTTCTTGAAATTAAATTAAGTTTGTACTAAATATATTAATATGAAAAAGTTTTTATTTTTAATTATAATTTCAACTGTTATTCTTTCTTGTAAATCTGATAAAAAGAAACAAGATGCCACAGTTTATTATTTAATAAGACACGCTGAAAAAGATAGAAACACAAAAGATAAAGATCCAGAATTAACTGAGGTTGGTTTAAAAAGAGCTGAAAACTGGGCAAATGTATTTAAGGATATACCTTTTGATAAAGTTTATTCGACAGACTACAAAAGAACTCAACAAACAGCTTTACCATCGGCAAAGTCAAAAGGTTTAGTAGTATTAAGTTATGGTACGGAGAATTTATTTAATGAAGAATTTAAAACAAAAACAGAAAAGCAAACCGTATTAATTGTTGGTCATAGCAATACGACTCCAGCCTTTGTCAATACAATTACTGGAACACAAGAACATTCACAAATTGACGATAGCGACAATGGCAAACTTTTTATAGTGACTATTGCTGACGGTAAATCTTCAGTAATTATTGAAGACCATAATAAATAATTAATCTAAAAGAGAAACTGTTATATTTTCAGTTTCAATTTTTGATAATAATTTTAATTTCCCTTTAATAAATAAACTATCAAGATCTGAAAGCATAATTTCTTTGCTTTCAGGCTTGTAATTGTTATAGTCTACAAATCGGATTCCATTGATTACTCTAGTATTAGAAGCTTCTCTAAACCTAATTCCGCCACCATTTACAGCATAACTATATGCTAAATAATCTACGGTAAAATCTTGTTTATGTATCCAATAAACAAAAACATCGTCAAAATCGGTACCTCCACCCTCTTCTTTAAAAGTAACTTTAATTTCATAATAGTTGTTATTGTTAATTGAATCCTCGCCAATTAACTTCTTTTGTACTGCTTGATTATTTAAACCAAATGGTAATTGAGCGAAATAATGAACTGAATTTACTCCATCACGAACACTAGTAACCATAGAATCATTAACTCTTATTTCTATTTCGTTTATATAACGTTTTAAACCTTCATTTGAAATAATATCCTGGATCGTATCTTCTCCATCAATTCTCGTTCTTTCCAATTGATATTTACCTTCATTTCGAATGCTTTTATAAATTCTATTTCTAAATGTAAATTCTATTTGAGCGCTTTCGCAATTTCCTTGGCAGCTATTATCTATAGCTTTATCAATTATTTGCTCTGCTGTTAAGCTTTGAATTTTTTCAATTTTCGCTTCTTCTTTGCAAGAAAAAAATAGAACAGGGATTAAAATTATCAAAAGTATTTTCATGGGTAATTTTTATATATTTCAAATATAGTCGGAAAAATATATTACAACTATCAATTGAATTATATCTATTGTAAAAAAATGAGACAAAATTTAATTCTATATATATTCCACAAATAGTTTGCCTATTTTTGCATTGCTATGGCAATTCAGAAAACAATAAAAATAAAAAATAAAAAAGCTCGATTTGAGTATGAAATCTTGGACAAATTTGTCGCAGGAATTGTACTGCAAGGAACAGAAATTAAAGCCATTAGAGAAGGTAAAGCATCTATTACCGAATCTTTTTGTGAGTTTAGTAATAATGAATTGTTTGTTATTAATATGACCATTCAAGAGTATTCTCACGCAGCACACTTTAATCACAGTCCCAAAAGTGAACGTAAACTATTGCTTAATAGAAATGAATTAAAAAAGTTAGAAAAGCAAGTTAAAAATTCTGGTCTAACCATTATTCCGCTACTAATGTTCACTACTGAAAAAGGACTTGCAAAAGTCCAAATAGCACTGTGTAAAGGGAAGAAATTATTCGACAAAAGAGAAACCTTAAAAGACCGTGACAACAAGCGGGATTTAAGTAGAATAAAAAAGAGTTTCAATAAATAGAAATTTTATTATCAAATCTAAATGAGTACTTCAAATAACTCGGAATCTGAAAAGAATTTAAAAGAATATTGGAATAACGTTTACACCAATAATCCAAAAGAAAAACTAGGCTGGTTTGAAACGGATTTGAGTCCAATGTTTAACTTAGTCAATCAAACAAAACTCCCTAAAGAAGCAAGAATCATTAATATTGGAGCAGGAAGCACCACATTAATTGATGAATTGATAAACCTTAATTATTCCAATTTAATTGCTACTGATATAAGTGAAATTGCTTTAAATAATTTAGCATTAAGAGTTGGAAAAGAAAACATAAAAACAATAGTTGACGATCTTACAAATCCTCAATTATTAAAACATATAGAACCAGTAGATCTTTGGATAGATAGAGCGGTACTTCACTTTTTTACAAACCCAAAAGAGCAAGAAAATTATTTTGAATTGCTTTCGAATACCGTAAAATCGAATGGATATGTAATATTAGCTCAATTTAATACCAATAGTGCTAAGTTTTGTTCTGGACTCCCTTTGTTTCAGTATGATCAAGAATTACTAGAAAAGCAACTAGGAAGTAGTTTTACATTAGTAGACTCTTTTAATTATACCTATACGATGCCATCTGGCGATAAAAGAGAATACATTTACACACTCTTTAAAAAGAAATAAAATGGGAAAACGCCTAAAAGAATTAAACCCTGCATTAAAAAATTTTATAGAAAATCAAAAAATATTTTTTGTTGGTACCGCAAGAAGCCAAGGCAGTGTAAATATTTCTCCAAAAGGAATGGACACGTTTAGGATTATTGATTCTAAAAAAATAGTTTGGTTAAACCTTACCGGTAGTGGGAATGAAACTGCAGCTCATTTATTAGAAAATGATCGAATGACCATTATGTTTTGTTCTTTTGAAAAAATGCCTTTGATTCTTAGGCTTTACGGAAATGCAAAAATATATCATGAAAACGATAAAGAATATATAGCATATAGTTCACTTTTTGAAGATTTTGTAGGAGCTCGACAAATTATAGAAATGGATATTAACTTAGTGCAAAACTCTTGCGGATATGCTGTGCCATTTATGGATTTTAACGAAGAACGTTCTCAATTAAAAGATTCAGACATTAAAACAGGAAGAGACGGAGTTATACAATACTGGAAAGATAATAACACCAAAAGTCTTGATGGATTTGACACCAAATAAGCATTTCTTAACTTCTAATTCTTATTTTCTAATAAAGGGACAAATCGAAATTCTCCAAATTCCTCTTTATTAAATTCTGTTGCCGAAGTACGCGTAAAAACGGTCATTATTTGACTTTCGTCCCCAACAGGAATAACTAACTTAGCTCCTATTTTTAATTGAGCTAATAATGGTTTCGGCACAAAAGGTGCACCTGCAGTTACGACAATACCGTCAAAAGGAGCTTCTACTTTAAGACCTATATAACCATCCCCAAAAATTAGTTTTTTAGCTCTATAACCCAACTTAGGTAAAAACAGTTTTGTTTTTTTAAACAACTCGTTTTGACGTTCAATAGAATAGACTTGCATACCCATTTCTAGTAAAACCGCTGTTTGATAACCGCTTCCAGTACCAATTTCTAAAATCTTTGCACCTTTTTCAAGTTCTAAAAGCTCCGATTGTCTTGCAACTGTATAGGGTTGAGAAATGGTTTGATCGGCTCCTATTGGAAAAGCTTTATCCACATAAGCATGATCAATAAAACCAGAATCCATAAATAAATGTCGAGGGATTTTATCGATTGCATTTAAAACTTCCATATTAGTAATTCCCTTCTTTACAAGGGTTTCTACTAATTTTTTTCTCATTCCTTTATGGGTAAAAGTATCTTGCAAGGATTATTTTTTATAAAGTTTAACAATTTTTGATTTCTGTTCTGAAAAAACCTTCAGAAAATATATTCCAGATGACAGTTGATGCGTATTAATTATTTCAGAATTAAGAGTTCCTGTCTTAATTTCTCTTCCGAATAGATCGTATAAAACATACTTAATATCAGATGTGCTATTCACATAAATATAATCTATAAATGGATTAGGATAAACTGAAACCTGTAACTCTTCAAAAGTATTTTGTCCTAAAATTTCACAATTTGGATTTTCGCCCGGTGTATATGAAATGGTGCCGTTATCTACAAACCAATGTTCCCATGTACCACCACTACCTGTTTTCCAATCATTAATATTAAAAGTGTTTTCTCCTGTTTGTGTACCAGGAACTTTATAAACACGCACTGCATCATTGTTGCCTGTCCAAGTTAAAGGATTTCCTGAAGTACAGTTTTCAGGTTGGAAATCGGTTATACAATTTGCTTGAAGAAAATAAGCATATTCTTCATAATTTGGATAATCTCCATATACAGATGCATTAGCATTTTCATCTATACAAACTGCTGTATATTCATTACATGCAATACCAAATGAGCGCATACCTTCATCAGTTGCAAAACGTGCTAAAAATGCAGTATGTCTACCTCTCCTGTCCGGATCGTCATAATGACTATCGGTAATTACATTTTCAAAAAAAGGGAGTTCGATAAAATCATGAATACCTAAAGAAACTTTAGAGTGATAAGGGTTATTAAGTGCTTGACTAGAGGTAACAGTACCATTTGCAGCATCAAAATAATATCCTCCCATAATTGCCATCCCTGCACTGGTTCCTCCTATAACAGCTTGTTTTACATTTATATGCTCATTTAATAATGTTTCCATTTCATTATCTTTAAAAAAGCTCACATAATCATATTGATTTCCACCTGCAAACCAAATAGCTTCTGCATTTGCTACTTGTTGAAGAACATAAGGATCTATACCTCCTGCTGCATTATTAATAACAAGGGTTTCGACAGAATTTATAGTAACTCCTAACTCTGAATAGAAATAATCATTATAACCATCACTACCACTAGCTCTAAGCACCACTACATCTCCCCCATCTGCTTTCATTAAGAACCATTTCATTGCCTCATCATGTTCGGTTGCACCACCCATTAAACAAACTCCATATTGATGATTTGTAGTAACGTCTGCTAAATCTCCTGTAAAATAACTTGTATAATTCTGAGCAAAAAAAGATAAAGGGAAAATAAAAAATAAAATTGAAAAAGAAATTTTCACGAGCCTAAAGGTTTTAATTTCAACAAAAGTACAAACTTAAGCTGCGAAGTCACTGCCTTATAAATAAAAAACATTCTAATTTTTTGCATTAAGAACAAGTCAATAACTAAACCTCTTTATGAGAACATTTAGATAAATACTATTATCTTTGTAAAAAACAGAATTCGATGTTAAACGCAGGAGTTATAGGTGCAGGTCACCTAGGTAAAATTCATTTAAAACTATTAAATCAATCTACAAAATACAACCTTGTTGGCTTTCACGATTCCGATTCTGAAGCAGCAAAAATGATTTCAGAAGAATTCGGTTATAAAAGTTTTCCTACGATGGAGGCTTTAATCGAAGCTTGTGATATGGTTGATGTGGTAACTCCTACGCTTTTTCATTTTGATTGCGCCAAAAAAGTGCTAGATGCTGGTAGGCATTTATTTATTGAAAAGCCAATTACAAAAACTGTTGAAGAAGCTGAAACTATCAGAGAGTTGGCTAAAAAAAATGGAGTTAGAGGCCAGGTAGGTCAAGTAGAGCGATTTAACCCAGCTTTTACTGCAGTAAACAAACAAATTGATAATCCAATGTTTATTGAATCACACCGATTAGCAGAATTTAACCCAAGAGGTACCGACGTATCAGTTGTACTAGATTTAATGATTCATGATATTGACGCTATTTTAAGTGTAGTAAAATCTAAAGTAAAAACAGTAACAGCAAATGGTGTTTCAGTAATAAGTCAAACCCCTGATATTGCCAACGCTCGCATTGAATTTGAAAATGGCTGTGTAGCTAACCTTACTGCTAGTAGAATCTCCATGAAGAATATGCGTAAGTCTAGGTTCTTTCAAAAAGACGCCTATATATCTGTTGATTTCTTAGAAAAGAAATGTGAAGTGGTAAAAATGAAAGATGCTCCCAAAAATCCTGATGATTTTGCAATGATTTTAACCAATGCAGAAGGAATTAAAAAGCAAATATATTTTGAAAACCCAGATGTGGATTCAAATAATGCCATTTTAGATGAATTAGAAACATTTGCAGATGCTATTAATAATAACACTACACCTATTGTAACGTTAACTCAAGGAACAGAAGCCTTAAGAGTTGCCATGCAAGTAATAGAAAACTTTAAAGAAATATAAAATTAAGTTTAATAAAATTCACCCGTATTTGCGGGCATACATATGAAAAACATTGCAGTTATAGGAGCAGGAACTATGGGAAATGGTATTGCTCACACTTTTGCTCAATTTGATTTTAAAGTACAACTAATTGATCTTTCAGAAAATTCTTTGAACAAAGGAATTGCGACTATTACCAAAAATTTGGACAGAATGGTTGCTAAAGAAAAAATTACGGAAGAAGACAAGCAACGTACTCTTAATAATATAACTACGAATACTAGTTTACAAGAAGGCGTTAAATATTCAAGTTTAGTAGTAGAAGCTGCAACTGAAAATTTAGACTTAAAACTAAATATCTTCAGAGATTTAGATAAATTCTGTCCTAAAGATACAATTCTAGCGAGTAATACTTCTTCCATTTCTATCACGCAAATTGCAGCAGTAACATCTAGACCTGAAATGGTAATAGGAATGCATTTTATGAATCCTGTTCCAATTATGAAATTGGTTGAAATTATAAAAGGTTATAATACGAGTAAAGAAACTTATGATATTGTAAAAGCAATTTCAGAAAAACTAAATAAAATACCTGTTGAAGTTAATGATTATCCAGGTTTTGTTGCAAATCGTATTTTGATGCCTATGATTAATGAGGCTATTGAAACTTTATACAATGGTGTTGCGGGTGTGCAGGAAATAGATACCGTAATGAAATTAGGAATGGCTCACCCAATGGGACCATTGCAATTAGCAGATTTTATTGGTCTAGATGTATGCTTGTCTATTTTAAATGTAATGCATAATGGGTTTAAAAATCCAAAATATGCACCTTGTCCATTATTAGTTAATATGGTTAGAGCTGGGAAACTAGGTATTAAAAGTGGAGAAGGATTTTACGATTATAGCGTAAGTAGAAGAGCTGAAAATGTTTCAACGCAATTTATATAATTTTATATTAGTGTTTTTCAATAAATACTAAACCCGATTTCAATGGCAAAAATTATTCCTTTTAAAGCAGTACGTCCAACTCGAGATAAAGTAGGTTTAATCGCTTCTAGATCTTATGAAAGTTATTCTACTAAGGAAAAAAATGCCCGATTAAGAGACAATCCATTTTCCTTTTTACACATTGTAAACCCTGGCTATAAGTACCAAAAGCGTATCACTGGAGAAAGACGATACACATTGGTTAGAAATAGATATAGAGAATTTAAAGAAGATGACGTTTTTATACAAGATGAAATGCCTTGCTTTTATTTTTATAAAATTATAAGTAAAGAAGGCTATGAGTCAAATGGAATTATTGGTGGAGCAAGCACACTAGATTATCAAAATAATGTTATAAAAAAACACGAAAAAACTTTAGAAAGGAAAGAAGTTATATTTGAACAATATTTAAAAACTGTGGGCTTTAATGCCGAACCAGTACTCCTCACCTATCCTGATAATAATCAATTAAAAGAGATTATAGATGCTGTAATGTTAACAAGAGCTGAATACGAATTCACCACCACTTACAGAGATACTCATTATGTTTGGAATGTAAATGATGAAAAAATCATCAAAAATATTGAATCAATTTTTTCTGAAATGAATAAACTCTATATAGCAGATGGACACCATAGATCTGCATCTTCTAGTTTATTAGCAAACCAATTAAAAAACGAAAACCCAAATCATACTGGAGATGAACCCTATAACTTCTTTATGAGTTATTTAATTCCTGAAAGTAATTTAAGAATTTATGAATTCAATAGGCTAATAAGGGACTTAAATGGTTTGAGTAAAGAAGAGTTTTTAATTTCTTTGGATGAATCATTCAGGATTGAAAACCGTGGCAGCACTTATTACAAACCAAGTAAAAAGCATCATTTTAGTATGTATCTAGATGGTGAATATTACTCTCTTTATCTTCGTAAGGAAGAATATGAAATAAATAACTCTTTAGATATCTTAGATGTTCAAATATTATTTGAAACCATTTTAAAACCTATTTTAGGAATTAAAAATTTACGAAATAACAATCGAATCGAATATCCTCACGGAAAAACAGATTTAGCCTATATTAAATCAATGATAGATTCTAATGAGTTTGCTGTTGGTTTTAACTTACTTCCTATTACAACTAAAGAGCTAAAAGACGTTGCTGACGAAGGATTAACCATGCCACCAAAAAGTACCTTTATTGAGCCTAAATTACGTAGTGGCATAACAATTTATGAATTTTAGAAAATGAGTATTACAGAAAATCTATTAAAAATAAAATCCAAACTACCTCAAAATATTGCTTTAGTAGCAGTTTCAAAAACTAAACCGGTTAGTGATCTATTAGAAGCTTATGATACTGGGCAACGAATTTTTGGAGAGAATAAAATTCAGGAAATGGCTTCTAAACATGATGAAATGCCAAAAGATATTGAATGGCATATGATTGGTCATATCCAAAGAAATAAAGTAAAGTACATGGCTCCTTTTGTGAGTTTAATTCATGCGGTCGATAGTTTGCGATTGTTAGCAGAAATAAATAAGCAAGCTTTAAAAAACAACCGAGTTATAGATTGTTTACTTCAGGTAAAAATAGCTTCCGAAGAAAGTAAATTTGGCTTATCAGAAAATGAAGTATTGGATTTATTAACTTCAGAAGAAATTAAAAATTTTCAAAATATAAAAATTGTTGGATTAATGGGAATGGCTACATTTACAGACAATCAAGAGCAACTTCAAAAAGAATTTGAAATGTTAAAATATATTTTTGATAATCTTATTTATCTGAAGTCTGATAATTGTAATTTAAAAACTCTTTCTATGGGTATGAGTAATGATTATCCAATTGCTATAAAAAATGGAAGTACTATGATTCGAGTTGGAAGTTCAATTTTTGGTAAAAGAACCTTAGCATAAAATAAGATTTTGTACGCAATCCTAGACATAGAAACCACTGGTGGTAAATACAATGAAGAAGGTATCACAGAAATTGCCATTTATAAATTTGATGGCCATCAAATAGTTGATCAATTTTGCAGTTTAGTTAATCCTGAAAAAAACATTCAACCTTTTGTTGTTAACCTAACAGGAATTAACAATCAAATGCTTAGGAATGCTCCAAAATTTCACGAAGTTGCTAAACGAATTATTGAAATAACAGATGATTGTACTATTGTAGCGCATAACGCTCAATTTGACAATAGAATTCTTACTACCGAGTTTGATAGATTAGGTTATCCTTTTGAAAAAAACATGCTTTGTACTGTTGAATTATCTAAAAAATTAATTCCAGATCTTCCCTCCTACAGTTTAGGGAAATTAGTAAGATCTCTTGGTATTCCAATAACAGATCGTCATCGAGCACAAGGCGATGCGAAAGCTACTGTAGAATTATTTAAGTTATTATTGGAAAAGGATATTGAAAAAGTAATTATTTCAGATACTATAAAAAAAGACCCTAAAAGACAGTTAGAGCCTAAACTATTAGACATCATTGAATCTGCTCCAACAACTACAGGTGTATATTATATGCATCGAAAAAATGGGAAGATTATTTATGTTGGTAAAAGTAAAAACATAAAAAAAAGACTTATTCAGCATTTTACAAATGATAATAAAAAGTCTAAAAAAATTCAATTGGAAGTAGTTTCTGTAAGCTATGAAGAAACTGGAAACGATTTAATAGCTCAACTTAAAGAAAGTCAAGAAATAAAAAAGTTAAAACCTATTTTTAATCACGCATTAAAAAGAAATATATTTCAGAGTCAACTATATTCATATATTGATGATAATGGCTATATCAATTTAAGAATTGAAAAAGTTCCAACGGAACAAGAAGAAGAAAAAAATATAATTACAACATTCACTAATTACCAACAAGCAAAAAGTTTTTTATATAAGGTAACAGATGAATTTAATCTTTGTCAAAAATTAAATCATCTTGAGAAAACTGAAGGTGGTTGTTTTAATTATGGTCTAAAAATGTGTCAAGGAGCTTGTATTGACCTAGAAAGACCTATTGATTATAATATAAGAATTCAAAAATTTATTGATAATATTAGGTATGAATTTGATAATATGCTTTTGATAGATAAAGGAAGGTCTATTCATGAACATTCTGTGATTTTAATTAAAAATGGAGCCTATAAAGGATACGGATTTTTTAATCTTAATTTTCAGATTAGCAATCCTGAAGTTTTAAAATCCATTATAAATCCCATGGAAAACAATAGAGATACGCAACACATAATACAGGGATATTTAAGAAAATATAAAGTTCAAAAAATTCTAAAATTGGATTAACTTTTAGATGAACTTTGTTTTCATTAACTTTATAAATTAAATTAGTTTTATCAAAAACCTATCAGAAAATAATTGGCGTAAAAAAATTCATGATATAATTTATGAAGCAGATACTCCAATGGGGAAACTTTTCGATGTTATTTTACTAATTCTTATTGTATTAAGTATTGTTTTGGTAATGTTAGAGAGTGTTCAAGAAATTGATCAAGAGTATCATAAAATCTTAAATTATGGAGAGTGGATCATTACCGTCTTTTTCTCCATAGAATATATTGCTAGAATTGTTACTGTAAAAAAACCTTCAAAATATATTTTTAGTTTTTATGGTATTATAGATTTTCTTTCTACCATACCGTTGTACCTATCATTTTTAATAGTAGGATCACAAACGTTGTTAACAGTAAGAGCTTTGCGATTACTTAGGGTTTTTAGAATACTAAAAGTTACTCGTTATATTGGAGAATCTAATAAATTAACCAATGCTCTAATACATAGTCGTGTTAAAATATTTATTTTTCTATTTACTGTTTTTATTATTGCAATTATATCGGGTACAGTAATGTATTTAGTTGAAGGAGAGGCAAGTGGTTTCAAAAATATCCCCATTAGTATCTATTGGAGTATTGTTACGCTAACTACTGTTGGATATGGAGATATTGCTCCAATAACACCATTAGGCCAATTAATTGCTTCTTTTATAATGATTTTGGGTTATGGTATCATTGCTGTACCTACCGGAATTGTAAGTGCAGAATATTCGAAAGCAAGTGATGAAAAAGTTAACGTAAATACAAGGGTTTGTCGCCAATGTCACGAAAAATTACATGTTGACGATTCAAATTATTGCCATCATTGTGGAACAGTATTACATCCAGAAATAGAAGATTAAATTGCAAAATAAAAAAACACTTATTTGTATTGTTGGCCCTACTGCCATTGGAAAAACAGCCCTTTCTATTAAATTAGCTAATCATTTTTCTACTGAAATAATATCTGCAGATTCTAGGCAATTTTATAAAGAAATGAATATAGGAACTGCGGTTCCTTCTTCTAATGAATTAAAAGCAGTTAAACATCACTTCGTACAAAACAAAACTATTTTTGAAGACTATAATGTTGGAAGTTTTGAAAAGGATGCAATTCAGTTATTAGGAGATCTATTTAAAGTAAATCCAGTAATTATTATGGTAGGAGGATCTGGACTCTATATAGATGCTGTTATTAAAGGATTAGATGAATTTCCTGATGTTTCTCAAGAAATAAGAATTGCTCTTAATAATGATTACGAAAAACATGGTATTAAATTTATTCAGGAAGAATTAAAACAAAAAGATCCAGCTTATTACACTAGGGTAGATTTACAAAATCACCATAGAGTTTTAAGAGCTCTTGAAGTTTGTAGATCTCAAAAACTACCCTATTCTTCTTTTTTAAAAACTGAAAGTAAAACACGTGAGTTTAAAACTATTTTTATTGGCTTGCAAGCTGACAGACAGTTGGTCTATAAAAGAATTAATCTGAGAGTAGATTTGATGATGAATGAAGGATTAATGGAAGAAGCAAAAAATTTACTTCCTCACAAAACATTAAATGCTTTACAAACTGTTGGATACAAAGAGTTATTTAATTATTTTGAGGGTAGGGCTACTAAAGAAGAAGCAATTGAAGAAATCAAGAAAAACACAAGACGATTTGCAAAAAGACAAGGTACTTGGTTTAGAAAAAATGAAAGGATTAACTGGTTTGATTTTACTACAGAGGCTTCCGAAGTTATTCAGTTTATAGAAAACAAACTTCCTATTTCTGAAAATTAATCAAAAATAGGAAGGCGTCAAAAAAAACACTTAATTAATGTTCTACTTCGCTTTTTACAACTAGTCTAAACCCTTCACCATGTATATTGATGATTTCTACATCATCATCTTTACTTAAATACTTACGTAATTTAGCTATATATACATCCATACTTCGAGAAGTAAAATAATTATCATCTCTCCATATTTTTGTCAAGGCTAACTCACGAGGCATTAAATCATTTTTGTGCAACGCTAATAAACGTAGTAAATCATTCTCTTTTGGAGATAATTTTACAGGATTTTCTTTATTAAGCGTTAAGAAACGTAATCTTGAATTTAAGAAAAAATTTCCTATTTCAAACTCAAACTCTTTACTGTCTGCAACAGTATCAGTAGCTTTACGTTGAATAATCGCTTTTATTTTCATTAACAATACTTCACTATCAAATGGTTTATTTAGATAGTCATCTGCTCCTACTTTATAACCTTTTAAAACATCTTCTTTTAAGGCTTTAGCTGTTAAGAAAATGATTGGGATTTCTTTATTTTTCTCACGAATTTCCTTCGCTAAAGTAAAACCATCCTTATAGGGCATCATTACGTCAAGAATACAAAGATCAAAATCTCCTTTTTTAAATTTTTCAAACCCTTCCATTCCATTTTTAGCATGAGTAACATCATAGTCATTCATTGCTAGATAATCTTTAAGTACAGTTCCAAAATTTGGATCATCTTCTACTAAAAGAATTTTTTTGTTTTCAGTTTCCATATTTTATGATATTAAGTGTATTTTTATGCTAAAGGTACTCCCTTTCCCTTTCTCGCTTTCAACATTTATTTCTGCACTATGATCGTCTAATATTCTTTTCACATAAGAAAGCCCCAAACCGTGTCCTTTTACATTATGAATATTCCCCATTTGCTCTCTATAAAATTTTTCAAATATTTTCTTTTGCACTACCTTACTCATCCCGATCCCCTTGTCTATAATTTTGATTATGACAGAATTACCTTCATTTTCGGTAAATATATCTATTTCTGGAACCCCTTCTGTATATTTAATTCCGTTATCGATAATGTTCACAATAATATTGGTTAAATGTATATCACTCCCATATACAGATGAATTTAAGGCGTTAAAATGAGTTTTGATGTAACCACCTTTATTTTCTACAATTAAACTAATATGCGTAATTGCATCCTCAATAATATAGTGTAAGTCCACTTCTCCCTTTTCTAAATCTAACTCATCTTTTTCGAGTTTCGAAATACGCAATACATTCTCAACTTGCGTATGCATTCTTCGATTTTCCTCTCTAATCATATTATGATATCTAGCGATGAATTCTTTATTATCAGCAACTTTAGGGTTTTTTAAAGCATCTAAGGCTAAATTTATAGTAGCAATTGGTGTTTTAAATTCATGAGTCATATTGTTTATAAAATCAGTTTTTATTTGAGAAATCTGACGTTGTTTTAACAATTGCCTTAAAGCACTTGAATATGTGAAAATTATAACTCCAGTAAACAAAAGAGATAATACGGCCATTAACATAACGGAACTCAATACAAAGTTTTTCTTATCAGAGAAATTCACATATAATTGAAAATTTGTTTTTATATCGTCATTTACAAACAAAGGAACACCATAAGTAGAAGCAGGATCTAAAGTGAAATTTCTTGAACGAATTTTTGTTGCTAAATCATTACTATAAACTGCATATTCAAAATTAGTACTCAATCCTAGTTCTTCTAGTTGCTCTTTAATTAATTTTTCAATTTTTTTACCTGAAGTTCTTTTATGAATAGGTGTTTTGGATAAAATATTTTTATAGGCCGTTTCAAATTGATTTTGTTCATAGTCTTTTAAACGCTTAAAAGATTCCGTATTAGATTGAACACTTCTGCTACCATCAATTCCAGAAGTAATTTTTGTGGTAATTTTTCTGCTAGTAATCTTTTTAAACTGAATACTATCCATATCTAAATCCAATGCACTGGAAGATAATTTGTAGTTTTCTTCTAAAACACCATCTGAAAAAATGTATGTCTCATCATTTCTTTCATTAGTAATGGAATAAATAAGTTCGCTAAAACTTGCTTGATCTGGCACTTGGATGGTATCAATTATAGTGTTATATACATTATAATATTTCTCAATTTCTTTTAATTGTATTTCTTTAGATACAGATATCAGTACTTGCCGAACATTTAAAGTAAATTGATCTTCTCTATTTTGGTATGAATTTTTTATCCAATATCCTTGTACAAAAATAATCCCCAATAAGGAGATCGTCATTAATACAATTAGTAATGAAAAAAGTTTGTTATTCATAATCCAAAAATAGAATTTTAACATTTAGAGAGTAGTCTATTTAACCAAATGTTAACAAAATATAATATTCTGCTTATTTTAATCTTTTTAACAGATATATATGCAATTCTCCCACCTTTTTTTGAGTATTTTCTAAAACTTCATTCTCAATTACAGAATCTGCAAGCTTGCTCTTAATGTCATCACTCCATTGGTTTTTTATTCTGTTTTCAATTTCTTTCCTTGAAAGTTGGTCTCTTTTTATAACTCGTTGTATTCGATCCTCCTTAGGTGAAGTAATTAAAATAGTGTGATCACACAATTTATAACTATCATTTTCAAATAATATAGCAGCTTCTTTAATACAATAAACACCTTTTTGTTTAGCTACCCATTTATTAAAATGTTTAGCAACCTTAGGATGAATAATCTGATTTACTTTTTTTAATAGTTGATCGTCATTAAAAATCTTGTCAGCTATAAGTTTTTTATTGATTCCTGATGCTATATAAGCATCTTCGCCAAAAAGAGCAATTATTTTTCTACGAATAACTTTAGATTTATTCGTAAGTTTTTTAGCTTCAATATCTGCAATATAAACTGGAACTCCCAAATCAAAAAAAATGGATGCAACTGTGGTCTTACCACTTCCAATTCCACCTGTGAGTCCTACGATTTTCATTTAAATATTAAATAATTGATCTTATTTTCTTGAATTTCAAAATTGATTATGGATTCTGGTTGTTTTATCAAATGAGGGATCATAAAATCTTTTTGATAATTTGTTTTGTCAAAATCACACATTATCATAAAATCATTAGCAGTAATTTTATTGTAATCCTCCATGGATACGTCGAAGCGTATTGTTACATTTTCAGGAACCAATCTTATTGAAAGGTCTGAAGGTAAATTATTAACAATAACTGGAACTAATAATGATTTCTGAGTAAATTCTTTTACAGAAACTAGAAGATTTACACTCTCTTGTGAATAGGAAATAGTTGTGTCGTTAGATATATTTAAATTAACTGTAGTAGCAATGTTTTCATTAACATTAGTTAATTCTAATAATTCAGTTTTTATTTCAGTTAGTGTATCTAAATGTTTTGTAGGTCCAGAAATAGCTATAGAATCTGGAGAAATTTCAAATTCACCAATAGATTTAAAACCGTTTTTAAACTGAATATTTTCCGACAAAGAAACTTTTACTTTTTTCGTTTTTAACTTATCTAGCAATACTTCCATATTTTCAATAGAAACATTATTAACTATAATATCATTTTTCAATTGAGACGTGATTATTCTTTTAAATTCACTTGTAGAAATTATAAAACTAGACGCCCCTTTTTTAAAATATTTTTGCAAATCAATAGTAACAATTGGTTGGTTTAATTTATAATATAAAAAATCAAACCCACTCGTTGTAAAATCAAAAGTTACTAAATGATAATTTTTTCCTGAAAGAATAACCCCAAGAGGAGCATTAATATAGTGGATTTTTGCTTCTAAATTAGAAGTATAATCACGTGAAAATTTTGAAATAAACCAAATAAATGTCGTTATAAAAAGAAATAACAGAAACATCTTAGGCTTCCCTTTTTTTGCTTTATTTGTTTTACTTGCTGACATCTAATTAAAAATAAATTTCTGTTAAAATTACTTAAAAAATAAATTAGGAAACTGCTTTTTAGGATCTCTTTTTAAAATACTTATATAAATAGTAGATTTTAAAAAAGCCGACCCATATCCTATGAATTGAATAAAAAGTGCAATAACAGATAATATGCCTATCAATATACTTTTATTCTTAATACTAGAATCAAATAGTACTAAACATGAATATGCTACTAAAGGCAGTAAGAATAAAATATTAAAAAGGATTCCAAAAAATAAGGAAGTAATAACAAAAAACATAAAAAGTGTTGGAAACCAAAAAGTGATTTTAGCAGCATTTGGATGCCAATTATTTAATATAGGCCTTACTAAACCAAACTTATAAACTTGCTGATAAAATGTTTTCCAAGAAATCCTACGTTTATGATAAACATAGGCATTTGGTATAAATACAGTATTGTAATTTTCTTTTAATATACGCTGTGATAAATCTGGATCTTCACCAGGGTGAATCTTTGAAAAACCCTTTGTCTTTAGAAACACTTCTTTAGAAATTCCCATATTAAAACTTCTGGGTTCAAATTTCTGTATACTTTTTTCACTTCCTCTAATACCTCCAGTAGTGTAGAATGAAGTCATCGTATAATTAATTGCTTTCTGAAGTGATGTAAAATCAATATTTGCAGAATCTGCTCCACCAAAACAATGGTGAAAACCTTTAGATAAAAAAACATCTACTGTTTTTAAATAATGAGATGGTAGAATACAGTCTGAGTCTAAAATGATAAAATAATTACCTCTTGCCTTTTGCATTCCAAAATTTCTTGAATCTCCAGGACCAGAATTTTCTTTAAAATAATAAGATATATTTAAATTTTCTTTAAAATCTGAAACTATGTCTTTGCAAGTTTTAAGAGAGCCGTCTTCAATTATTACAATTTCATATTCTTCTTTAAATTCTAATTTTACAAAACTTTCTAAAAGTTCTTTCACCTCCTCAGGTCTATTAAAAACAGGGATAATAAAAGAATATTTTAAAGTATTTACCATCAAACAAATATATGTAAAAAAAAAGCCATCTATAATTACTTATAGATGGCTTCTAGTATTATAAATTGTATTATTTCATAAAAGTTTCCATTACTTCATTACTCACTCCCATATTTGAGAATCCTCCATCATTATATAAATTCTGAAGTGTTACTCTTTTAGTTAAATCACTAAACATAGCAATCGTATAATTAGCACAGTCTAATGCTGTGGCATTCCCTAATGGTGACATTTTTTCAGCATAAGCAATAAAACCATCAAATCCTTTTACCCCTTGTCCTGCAGTTGTAGGTGTTGGAGATTGAGAAATTGTATTTACCCTAACGTTCTTGTCTCTTCCAAAGAAATAACCAAAACTACGCGCAATAGACTCTAAATAAGCTTTATTATCTGCCATATCGTTATAATCTGGAAAAACTCGCTGCGATGCCATATAGGTTAAAGCAACAATACTTCCCCATTCACTCATTGCATCTTTTTTATAAAGTACTTGCATAACCTTATGAAATGAAACTGCAGAAACATCCCACCCTTTATGTGTAAATGCATAATTCTGATCGGTATAAGCATTCCCTTTACGCACATTAACAGACATTCCAATGGAGTGTAAAACAAAATCAATTTTACCTCCTAAAATCTCCATTGATTTATCAACTAGGTTTTCTAAATCTTCAATACTAGTTGCATCAGCTGGAATAATTTCAGAATTAGTTTTAGCTGCCAATTCTTTTATTTGTCCCATTCTCATTGCAATTGGCGCGTTGGTTAAAACAAATGTGCCTCCTTCTTCATGAACTTGTACGGCTGTTTTCCAAGCAATTGAATTTTCATCTAAAGCTCCAAAAATAATTCCTCGTTTTCCTTTTAATAAATTATATGACATTGTTTTTTATTTTAGTAAGGTTGTAAATATACACTTTAATTCAATAATTCTTTTGCTTGATTTATTGCAGAAATCGATTTGTTTTTACCCCCGATCATCTCTGCAATTTCGGTAATTCTTTCTTCTTTTGTTAATGTTTTTAATTTTGTTTCAGTTATATGATTAACATCTTCTTTAAATATTTTTATTTGTTGATTTCCAACTGCTGCCAATTGGGGTAAATGGGTAATTGCGAACATTTGCATTGTCAAACTCATCTCCTTTAAAATTTCTGCCATTTTATATGCTATTTCTCCTGAAATACCAGAATCTATTTCATCAAAAATAGCTGTTGGCAACTTTTTATATTGAGCAATTACCGCCTTAATAGAAAGCATAATTCTACTTAATTCACCACCTGAAGCCACTTTATTTAATGGCCCAAAATTATGCCCTTTATTTGCGGTAAATAATAACAATAATGAGTCTGTACCATTTTTCTTAAAAATAGTAGTTGGAGTTAATTCAAACTTAAAAGCTGCATTAGGCATCCCTAAGTCATTTAGTATGCTTGTGAGTTTGTTTTTTAGAGTAGGGATTACACTTAGGCGTTTTTTATGAATTTTATTGGCTAGGTTTTTTACCGTTTTATTCAAGTTTTCTTGAAATATTTCTAGTTTTTCAATCTCTCCATCGAGGTTATTGGTAATTTCAATTTTCTCTTCTAACAATTCTTGAATTTCAACTAATTCAGAAATCGTAGCAACGGTATGTTTTTGTTGCAATTTATATATAGTCTGAATTTTTTCATTAATTTCATTTAGTAATGAAGGATCAGCTTCTATACTTGAAGATAAATTAACTATTTCCTCAGAAACATCATCCATCTCTATAATTACACTATTTAACCGTTCGTATAAATTTCCAAAATCTGAAGAAACAGTATTCAGTTTAACCAGTAAGTTTCTAGTTTCTTTTAAAACATTTAAAGCTCCATACTGATCTTCATTTAACAAACCATTTACAGAGGTTAATGTTTCCTGAATAACTTCAGTATTATTGAGCTTACTATAGGTTTCTTCTAAAACATCTTGATTTGTATTTTTCAAGTTAGCTTCCACCAATTCATCATATAAAAAAGTATTATAATCCAACTCTTTTGACGCAGATTCCTTTTTATAAACTAATGCTGAAATTGTTTCTGAAACCTCCTTATAATCTTTTAGCTTTTCAGAATAAGTTTCCAATAACTCTAAATTACCTGCTAAAACATCTAAAATTTCTAATTGATATGTTTCTGAAAATAATGAAAGTGTTTCATGTTGGCTATGGATGTCTACTAAATGATTTGATATTGACTGAAGCTGAGAAAGAGTTACTGGTGTATCATTTATGAATGCTCGTGATTTACCGGAAGGTAAAAGTTCTCTTCGAATAATGGTATGTGTATCAAAATCAAGTTCAAAATCATTAAACAAAATTAAAAATCGACTTTTCTCTAATATAAACTCTGCTTCTATAATACATTTTAAGGCATTATTTCTAATACTATTTAAATCTGCTCTTTTTCCTAAAACCAATGAAAGAGCGCCTAAAATAATTGATTTTCCAGCACCTGTTTCACCTGTTATTGATGTCAGTCCTGAAGTAAATTCAACACATACATCATCTATAAGAGCAAAGTTTTTTATGGAAAGTTTAGAAAGCAAATTTTAATTTTTTAAAAATTATTTTCAATCCCTAAAGTAATGCAAATAATTACTTCTATTTAAATTATGTATTAGTATTTTATCTCTGCCCAATTAGATCTTTTGGTAGGAGCCATTCTATTTAAATTACTGATAAGCAGCTTAATATCAATGGCAGGCCCATCTGAATAAATGCTTTGAATTTCATCTGATTTCGCATCAAAAAAAGTACGCAACAAATATGAGTTTGGCCTTCTGTCATTAATTCCTTTTAGAATATTTATGGCATTTGCAATATTAGATTTTGCGATTTTTGGTGATTTAGACATTAAATCTAAACCGTTTCTATGGTACTCGTACATAACAAAATGAAACTCTTTATATACTTGTGAAAGTAACACATCATTAATACTATATCTTGATTGTTTACCATCGGTAGATTTCCATCCTCTAGATCCACCAGTTGCAGCAGTATTTACAATTTGCTTTGCAATAGAAAAATTAGATTCTCCCCCATTTAATTCAAAAGTATCAGCATCTAAACCGATAATTGTATACGCATGGAAAGCAATAACAGAAATTAAGTTTGAATCAAAATTATTTACATTAAAAACTAAAGGCTGGAACTCTACATAACTAAAGTTAAATTGCTTGTCGTTATAATTGTAAATTGGACTCGTATAAGAAGATCCATATACAGGTCTAGATGCCTGTATTTGTATAGTAGCCGTGAATAAATTTGAATCGAAAGCAGAAATTATAATAGACATATTACAATCTATTTTTTCTTGATTTTTAAAATTTTTATCAGTCCACGCAGTTGTATTAACAAATTCAGTTAATTGAGTTTCTAAAGTTCTAAATATCTGATTATTAGGTTGTCCTGTCTGTTCCGCATTAATAGTTACTGAACAATTTAACTCTTGCGCATAACTAAATATTGATGCGAAAAAAATGGATATAAAAAGTAAATTTTTAAACATGTATTTCTTTTATAATATGTTGTAAAATATCGTTAGCAACTTCCTTCTTTGGTTTAACATTAAAAGGAACTATTTTATTGTCTTTAGATATCAACGTTATTTTATTAGTGTCAGATTTAAAGCCTGCACCTTTATCGTTTAGCGAATTTAACACAATTAAATCTAAATTCTTTTTTTTCAGTTTTGTTTTTGCATTTTCTAATTCATTTTGAGTTTCCAATGCAAAACCTACTAAATACTTATTGGATTTTATTTCTCCTAAGGAAGCTAATATGTCTTTAGTTTTATTTAAAGTAATAGTTAAAGTTTCTTCTTTTTTCTTAATTTTCTGAAGTGCAACTTTATTAGGTGTAAAATCAGCTACTGCAGCACTTAAAATAGCAATATCACAATTTTTAAAATAGCGATGAGTTGCTTCAAACATTTCACTTGCAGTAGTTACATCGATTAAATTAATTGCTTCGTTTTTTATTCTTAAATTAACTGGTCCTGAAATTAAAGTTACTTGAGCACCTAAACTTGCTGCTACCTCAGCTATAGCATACCCCATTTTTCCACTAGAGTGGTTTCCAATAAATCGTACAGGATCTATTGCTTCATAGGTTGGTCCAGCTGTTATTAATATATGTTTGTTTTTAAAGGGTAGCGAATCTAAAATATCTTTTTCAACTAACGAAACAATATCTTCAGGCTCTGCCATTCTTCCTTGTCCTTCTAATCCACTAGCCAATTCTCCATAAGCTGCTGGTATTTGAATATTACCAAACTCATTTAGTTTTTCAAAGGATTTTAAAGTAGATGGATGTTTGTACATATCTAAATCCATTGCAGGAGCATAATATACAGGACATTTAGCAGATAAATAAACTGCTAATAATAAATTATCGCAAGTACCATTAGTCATTTTAGACATGGTGTTTGCTGTAGCTGGAGCTATTATAATCAAATCTGCCCAAAGGGCTAACTCAACATGGTTAGTCCATTGGGCGTCTTCGTCGTCTTCTTTTGTAAATGAAGAATACACTTCATTCTTAGAAAGTGTAGAAAGTGTTAAAGGGGTAACAAAGTCTTTAGAAGCAGGAGTCATTACAACTTTAACCTTGGCTCCTTTTTTTATAAGAATTCGAACTAAAAAAGTAGTTTTATAAGCAGCAATACCAGCAGTTACACCAAGTATTATATTTTTACCACTTAAAACTGACATTTCTTAATTTTCTAATTCTTCGTCTTGAGTATTTCTATAGTAGATTTTATCATCTAACCATTCTTGAACAGCAATTGCGTGTGGTTTCGGTAATTTTTCATAAAATTTCGAAACTTCAATTTGCTCTTTATTTTCAAAGATTTCTTCTAAGCTATCATTATACGTAGCAAACTCGTCTAATTTCTCTAACAATTCTTTCTTAATATCTTCATTAATTTGAACTGCTCTCTTAGAAATAATAGAAATTGCCTCATAAATATTATTTGTTGGGGCATCTATTAAGTTCTTGTCAATAGTAGTAGTGTTTGAAGGCGCTTCGGTATTCTTTAAATCTTTCATATTCTTATTATTAACTTGGAATTTCTGATGTTCCCAATCTTATTTCTATATCTTTTTTTATTTCGTTTGCTTGCTCTAATAAATCACTGTCACTAAAATATTTTACAAAATCAGCGTAATATTCTAAAGCCTTTTCTAATCGTTCATCAACCTTTTGTGGTACACTTTGCAAAGCTAATTCATATTCAGCTTGAAATCGTCCAAAATAAGCATCCTTTCTATAAATAGAACCTGGATGATCGCTAATGAAATTTTCAAAAGCAGCTATTGCATTTTTATAACTATTTAAAGCCAGTCCGGTTTTTAAATATTGTTTAGCAACTTTAATATCTTTTTTCTGTAACTTTAAAGTTAACTCTTTAACTTTTTTATTTGCTTCTGTACGGTATTCTGAATTAGGATATGAATCAATAAATGCTTGAAGCTTTTCTAATCCTGTATAAGTATCCTTTTGATCTAATGAATAACTAGGTGATAATTGATAATAACTAGAAGCAGAATTATAAGATGCCAATTCTACACTATCACTTTTAGGATAAGAAATTGCAAAACGCTCAAACTGGTAACCAGAAAGGTAATAATCTTCAAGTTGGTAATACGTATTTGAATACATAAACATTAATTTTTCGGCTTGTGGCTTTCCCCTATAAACCGGAACAATCTGTTCCATAAGTTTTAATGCTCTCTTATACCTACCCTTATTATACATTTTTTCTGCCATTACATATTTTAACCCAGAATCTGGATTTTTCAACATCTTTTGATATTCACCACAAGAGGTGATAACAACGACAAATAATAATAGTAATATACTCTTTTTCATAGTTTTAAAAAACATCGTGCAAAAGTAATCAAATTAAAGAGATTACAAAAACTTATTAGGGTACTAAAATAAAGCTCGTTTTATTGTTATTCCTAGTGTTTTTGAAATTTTTAACTTGAAATAAACTTGTCACTTTTATAAATTTGTAATGAATGAATCTATTTTACATTGAAGAACCTGGCCTATACTAACTAAAGGCAAACGTACTGTGTCTCCACAAATTCCTAAATTTTTGAACACTGATTTTATTCCAGCTGGGTTTCCTTCTTCAAAAATATAATCTATTGCAGGAGCTAACTTATAATGAATTTTATACGCTTCTTCTACTTTTTTATCAAGTCCAAGTCTTACCATTTCTGAAAATTCTTTTGGAAAACCTTCCCCAATTACAGAAATTACTCCTGCACCACCAGCTAAAACCATGGCCAATGTGATCATATCATCACCAGAAATTACAAGAAAATCTTTTGAACAGATATTAATTAATTTCATTGCTTGAACAATATCACCTGATGCTTCTTTTATGGCAACTATATTTTCAAAATCCGCTGCAAGTCTTTTTACAGTTTCAGGTAGAATATTGGAAGCTGTTCTTCCTGGTACGTTATAAATAATAATTGGTTTTTCTGAAGCTTCAGAAATAGCTGCAAAATGTTGATAGATTCCTTCTTGAGTTGGCTTATTGTAATAAGGAGAAACCGAAAGTATTGCTGTAAAACTTGAAACATTAGTGGTCTTTAATTCTTCAACTACAGCTTGTGTGTTATTACCTCCTATTCCTAAAACCAATGGTAATCTTCCAGCATTTGCTTTGACGATTGTATCTATAACCAATTGTTTTTCTGCATTTGATAAGGTAGCACTTTCGGCAGTAGTTCCTAAAACCACTAAATAATCAATTCCGTTAGCTATATTGAAATTTACAACTCTTTTTAAGCCTTCAACATCTATACTAAAATCATCTTTAAAAGGAGTTATTAAAGCAACTCCAGTACCAATTAATTCTTTCATACGCTTTAAACAGGTATTCTTTTAATTTATTTTATTTAAGGTTCGGAAATATTTTACCAATTCTTTTTTAATAGCACTAATATTTAAAGGATTAACATCAATTAACAAATCAAAAAGACGGTTGTCAATTTCCTTAAAACCTACTTTAAATTTTGCTTTACTTTTAGATATCATTACATCTAAATAATCATTTTTAGTAAGATAGTAACCCACTAAAACATCAAAAGGAGTTTCTAAAAACTCATTTGCGTTTTGATTATGAATCTCACCCTTCCAAGTAAAATGTTTATTATTAATTTTATTTTGATGCAAAGTTGGTGTTTTAGTCTTTACTTCTGAAAAAGAAAATATTTTCACATCTTTCTCCTGCAATCCAAGCTCTTTAGAAATTTCATAAAATTTTTCAAAATCAATTTTAATTCCTTCATCAATTACAAAACCTATGGAATGTAATTGATCGTTTATATTTGATATATTTCTGTTTTTCAGATTATTATCAACGCTTTTTTTTAGAAATATTTTTTGAATTCTTTTTAACATAGAACTATTACGATTCAATACAAAAATACAGCATTAGCTTGTAGTATTAGTCAATTTATGAAATCATTAATAAAAATTCATCTTCAGTTATTATAGCTATTCCTAGGCCTTCAGCTTTCGTTCTCTTGCTTGGCCCCATTTTATCTCCAGCCACCACAAAATTTGTTTTCTTAGAAATAGAACTGGATACTTTTCCTCCATTTTTTTCAATTAATTGCTTTAATTCATTTCTAGAAACTTTGATGAACACACCAGAAACAACGAAGGTATTCCCCTCAAGCTTATTGGTTTGATTGCTTAATTCCTCTTCAGAAATTTCTAATTGAACTCCATAACTCTTGAGGCGATTTATGATGTCATTGTTTTCAAATAACGAAAAGAAATCTACTACACTTTTTGCTATAACTTCACCGATCTCATCAACATTAATTAATTCCTCTTCTGATGCGCTAGCCAATCCATTGATACTTTTGTAATGTTTAGACAGCTTTTTCGCTACAGTTTCACCAACATATCGAATACCTAAAGCAAACAATACTCTTTCAAAAGGAACGTTTTTAGAAGCTTCTACACCAGCAATTAAATTTTCAGCACTTTTTCCTGCCATTCTTTCTAATGGTAAAATATCAGCTACGGCTAATTCAAATAAATCTGCATAATTATGGATTAGACCATTTTTAACTAATAAAGAAACAGTTTCTGAGCCCAAGCCATCAATATCCATCGCTTTTCTAGAAATAAAATGTTGAATTCTACCCATAATTTGCGGTGGACATCCATCAATATTTGGACAGAAATGTTTGGCATCCCCTTCTTGTCGTTGTAAAGCTGAATTGCATTTGGGGCAATGAATAATGTATATAGTAGCTAAAGAATCTAATGGTCGTTTTTCTAAATCTATCCCAACTATTTTAGGAATGATCTCTCCTCCTTTTTCCACAAAAACGGTATCACCAACCCTAATATCAAACTTTTCAATTTGATCTGCATTATGCAATGATGCTCTTTTAACAATTGTTCCTGCTAATTCTACTGGTTCTAAATTGGCAACCGGTGTTATGGCACCAGTACGACCTACTTGATATGTTATTTCATTTAAGACAGTAGTGGCTTTTTCTGCTTTAAATTTATAAGCAATCGCCCAACGAGGTGCTTTCGCTGTGTAACCTAATTCTTCTTGCTGAAATAAATTATTTACCTTTATTACTATGCCATCGGTTTCATAAGGTAAATCATGACGATGTACATTCCAATAATCTACAAATTCAATAACTTCAGAAATACTTTTAGCAACTTTAGCTATAGGTGGTACTTTAAACCCCCATTCTCTGGCTTTTTCTAAACTTTCAAATTGATTGTTAATGGGCAATTTTTCTCCAATAATATGATATAATAAACAATCTAAGGGTCGCTTTGCCACTTCACTGCTGTCTTGTAATTTTAGACTTCCTGAAGCTGTGTTTCTTGGATTTCTATAAGGGTCTTCTCCTTCTGCAATTCGCTCTTCATTCATTTTATGAAACCCTTCAAAAGGCAACACAATTTCACCTCTGATATCAAAACGACTTGGATAGGTTCCTTTTAAGACTAACGGAATTGAATTAATGGTTTTTATATTGGCAGTAACGTCATCTCCCTGGTAACCGTCTCCCCTAGTAACTGCTCTTAATAACTTTCCGTTTTCATACGTTAAACTAATTGATGCTCCATCGTATTTAAGCTCACAAGTATACTCAATAGCTCCGTCTACTAATTTTTTAATACGTGTTTCCCAATCTTCTAAATCTTCTTTAGAATATGAATTAGACAAAGAATACATTCTATAATCGTGCGTCACCGTATTGAAATTTTTTGTAATAGCTCCTCCTACTCTTAGTGTAGGTGAATTTGCATCATAAAATTCAGGATGTGCTTCTTCTAATTTCTGAAGTTGTTTCAGCTTTATATCAAAATCATAATCTGAAATCGTAGCATTATCCAGTACATAATAATTATGATTATGTTGCCTTAACCCTTCTCGAAGATTATTAATTTGTTCTTTTATATTCATAAAACAAATATAATAAATGAAACCTCAAAGGATATAACACCAATGAGGTTTGCATAAAAAATTATAAACAATTTTTTTGTAAATATTATTGGATTTTATTTGATTAATTAATCGTCAATAAAAATATTTCTAACTAGTGCAGCTGCAACAGCTCCAGCGATTGGAGCAACAATAAACAACCAAAGTTGACTTAGTGCCATTCCTCCAGCAAATAATGCAGGTCCTAAACTTCTAGCAGGGTTTACAGATGTTCCCGTAATTGGTATTACTACCATATGGATTAATACCAATGATAGTCCAATAGCTAAACCAGCCATTTGTGGACTTGCCGCTTTTGCAGTGGTACCAAAAATTACCATTAAAAATAAGAAAGTAAATACAAACTCAGCGATTAATGCTGCTTGCATAGAATAGCCACCTAAATAACCTTCTCCCCAGCCATTAGATCCTAATGCCCAATCTCCCATCATAAAACTATCAGATCCAGTAGCTAAAAGATATAAAACTCCAGCTCCAATAATAGCTCCAATACATTGAGAAATTACATAACCTACGGTATCTTTCATAGATAACTTACCAGCCACTAACATTCCAACTGATATTGCAGGGTTAATATGACATCCAGAAATAGGTCCTATAGTATAAGCCATAACAACAACAGCCAAACCAAATGCAAGAGAGATTCCTAGTAATCCTAATCCTGCAGGGCCAGTTGTAGAAATCCCTGCCACTGTAGCGGCTCCACAACCGAATAACACTAATGCAAAAGTCCCCAAGGCTTCTGCAAAATACTTTTTTGTAGCACTCATATATTTAAATTTTAATGGTTAATATCTTTAAATATATATAGTTTCTCTGCGACTGGAAGGGTTTTTGTTAAAAAGTAAACTAAAAAAGTTAGTAAGTAGAAATATTAGGCTCTTTCATTAGTTAGCCATTTTGGCTTTTGGGGATCTTTAAAATTTTTCATCTTTTCAAGTAAATTATCTATTTGATCATCAACGATTAAAAGTTCTAAATTATCCATAGATAAAAAACCTTTTTTAACCATTTTTTCAAGCATTAAGATTAAATCATCGTAAAAATGATTCACATTTAACAATCCAATTGGTTTAGAATGAAGCCCTAATTGTAACCAAGTTAATATTTCGAACAGTTCTTCCATAGTGCCTATTCCGCCGGGCATAGTTATAAAACCATCACTCTTTTTTTGCATCAATAATTTGCGGTCATGCATGTTTTCAGTAGTAATTAATTCAGTAAGCCCTAGGTGAACCACTTCTTTTAATTTTAAAAACTCTGGAATGACACCAATTACTTTTCCTTTATGAGCTAAAGTAGATTTTGCTACTAAACCCATTATACCAATTTTCGCAGCACCATACACCAAATCTATATTATTATTAGCTAAGGCTTTTCCTAACTGAGTTGCAGCTTCAATAATTTGAATATCATTTCCTTCACTACTGCCACAAAACACACAAATACTATCTAGTTTTCTCATTTTTCATACATTTTATCATTCTATCTTTTTTAAAAATATCTTTTCTTATTTCGACATCTTTAAAACCTTCAAACTCTAACATTTCTTTCATCTCTTTACTAAGGTATTCATTTATTTCGAAATAAAGCGTTCCCTCTGGTTTTAAATAAATTTTACTAAACTTTGCAATTTTCCTGTAAAAAAGTAATGGATCCTCATCTTCCACAAACAATGCTATGTCTGGTTCATGTAAAATTACATTAGACTTCATAAGTTTTTTTTCTAATATCCTTATATAGGGTGGATTGGAAACGATGGTGTCAAACTTCACATACTCAAATATCAGTTCCCAAGAATTTTCGTCTAAAACATCTGCTTTAACAAAAGTAACATCAACTTTATTTAATTCCGCATTTTGTTTGGCAACCTGCAAGGCATCAGTAGAAACATCTAATCCATAAACTTTTGTTTTTGGTAAATGCTTAGCTAATGAAATTGAAATACAACCACTTCCCGTCCCTATATCCAATATGGTAGCTTCATTATTTTGAGTTTCATCAACTATCCAATCAACTAATTCTTCCGTTTCTGGCCTTGGAATTAACACATTATTGTCAACCCTAAAAGGCAGTCCAAAAAACTCGGTATCTCCTAATATATATTGAATTGGCTCAAAATTACCCAAACGATAAATAGCGTTATCAAAGTTTAATTTCTCTGCTTCTGAAATTTCTTTTTCTGGCTGAAGTGCAATTTTAATTCTCGATAAACCCAATTGTTTTTCTGCAAGTAAGTTAAAGAAGGATAACACTTCTTCTATAGGATATAAATTCTTTATTGAACTAATAAAGTATGTTTTTAATTCTTTTAAATTCAAAACTTATAATTTCTTTAGCATATGTACTGGACAAGAATAATGTCCTGTATTCCCCATAGGACCATCTATATATTTAAAGTCATTTTTTAGATATAGTTTTTGAGCAGCTTCCATGTAGGTCATTGTTTCTAAATAACATTTTTCAAACATAAAATCCTTCGCTTTTTGAAAACAAAGATTAATCATTTGATTACCTAAGCCTAATCCCCTAGCTTCTTCTAAAAAATACATTTTTTGTAGTTCGCATATATTTTCATCGCAATTTTCAAGTTTTGCTATTCCTCCACCGCCAATAATATTTCCATTTAATTCTATTACAAAATAGATTGAACGTGGTTTTTGGTATGCTTCATATAACGCATCTAATGCTTTATCGGCATAAGCAGTCCCTACTTTTGGAACACCAAAATCAATTAAAATATTTCGTATAACCTTGGCAATATGAGGATTATCTTTTTTTGAAATTGGACGGATAATTGGTTTCTTCATATAAATTAATCCTTGTATTTTTACATTGTGAAGATACACGAAAATTACATGTTGCGATGCATCCAACTTGCTAAAAATGGTTTGGGGACTACCTATCCAAATCCTTTAGTAGGATGTGTTATTGTTTATGAAAATAAGATTATTGGTGAAGGCTGGCATGAGCAATCTGGAATGCCTCACGCAGAAGTAAATGCAATTACTAGTGTAAAAAACCAAACCCTTTTAAAAGATGCGACTATTTATGTAAGTTTAGAACCTTGCAGTCATTTTGGAAAAACACCCCCTTGTGCAAATTTAATTATTGAAAAAGGAATCAAAAATGTTATTATCGGAAGTATGGATCCAAATCCAAAAGTAGCTGGAAATGGAATAAAACTTTTAAAGGATAAAGGGTGTAATGTAGTTGAAGGGATTTTGGAAAAAAAATGTAGCGATCTAAACAAACGCTTTTTTACTTTTTTTAAAAAGCAGCGGCCTTATATTATTTTAAAATGGGCAGAAACTTTAGATGGATTTATTTCACCTAAAAATAAAATTGGCAAAAGTCCAGTTTGGATCACTAACAAAAGATCCAGACAATTAGTACACAAATGGAGAGCTGAAGAAGCATCTATACTTATTGGCACTAATACTGCTCTAGAAGACAATCCAAGTTTAACAACTCGTGATTGGGATGGAAATTCGCCTATTAGATGGGTAATCGATAAGAACTTAAAAATTCCATTGGAGGCCAACGTTTTCGATAACAGCGCTAAAACTATTGTTATAACTGAATTAAGAAAAGAAAATAAAGAGTATCTTATTTATGAAACTATTGATTTTTCAAAAAATATAGCCCAACAAATTTGTGAGATTATATATAGGTATAAAATTCAATCATTAATTGTAGAAGGTGGCGCAAAAACACTTCAAACTTTTATTGATGAAAACCTTTGGGATGAAGCTAGAGTATTTAAAGGTATTCCTTTGTTTAAAGAGGGCATAAAAGCTCCTTTAATAAATGGGAACCTAGTTTCTGAAACAAAAATTAAGCAAGACAGCTTAAAAATAGTATTAAATGATTAAAACACTCATTTTTGATTTTGGCGATGTATTTATCAATTTAGATAAGGAAGCTCCCTATATAGAAATGAAGAAATTAGGTATTCATTTATTTTCTAAAGAAATGATTGAAACCAACAAACTATATGAAACCGGGAAAATTGATACTTCAACGTTTTTAGATTATTATCAGAAAGCATTTCCCAATATTAGTAAAAGTCAACTTTCAGAAGCTTGGAATTCCATTATTTTAGATTTTCCGGAATATAGGCTTGAATATATTGAGGCTTTAGCTGCTTCAAAAAAATATCAACTAATATTACTAAGTAATACCAACGATTTGCATATTGAAAAGGTAATTAAACACATGACTATAGAAAGGTTTCAACGTTTTAAAAATTGTTTCGACGCTTTTTATTTCTCGCAAGAGATCCATTTAAGAAAGCCAAATTCAGATATTTATAATTTTGTTTTAGACACTCATAAGATTAATCCAAACGAAAGTATATTTATAGATGACACCAAAGAAAATACTGACGCAGCAAAAAAACTTGGAATGCATACTTGGAATATTATCCCAAAAAAGGAAGATATTGTAGATTTATTCCTAATAAAAAAAGACATATTTTAAATATATCTATTACCAAACTCAACTAAAAATAGAAACAATTGATTTATTTACTCCTTAGTATTTTAGCCTCTACAATAATTTTTATCAATTTCAAACTATTTGAAAGGTTCAATATAAATATCCTTCAGGCCATCGTTGTAAATTATTGTATTGCTTTTATGACTGGAATTTTAGCATATGAAGGAACAATCACTATTTCACAATTACCTAATTTAAATTGGTTTTACTATAGCCTAGTTTTAGGAGCTTTATTTATTATTGTTTTTAATTTAATGGCCATAACAACACAAAGAAGTGGGCTTTCGGCGGTTTCTGTTGCCACTAAGATGAGTGTTGTAATACCCGTTTTATTTGGACTTATATATTATAATGAAAGTCTAGGCGCAACAAAGTTAATTGGGATTGGGATTGCATTAATTGCAGTTTACCTTACTTCAAAAAAATCCAATCAAGGGATTAGTATTAATAGAAAATTAATTCTACTACCCATATTGGTTTTTGTTGGTAGTGGAATTATTGATACAAGCTTAAAGTTTTTAGAAGATACTTATGTTGCAAATAATGACGTTCCTTTGTTTTCAGCGATTATATTTCTAGCTGCAGCTATTATTGGTTTTATAATTATAATAATTCAGGTTATTAAAGGTAGTTTAAAATTTGAAATTAAAAATGTTATTGCGGGAATATGCTTAGGAGTACCAAATTACTTTTCTATTTATTATTTAGTAAAAGCCTTACGAAGTGATATTTTAGAGAGTTCAGGGATTTTTGCTATCAATAATGTCTCCATTGTAATGTTATCTACTTTTGCAGGAATATTTCTATTTAAAGAAAAGCTTATTCGGAAAAACTGGATTGGTATAGCGCTGGCTATTTTAAGTATTATTTTAATATCATTATAATTGGAGAAAATTACAGACATATACAAAACCATCACACAACCTTCAAAAGAAGGACTTTTTAAAGATAGAGGTAGTAAATTTTATGGCTATGCTTTTCCAGTTAGTAATGAAGTAGAAATTAAAGAAAAAATAGAACTTCTAAAAAAGCAGCATTATAATGCTCGCCATTGGTGTTATGCATGGCAGCTTGGTGAAAACTATAATCATTACAGAGCTAATGATGACGGGGAGCCATCAAATAGTGCGGGTATGCCAATTTATGGGCAACTACAGTCGTTTAATGTTACTAACATATTAGTGGTAGTAGCTCGCTATTTCGGCGGGACAAAACTTGGAGTTGGGGGTTTGATAAAGGCTTATAAAACTGGAGCTAAATTAGCTTTAGAAAATTCAGTGATAATTGAAAAAACTATTAATGAAGAATTTTTGATAAGATTTGAATATCCAGAAATGAATACGGTAATGCGAATCATTAAGGATGAAAACATTTCAATTATCAATCAGAAAATGGAATTGAATTGTCAATTTATAATTTCAATACGAAAAAAGGATGCAAAAAATATTTTTCAGATTTTTGATAATGCTTATAAAATATCTATTAAAATATTAGAAGAATAATTATATATCCTTCAATTTTTCTAATAGATAATCCGGTGCTTTTATCAATTTTCTAGTAATACTATTTAAAAAAACTAATGTGGTATTTGCAGACACTAAAAGCTTATTTTCCTGATTGTGAATCTCATAATAAAATTCAATTTTTACAGAAGGTATTTTTTTTAAAGTTGTAGTTATTCTTATAACATCATCGTATTTCGCTGGATACTTATAATCTACATTTAAATTAACTACCGGTAGTATCACATGATTATCTTCCATAAATTTATAAGACAACCCTAATGAACGCAACCATTCGGTACGTCCTTGTTCTAAGTATTGTGCATAATTACCATAATATACAACTCCCATTTGATCGGTTTCTGCATAACGAACTCTTAGTTTAGTAAATGTCTTTTTCAAAATAATATGGGAATATAAGAAAGTTTTGTTGTAGATTTATCAGGAAGATAAGATGAGAAAAAAAAAGTAGATATTCAATACCAAAAGTGTTTTTTTTATAACTTTTTTGTTCACATATTTGCAACGTTAAGAAATTGTTTATGGCATAATTCATTTTTTGATACAATAATCGTTAATACTAACTAAATACCTCGATTTTTACTATGAGCAAAACTGCTGACTTGGTTTGGAATAAATGCTTAATGTTTATTGAAGACAATATTACCGCTCAAGCATACAAAACTTGGTTCGAACCTATAAAAGCTGTAAAATTAACAGAAGACGCACTTAGTATTCAAGTGCCAAGTAAATTTTTCTACGAATGGCTTGAAGAACATTACGTTAAAATATTAAAAGTTGCATTAACAAAAGAATTAGGTAAAAACGCAAAATTAGTATACATCATTAAGATGGAAAACACTTACGGAAACAAACAACCGTTTACCGAAAAAATTCCTAGCTCAAATAGAAACCATTTACGATCTCAAGAAGTAGACGTAGCTGTGAAGAATAAAAACCCAATGCTTAAGAATCCTTTTATTATTCCTGGGATTCGAAATGTCAAAATAGAATCACAACTTAATCCAAATTATAGTTTCGACAATTTCTTAGAAGGAGATTCTAATAGACTAGCAAGATCTGCAGGTATGGCTGTTGCTAACAAACCCGGCGGAACTTCATTTAATCCTTTATTAGTTTTTGGAGGCGTTGGATTAGGAAAAACACATTTAGCACACGCAATTGGAGTTGAAATAAAAGATAAATATCCAGAAAAAACGGTTCTTTATATTTCTGCTGAAAAATTTACTCAACAATATATAGAGTCAGTTAAAAAGAATAATAGAAACGATTTTATTCATTTCTATCAAATTATAGATATTTTAATTGTAGACGACATTCAATTACTTTCTGGTAAAGCTGGTACTCAAGATGTTTTCTTTCATATTTTTAATCATTTACATCAAAATGGGAAGCAAGTTATTTTAACTAGTGACAAAGCTCCAGTTGATATGATTGATATTGAACAACGTTTATTATCTCGTTTTAAATGGGGACTTTCAGCCGAGTTGAACCACCCAGATTACGAAACAAGAGTTGCCATTATAAAAAACAAACTATATAGAGATGGCGTAGAAATGCCTGAAGATATCGTTGAGTTTTTGGCAAATAATATTAAAACCAACATTAGAGAATTAGAAGGAGCTATTATATCATTAATCGCACACTCTTCATTCAATAAAAAAGAAATTACGATTGATCTTGCGAAAAGAATCGTTGATAACTATGTGAAGAATACGAGTCGCGAGGTGTCTATAGATTACATTCAGAAAATTGTTAGTGAATATTTTCAAATGGATGTTGATACACTTCAATCAAAGACAAGAAAACGCCATATTGTTCAAGCAAGACAATTAGCGATGTTCTTTGCTAAGAAATTAACAAAAGCTTCATTAGCATCTATTGGTTCACAGATAGGTAAACGTGATCACGCAACAGTTTTACACGCTTGTAAAACCGTAGATAATTTATCTAGTACAGATAAACAATTCAGAAAATACGTAGAAGATCTTAACAAAAAACTGACCTTATAAAATTATAAGTTTGGTTTTTTGTATTTAATTTTTCAGAAATGAAAACAAAAATTCTTATGGTATGCTTGGGAAACATCTGTCGCTCCCCAATAGCAGAAGGTATCTTAAAATCTAAAATAAATTCAAATAAAGCAGTTGTAGATTCTGCAGGAACTGGGCATTGGCATATAGGAAACAAACCCGACCCAAGAAGTATTGAAGTTGCAAAAAAACATCAATTAGATATTACCAATCAACGAGGGAGACAATTTTCAATACAAGATTTTGATAGTTTTGATTATATTTTTGTGATGGACACTTCAAATAAAGAAAATGTTTTATCACTTGCTCGAAATGATTCGGATAAAGAAAAAGTGCATTTAATTTTAGATGAATTATTCCCAAATGAAAATGTAGATGTTCCAGACCCTTATTATGGAGGAGGTCAAGGTTTTGAAGACGTTTATCAAATGTTAGACGAAGCTTGTGAAAGCATTGTAAATCGTCTTTAAATTTTATTATTGAACCTATTTTTATTAATTTAGGCAAAAATTAAAAAAAACTATTATGAAAAATCTATTACGCACACTTTTCTTATTATTTATATCTTTTTATACCTACGCGCAAGAGGTAGATATCGAACTTTTTAAAAACGGATTTACAAGCCCAGTAGATATACAAAATGCAGGAGATGATCGTCTTTTTATTGTAGAGCAAGCAGGACGTATTAAAATATTAAATGCAGATACAACCATAAATTCAACTCCTTATTTAGACATAACAAGTCTTATATCATCAGGTGGAGAACGTGGGCTATTAGGTTTAGCCTTTCATCCAGATTATGCTAATAATGGTTATTTTTTCGTTCATTATTCAGATACCTCAGGAGATACACAAATTGCACGATATACTGTCGATAGTACAGATCCTGATGTCGCAGATTCTACATCCGCTTTATTAATAATAGGTGCCGAACAACCTTTCAGTAATCATAATGGAGGATGCATTCAATTTGGTGCAGATGGATATTTATATATTGGTTTAGGTGATGGAGGTAGTGCTGGAGATCCAGGAAATAGATCACAAAACTTACAATTATTATTAGGTAAGATGCTTCGCATAGATATTAACAATAATGCTGGAGGTAATAATTATGCAATTCCTGCCGACAATCCTTTAGCAGGAAATCCTGCTGGATTAGATGAAATTTGGGCATTAGGATTAAGAAATCCTTGGCGTTTTTCTTTTGACTCTGAAACAGATGAATTGTGGATAGCTGATGTTGGTCAAGGAAACATTGAAGAAATAAACCGAGTAGCTTTAGATGCTTCAGGACTTAATTATGGATGGCGTTGTTATGAAGGCTCCGAAACCTATAACACAAGTGGATGTCCAGACCCTTCTGAGTTAACCTTTCCCGTTGCTGAGTATACTCATTCTGTTGGTTTTTCAATTACTGGTGGTTATGTTTATCACGGAAATATATATAGTGACATACAAGGCTTATATTTCTTTGCAGACCTTAATGGTTTTATAGGTACAGTTGATAATGACAACAATTTAGTAAATCACGGTAATTTTGGAGGTACTTGGGTTTCCTTTGGTGAAGATATAAATGGAGAGATTTATATTGCTGATATTGGTAGTGGTTCTATTTATAAAATAATAGGAGGAGAAATATTTGATACCGAAAACTTCACTAATACTGAAGTTGCAATTATACCAAACCCTGCTTCAGATATTTTACGTATATCTATTAATAATAGCCTTATAACTAAAATTACTATTTTAGATTTAAAAGGATCTGTTGTAATGACAGAAAGTAATTTATCAACTTCAGAAAAATTTATTCCTATTCATTCCCTTAATAGTGGAATTTATATTGTTAAAATAAATTCTGATAACGGTCAATCTATAATTAAAAAAATAGTTATTAAATAATTTACAATGCAAACCCAAGGAACTTTATTTTTAATACCCTGTACTTTAGGCGATACTAATCCTTTAGAAGTATTGCCCCTATTAGTAAAAAAAGCAATTGAAGAAATTGATATTTTTATAGTAGAGAATGAAAAAAATGCCAGAAGGTTCATTAAAAGTATTTGCCCTAGAAAAAGTCAGCCAAGCCTTATTTTTAGTGTTATAAATAAATATACTGACAATACTGAAATCCCAGATATGCTAACACCCTGCTTACAAGGACTAAATATTGGAGTGATTTCAGATGCTGGATGTCCAGGTATTGCAGATCCAGGAGCTGCCGTTGTTGAACAAGCTCATATTAAAGGAATTAAAGTCGTTCCATTAGTTGGACCTTCCTCTATTTTATTGGCTATGATGGCTAGTGGGTTTAATGGTCAAAATTTTTCATTTAATGGTTATTTACCAATAGATAAAGGAGAAAGAAAATTAGAAATAAAACGTTTAGAAAGACTTTCCGTAGAACAAAATCAATCACAATTGTTTATTGAAACCCCCTATCGAAATAACCAAATGTTAGAAAGTTTAATGAGTACTTTACATGCTCAGACTCATATTTGTGTTGCTTGTGATATTACACTAACAACAGAGTATATTAAAACTCATACTGCAAACGATTGGAAAAAAATAAAGGTGGATCTTCATAAAAGACCCACCTTATTTATTATTCAAAAATAATTTTTTTTAAGCTTTTGCTTTTTTATTAGCAACTACAAAAGAAGTGTCATAACCTGAGAACTTTTTTAAATAATTCTTAATGGAAGTACCAAAAGCATCATTAAATTGGATAGTTCCACCACTTCTTAAATATTTTTTCACATTTCCTGGTCCAGCCAAATGAGCAGCTGCTAACATACCGGATTCTGTAATTTTAATACCTCCAACATAAGTCCCTTGAAATCTTCTAATGTCCCTTCTTAAAATCCATTTGTTCCTAGAGGTATTAGCAGAAAAAGCTTGTTCTTGTAAATAGGTGTTTCCTAAAAAATCTTCAGCATCTTTAATACCAATCATCTTAAGAGTTCCTTTTCCAAATTGGTATTTACCTAAATAACCATAAATATTAATAATAGAATAGTCGCCTCTAGATTCTTTAAACCCTAAAGCTTCTTTAAATCCTACATATGATTTTCCTAAAAATATGTAATATGATGGTTCTTCTGGATGAAGGAAATCTACTTCATCTTCATTAGGCACTTGATAACAAAGTTCCAAGTCATTAATCAAATACTTTGACAAGTCAACCGTTTTCTTAAAAGAAAACCCTGATGTTACACCAAGTATAACTGCCAGTAATAAACTCGTTTTAAATATGTTACTTTTCATTTTTATCAAAATTTTAAGTATATTCCTACACTCTCTTTTGCGAGTGCAAAGATACAACTTCTTTTATAAAGAATAAGTTTGATGTTAAAATGTGTTAATTAAGGTTATTTAAATACAAAAGTGGGTGAAAACATTATCTCTTTATCTTTTGTTTAGAAATCCAACGAACATACTCATTCTTATTCCTATTATGCTGAGCAAGGTTTTTCGCGAATTTATGGTAACCAAAATTGGTTACATCTGCTACAAAATAATAATAGTTGTGATGTTCAAAATTCAATACCGCATCTATAGAGGAAATGTCGGGCATTGTAATAGGTCCTGGTGGAATTCCAGCATATTTATAGGTATTATATGGAGAATCTAGCTCTAAATCTTTATATAATACTCGCTTAATTTGTTGATCAAAGTCATTATCCAATAACTTTTTTGAATATATAACGGTAGGATCTGCCTGTAAAAGCATCCCAACTTTAATTCTATTCATATAAACTCCAGCTACCTTCATTCTTTCTTCAACTTTTGCGGTTTCTTTTTGAACAATTGCTGCTAAACTAATGACTTGATGTTTTGTTAAACCAATGCTTTTAGCCTTTTCTGTTCGCTTCTCACTCCAAAAATTATCAGATTCCTGAAACATTTTTTTATTGAAATTCTTTGGAGAAATATTCCAATAAACTTCATAAGTATTAGGGATAAAGTTACAAAGCACGGTCTCTTTTGTTAAATTGTATTTTTTAAGAAACACTTCATCTTGCATTGCTGTTAAAAATGATAAACTATCTGCCTCTAATTGATTGGCTAGACTTCCAGCTAAGTTCTCTATTCGTTCTTGATTATTAAATTTTACAATTACAGGAACATTACCAATTCTAATCGCATTTATAATTTCATTATTATTCATTCCCTTATTAATAACATAGTGTCCTGCTTTGATATTAGATGGATACCCCTTTTTACTAGCAACTGTTTTAAACGATTTCAAATCCTTAATTAAAGGTGATAATTCCTCTAAAACATTATTAAAGCTAGCACCTGTAGTTATATAAACGTGCGCCTCTTTATTTTCAAATGAGGTATTTGGGACAAAAATATTATTATATACAAAATAGGCAAAACCTGCCATAATAAGCAATCCCAACATTAATGTTGCTACTATTATTTTTTTTAAATTACTCATTGACTAATTGATATAATAATTCGTTTTTAAATTTTCCGAAAGAGTAAATCCAATCTGATTTTACTCCTGTTTTTTTAAATTTAGCATTTTCAAATAACGAAATGCTTGGTTTATTATCTTCTGCTATGTTAGCGTAAACTTGATGTAAATTTAAATGTGTAAAAACATAATTACATATCATTTGTAATGCCTCAGAAGCATATCCTTTTTGCAGATCTTCTTTCGATGAAATAATAATGCCCACTCCTACTCTTTTGTGTTTTGGTTCAAAGTCAAATAAATCGACACAACCAATTGGCTTATCTGAGGCTGAAACACAAATTACTAAGCGTAATTGCTTAGCTTCAAATATGTCTTTATATGAATTTTCTAGGTATTGTTTTAATACAAACTTTGAATATGGAACAGTGGTATTGCTAACTTCCCAAACAGATTCGTTATTCTCTAACTGAAATAGAAATTCTAAATCCTCTGGCTCTAAAGCTCTTAAATATATGTTTTCTCCTTTTAAAGTTAACATTCCCATTCTCCTTTAAAAACTTGTTTAGCAGGTCCTTCTAAATAAATGTTCTGATAAGCTTTGCCTATTTTATTAAAATGCACCAATAAATTACCACCTTCAGTTTGCAATTCAACATTATTAGCATTAATCATATTTGTATCAAACAATGCAATAGCAACTGCAGTAACTCCTGTACCACAAGAAAATGTCTCGGCTTCTACGCCGCGTTCATAAGTTCTAACAGCAAATAAGTTAGTTTTAACTTGTTCTACAAAATTAATATTAGAACCTTCTTTTCCATAGGTATTATTCCTTATTAAATATCCCTTTTCTTCTACATTATAATTCTTTAAATCTTCAACCATCTCCACATGATGCGGAGACCCTGTATTTAAAAACACTGAATTAGTATTAATCTGAATGTCTTCTACATCATTCATTTTAAGAGATACTATTTCATTATTAATGGATGCTTCATGCAAACCATCTACAGCTTCAAAAACAGTTTCTTCATTGATAATATTCAAATATTTTGCAAAATGAACGATGCATCTACCTCCATTTCCACACATAGACCCCAATTTTCCATCAGCATTATAATAAACCATGGTGAAATCTACTTTACTATGTTTTTCTAATAACAATAGTCCATCAGCTCCAATTCCAAATTTTCGATCGCACATTTTTGAAATCATTAAATGGTTATCTTTTGGAAACAATTCATTTCTATTATCAATAACTATAAAGTCATTTCCCGTTCCTTGATATTTATAAAAGAGTATCGTCATAAGCAACAAAGATATTAAAAGCTATGCGTTATAGAAATCTTATTGCTTTGTTAAATACGAGTTAAAGTCATTATTTACGAAAATATAAATAATTATTAATTGTTAACACTTTATAATGAATACATCAATTAATAATTAATAAACATGAAACAAACGTTCAAATTACTCGTAGTAGCTTTATTTGCAGGAGCATTCACACTTTTAGGATATAAATATTTTATAGAAACAAAAGGTAGTACTATGGCTTTTAATCAGGAAAGACCTGTAATAATACCAACAAGCAATTCAAATTTATCTACCACCAACGTTAATTTAGATTTTACGGAAGCTGCAGATAAAACAGTTCATGCAGTTGTACATGTAAAGAATACCACCAATTCAAAAACTTCAAATAATGACAAGTACTCCTTTTTTGGAGGTACAGAACAAAAAAAAAGGGTTGGATCTGGTAGTGGAGTAATTATTTCAGCAGACGGATATATTGTTACTAATAATCATGTGATTGAAAATTCTTCTCAATTAGAAGTAACTTTAAACAATAACAAAACATATACTGCAGAATTAATTGGAACTGATCCTAATACAGATATTGCACTTATTAAAATTAATGCAAATGAAGATCTTGCTTATGTTCCATTTGGAGATTCAGATAACTTAAAAATTGGAGAATGGGTATTAGCTGTTGGTAATCCATTTAATTTAACGTCCACAGTAACCGCTGGTATCGTAAGTGCTAAAGCACGTGATTTAAATGAATTCGATGGAAATCCTCAATCTTTTATTCAAACTGATGCAGCAGTAAATAGAGGAAATAGCGGAGGGGCTTTAGTCAATACAAAAGGAGAATTGATTGGAATCAATACAGCTATCACATCTGAAACAGGTTCGTATGTAGGTTATTCTTTTGCAGTACCTTCTAATAATGCAAGAAAAATAATTGAAGACATTATTGAATATGGTAATGTTCAAAGAGGAATTTTAGGAATTGCAGGTGGAAATTTAAATACAAGAATTGCAGACGAATTAGGTATTGACGAATCTGAAGGAGTTTATGTTAATACCGTTGAAAAAGATAGCGGAGCTGATATTAGCGGAATTAAAAAAGGAGATATTATAAAAGGTATTGACGGTAAAAAGATTAGTAAATTTTCTGACTTAGTTGGATATCTTGGGTCCAAACAACCCAATGATATTGTAGATGTGAAGGTATTAAGAGATGGAAATGAAAAAATTGTTCCTGTTACGCTAATTAAATTAGAAACCTATAAATTAGATTATTTAGGATTAGAAATTAAAAACACAAATTATAAAGAGTTAGAAAAATATGGGGTTAAATATGGGGTTAAAGTCAGTCGAGCTTTAAATAAAAACTTAAAGGAATATGGACTAGAAGGAACCATTATTATTAGACTCAATGATAAAAAAATAAAAAATATTGAAGATGCAAAATATATAATGGACAAAAGAAATAACGGTAGTCCAATTAAAATGACATTTGCAACTGAACAAGGAGAGATTAACTCGTTTATTTTTAGGTAGCTTATTTTATCTAAATTATTGCAAATCCTCTAAAGCTTAGTCGCTTCAGAGGGTTTTTTATTTTCATTATTATCCTTTATAAAACTCTTTAAAAGGAGTATTTTTGATGAATATTTTAACTATAAAAAATAAAAAATTATGAGTTTTGTTGATGTTTATGAAAAAGAACTGTCTTTTCAAACAGATCGCCGAAAAGCAACTGTAGAGTTTATTAAAATAGTTAGCGACCTTTGGTATGATAATTCAATTGAATTAGTAGTTTTCAGAAATCAATTAATAGATCGCAGTGTAAGTGACATTTTAAATCTTCACAAATACGCGAATGACTTTGTAGAAAAGCCAATTTCTATTTTTGATTCTGTTGAAATTGCTCAAGCAATACAATCTTTAGACTTACCTCCTTCAAAATTAGATATCGGAAAATTAACTTATGAATATTTTTTAGAAGAAAAGAACTATGAAGATGCCTTATCATTTGTAAAAGATAAACTGAAAAAAGCTAAAGATGTTCCAGACTTAACACCTAAAGACGTTGTGCTTTATGGATTTGGACGTATTGGCCGTTTACTTGCAAGAGAGTTAATGAATAAAGCTGGTAAGGGCTCACAAATGAGACTTAGAGCAATTGTTACAAGAGGAAATATTGATAAAACTGTTTTAGAGAAAAGAGCTTCTTTATTAAAAATGGATTCTGTTCACGGAGATTTTAATGGAACTGTTTCAATTGATGAAGAAAACAAAGCGTTAATTATAAATGGAACAACTGTCTATATTATTTCAGCTAATGCTCCAGAAGACATTGATTATACCGCATACGGAATCAATGATGCTTTAGTAATTGATAACACGGGGGCTTTTAGAGATGATGTTGCTTTAGCGCGTCACTTGAAAGGTAAAGGTGTTTCAAAAGTTTTATTAACTGCTCCAGCTAAAGGAGTTCCTAATATTGTTCACGGCGCTAACCATTTAGATCACGATCCAAATAAAGTAGATATTTTCTCTGCAGCTTCTTGTACTACCAATGCTATTACACCGATATTAAAAGCTGTTGAAGAAACTTTTGGAGTAGACCATGGTCACTTAGAAACAATTCATGCATATACTAATGATCAAAATTTAGTAGATAATATGCACAGTAAGTATCGACGAGGTCGTGCTGCTGCTTTAAATATGGTAATTACTGAAACTGGTGCTGGTCAAGCAGTTACGAAAGCACTACCTTCTTTTGAAGGAAAACTTACTTCTAACGCAATTCGTGTTCCTGTACCCAATGGTTCTTTAGCAATTCTAAATTTAGAATTGAATAAAGAAACAACTAGGGAAGAATTAAATGCTATTATTAAAAAATATGCAATGGAAGGTGATTTAGTAGAACAAATTCAATATTCATTAAATAATGAATTAGTATCTAGTGATATTGTAGGTACTTCTGCCCCATCCATTTATGATAGTAATGCAACAATCGTAGCTAAAAACCGTAAAAGCGTTGTTTTATATGTTTGGTATGATAATGAATATGGTTATAGTCATCAAGTGATCCGACTTGCAAAATACATTGCACAAGTAAGACGTTTTACTTACTATTAATAAATAACCCCCATTTTAAAAAAGCTCGATAGAATTTATCGGGCTTTTTTTTATGGTATAAAAAGGTAAATTAGCTTATGAAAATCATACAAGCAACTATAGAAAATCTAGAGCAACTCCTCCGCTTATTTGATAGCTATAGTAAGTTTTATAAACAATCAACAAATAAAGAAATAGCTCGTTATTTTTAATAAATCGTTTCAAAAAGTAGGATTCTGTACTATTTATTTCCTATGATAAAAATAAAAACGCACAGGGTTTTACACAACTCTATCCTAGTCTTTCTTCAATTTCTATGAAACATATCTTTATATTGAATGATTTGTTTGTACATTCCGATTATCGTGGTAAAGGTTTTGGAAAAGCATTAATGAATCGTGCAAAAGAATATGCAATTGACAAAAACAGTAAAAGGTTAACATTGGAAACTTCAATAGATAATCCTGCACAAAAATTATATGAACGATTAGGCTGGAGAAAAGATACTGAAGTATTTCATTATACTTTGGAAGTCTAATTTTAAGCATTTAAATGTATTTTTGCATTTTGATTAAAACAAATCCAATGAGAATTGATATCATTACCGTATTACCAGAATTACTAAAAAGTCCTTTTGAAGCATCCATACTAAAACGAGCTATTGAAAAGGATCTGGTTTCCATTCACTTTCATAATATTAGAGATTTTTCAACAAATTCCTATAATCAAATAGATGATTATCAATTTGGCGGTGGTGCAGGTATGGTTATGATGATTGAGCCAATAGACAAATGTATTTCAAAATTAAAAGCAGAAAGGGATTATGATGAAGTCATTTATATGACACCAGATGGAAACACTTTTAATCAAGGAACTGCCAACACGCTCTCTTTAAAAGAGAATATCATTATATTATGTGGTCACTATAAAGGAGTTGATCAAAGAGTTCGTGATCAATTTATAACTATGGAGATTTCGGTTGGCGATTATGTGTTAAGTGGAGGCGAATTAGCAGCCGCTATCGTTTGTGATTCGGTTATTCGTTTAATTCCTGGAGTTTTAGGTAATGAAACCAGTGCATTAACAGATTCTTTTCAAGATGGTTTATTAGCTCCCTCTGTTTATACGCGTCCAGCAGACTACAAGGGCTGGAAAGTACCAGAAATATTACTAAGTGGTCATTTAAAAAAGATAGAAGAATGGCGAGAAGATGATGCTATTAAAAGGACTGAACAAAGAAGACCAGATTTATTAGAGTAGAACATGGCTTCAGAATTAATAAAAATAGAATCACATCAAGTTCCTAAATTAGAAAATAGATTTCGTCTTTCAGATTATACTCCTGGTAAATTCAATTCAATTTTTTCAAAAAAAGGAATTAAAAAAGCCATAAAGAAAGGATTTATCACTATTAATGGTGTAATAGGTTATACTGCAGATTATATTAATGGTGGTGAATTATTAGAATTATACCAGCCAAAAAATCCTAAAAAAAGACCGTCAATTACAATTCCATTACAAATTATTTATGAAGATGATTATTTAGCAATCATCAATAAACCTGCTGGTATTTTAGTTAGTGGAAATAAAAAATACACTTTAGAAAATGCATTACCTACTAGTTTAACAAAAAGCAAACAGAAAGATGCTTTACTTTACCCAGAGCCAATTCATCGGTTAGATTACCCTACAAGTGGCGCGCTATTAATAGGGAAGACAACTCAAGCTGTTATTCTTTTAAATAAAATGTTTGAACAACAACAAATTAAAAAGAAGTATCGGGCAATCACTATAGGTAAACAAGAAGAAAATGGAATTATTGAAGACCCTATAAATGAAAAATCATCCAAATCTGAATTTAAAATCATTAAGAGTATCCCTTCAAGAAAATATGGTTATTTAAATTTAGTTGAATTAATTCCACACACAGGAAGAACCCACCAGTTAAGGATCCATATGTCAACTATTGAAAATCCTATTTTAGGTGATTTAAAATACGGGAAAGAAGATCTAATTAGTATGGGTAACGGGCTTTATTTACAGTCTTCACATTTAAGTTTTATTCACCCGTTTACAAATAATGAAGTTGAAACAGCTATACCGCTTCCGAAAAAATTCAGTAAAATATTCCAAAACATATAATGCGCTGATTAACTATGTATTACAAGTAGTACATAAAATACTTTAATCATTGTAGATTAAATAAAAATGATTATTTTTGCTGCCGTCTATACTATTAATATAGCCGCAAATTTATTCCAACCTCTGGCGAAAATCGTGAATGTTGTTTTAAATATCACAATAACAAAAATTAAAATGGAAGAGTTAGTAAAATTTGTTCAAAACGAATTTATAGAAAAAAAAGAATTTCCAAAATTTGGAGCAGGTGATACCATTACTGTGTATTACGAAATTCGTGAAGGAGAAAAAACAAGAACTCAGTTCTTTAGAGGAGTAGTAATTCAAGTAAAAGGAACTGGTACATCACAAACATTTACTATCAGAAAAATGTCTGGTACAATTGGAGTTGAGCGTATATTCCCTATCAACTTACCAGCTTTACAAAAAATTGAGATCAACAAAAAAGGTGATGTTCGTAGAAAACGTATTTATTACTTTAGAGGTCTTACTGGTAAAAAAGCAAGAATCAAAGAAAAAAGAATGTAACATCTACATTTATAATATTAAAAAAGCGACTCATTACGAGTCGCTTTTTTTATTAACAAAAGTTAATAAGCTAGGTTCATACAAAGTTAATATCTAAACAGTTACTAGGTATGTTTTTTTGATTTTCTGTTTTATATTTGATATAACAAAACGAGGTAATTTAACAATCGTTTTATTTTGTAACGTTCTTTAAAATATTTTTTAATCCAAATAAATTTAGGCCAGTTCATCGAAAGGTAATTTGAGTTATAAATTTAATTGAAGTGATTTTCTAAATTTTACACGAGAATTCGAATAAAATTTAGCCTCAAAAATTAAAGTTAAATCTTAATGTTTTTGAGTGATGAATTTCGATTTAAGCTTTAAAACTTAAACAGATCTCGACTTTTAATACATTTTAGAAGAATCCAGATCAAGAAACGAAATACTATATGGCCTGCTGATAATCCAAAGGTTTACTGGAGGATGAAACTTAAAAAAATTAGCTTCGGCTAATTAAAACAAGTAAGCAGACAACCAGAAGTAAAGGACACAAGAAATTTTATAAGCTTATTATATTAATAATCTTAATTGAAGGTTGATGTATTGATTAAAAAAGGGGGTCGAATTTTAGATATTATCTAGTCTAACTACGTAATTATCGATTAGGAGATTCATTTGAAACAATTCACGACTGCAAGGGTTTAATAAACTTGCTTTAAATCGTAAAGATTAGTCGGTAACGAAATGTTTCACAAGAAGCCATATTAAAGTAGGAATACTATGATATGGCTTTTCTTGTTTTCTACAAATTATAGAAGCCTTCAACTTTTTTTAGCCTATTCTAATTTGTATATTTACAACACGAAAAAACGGACTCTTTTCGTTTTAATTACTGAATAAAATCCTACTTCTTATGTCAAAAACGGCAACCATAATTTATACAAAAACAGACGAAGCCCCTGCATTAGCAACTTATTCTTTCCTTCCAATAGTAAAAGCATTTACAGCTTCATCAAATATTAAAATTGAAACAAAAGATATTTCATTAGCAGGTAGGATCTTATCTGTATTTCCTGAATATCTAAATGAAGATCAAAGAGTTCCAGATGACTTAGCATATTTAGGTGAATTAGCAAAAAAACCAGAAGCAAACATTATCAAATTACCTAATATTAGTGCCTCAGTTCCGCAATTAATGGCTGCCATAGAAGAATTGCAATCCAAAGGGTTTGATATTCCAAGTTATCCAGATGGGCCGAAGAATGATAAAGAAATAGATATCCAAAACAGATACAATAAAATTAAAGGATCTGCTGTTAATCCTGTATTAAGAGAAGGTAACAGTGACCGTAGAGCTCCAAAAGCTGTTAAAAATTATGCGAAAAACAATCCTCATTCTATGGGTGTTTGGAACAAGGATTCAAAAACTCACGTAGCAACAATGAGTAAAGGTGATTTTAAACATAATGAAAAATCACTAACCTTAGATAAAAACGATACCGTTTCTATTATTCACACAAATAAAAAAGGGATAAAATCGACTTTAAAAGATTCTTTATCGTTAATAAAAAACGAAATCATAGACGCTTCAGTATTAAGTAAAAAAGAATTGCTTTCATTTTTAAAAGAACAAATTCAAGACTCAAAAGATCAAGACCTATTGTTTTCATTACACATGAAAGCAACTATGATGAAAGTAAGTGATCCTATTATTTTTGGACACGCAGTACGTATTTTCTTTAGTGATTTATTTAAAAAACACGGTGAAACATTTAAAGAAATTGGAGTTGATGTAAATAATGGTTTTGGAAATTTAATAAATAACTTAGATAAACTTCCTAGTTCTAAAAAAGAAGAAATAGTAGCTGATATTGAAACTATATTCAATAATGGTCCAGAAGTCGCTATGGTAAATTCAGATAAAGGGATTACCAATCTTCACGTTCCAAGTGATGTTATTATTGATGCTTCGATGCCAGCAATGATACGTACTTCAGGAAAAATGTGGGACTCCAATGGAAATTTAAAAGATACTAAAGCTGTAATTCCAGATAGCAGTTATGCAGGAGTTTATGAGGCTACCATTAATTTTTGTAAGGAACACGGAGCTTTCGACCCTACAACTATGGGAACCGTACCAAATATAGGTCTTATGGCTCAAAAAGCTGAAGAATATGGTTCGCATGATAAAACATTTGAAATTTCTGAAAATGGTACTGTGCAAATCATTGATTCTAATAATACTATTTTAATTGAACATACTGTAGAAGAAGGAGATATTTGGAGAATGTGTCAAGCTAAAGATTTACCAATTCAAGATTGGATTAAATTAGCTGTGAGTAGGACTAAAGCTACAGGTATACCAGCCGTTTTTTGGTTAGACAAAAACAGAGCACATGATGCTGAATTAATTGATAAAGTAAACAAATACTTACCAACTTATAATACGGAAGGATTAAATATTCAAATACTTTCACCTGAAGATGCTACAGAATTCACATTAAATCGTATTAAGGACGGAAAGGATACTATTTCTGTTACAGGAAATGTATTAAGAGATTATCTAACAGATTTATTTCCTATATTAGAATTAGGCACAAGTGCAAAAATGCTTTCTATAGTCCCTTTAATGAATGGAGGAGGATTATTTGAAACAGGTGCTGGGGGATCTGCTCCAAAACATGTTCAACAATTTTTAAAAGAAGGTCATTTACGTTGGGATTCTTTAGGTGAATTTTTAGCTTTAGCAGTTTCATTAGAGCATTTAGGTACTACTAACAACAACAAAAAAGCTATTTTCCTTTCTCAAACATTGGATGATGCTACCGAAAAACTATTATTGAACAAAAAAGGACCATCCCGGAAAGTTAATGAACTTGATAATAGAGGTAGTCATTTTTATTTAGCACTGTATTGGGCGGAAGCATTAGCAAATCAAGATAAAGACCTTGACCTTAAAAGTAAATTTTCTATTATATCTGAAAAATTAATTTCTAATGAAGATAAAATATTGAAGGAATTGCTAGATGCCCAAGGCGAGAAAACTGATATTAAAGGTTATTATTTTGCTGACAGTAATTTAATTTCATCTCAAATGAGACCAAGTGTGACTTTAAATTCTATTCTTAGTTAATTTATTTTAATAAATATTTAAATTAAAGCTATCAGTTTCTGATAGCTTTTTTTATGCTATAAAACTATTGTAAATTTGTAATATGAGTTTTATAAAAACAACAGAGGAAAGTTCCAATTACGATCATTTAGAAAAAATGACAATTTTAGAAATAGTTACAAATATTAATTCTGAAGATAAAACAGTACCATTAGCAGTTGAAAAAGCAATACCAGAAATAGAAACTTTAATTAAAAGAACCGTTGCTAAATTACAAAATGGTGGAAGACTATTCTATATAGGAGCTGGAACAAGTGGACGCCTTGGCGTTTTAGATGCCAGTGAATGTCCTCCTACTTTTGGTGTTCCTCATGAATTAGTTATAGGATTAATTGCTGGAGGAGATAAAGCTATAAGAAAAGCAGTTGAAAATGCTGAAGACTCAATAAATCAAGGGTGGTCAGATTTAAAATATTTTAATGTTTCATCAAATGATTTTGTTTTAGGAATTGCAGCTTCTGGAACAACACCCTACGTAATTGGAGCACTTCAAAAATGTAATGAAAATAATATTGAAACTGGTTGCATAACTTGTAATTTAGGAAGTCCATTAGCTAATACAGCAAAATTCCCTATTGTTGTGAAAGTTGGACCAGAATTTGTTACTGGAAGTTCAAGAATGAAAGCTGGTACAGCTCAAAAAATTGTACTAAATATGATCTCAACAACAACGATGATTCAATTAGGAAAAGTTAAGGGTAACAAAATGATTGATATGAAACTTAGCAACAATAAATTGTTAGATAGAGGTACTAAAATGATCATGTCTGAATTAAATATCTCAGAAACTGAAGCTAATAAATTATTATTAAAGTATAAAAATGTGAGAGAAGCAATTAATTCAAAATAAAAAATGAGTCAAAAACATACAGATACTAAAAAACTTGCAAAAGGAATTAAATATTTAGCCTTTACAGTTCCATTACTTTTTTTAAGCCCTTATTTGTTAACCCTATCTTTTCTCAATAAAGAAAACTTTTCTTTTTACCTGTTTTTAATAGTAGGAATATTAGTGGGCAGTTTTGCTATTTTTTTATTTTTTAAAGGTATAAAGACCATATTAGATTCTATATTTTAGAGTCCACTTCTAATTACTCCACAATCGTTCAAATTAACCCTATATCCATAAGCTTTATATTTTTGGTAAAGGCTATGCCTATGTATTAAATAGGTATTCATTTGAGTTTTTTGCAAAAAAAAAGACCCAATCAAATAAATGATTGGGTCTTAAGGAAGGCGGCGACCTACTCTTCCACAGTAGTAGTACCATCGGCGCAAACGGGCTTAACTTCTCTGTTCGGAAAGGTAAGAGGTGAGCCCCGTCGCTATAACCACCTTAGTTATAAGCGTTTCGTTAACTGTTAGATGTGATTTAAACACAATCCACCAGTTACGATACACTGTTCAGCTATGCTGAACAAATATCTTAACATAAAGAAAAAAGAAATATTAGAATAGTAATAGTATTAAATAGACTTATAAAAAGAGTTGTCCTCCCCAAGTTGCCTTGGGGAGAAACGTTTTGTACATAAGCTATACGGGTTATTAGTATCACTCGGCTACAAACATTACTGCTCTTACACCTATGACCTATCAACGTGGTAGTCTCCCACGACCCTTTAAAGAAATCTCATCTTGTGGTGGGTTTCGCGCTTATATG
>CAJXEB010000011.1 GCA_913052585.1 uncultured Flavobacteriaceae bacterium | reverse complement strand
AACCTAAATTGTCTAATTCTGTTTGAAAAGCATTTCTAAAATTGGGAGCTCCAACTGGTAACAATAAAGTTGGGTCTTGTTCAAATTCTGAACCAGCTAATAAATGCCCCGAATAATGATCGATTAACATTTCTTTAGCTGCTGGGCTATTTAAAACATTATCTACTACCGCTTGAGCCTGAGCGTTGTCCTGATCTTTTGCAAAGTAATTAATTAAATACTGAAAACTTACAGGAATATTAGCACCCAAATGAGGGGAGTCAAAAGAAATATAAAGACGTGTTTCGTGATCCATACTGTTTTGCTCCATATATGACAATCCGTATCTAGCAATTAACCCTCCCATACTAGGACCAATTACCACTAATTCTTCACTTCCAACTTTTTCATTATTAATAAAATCTATTAACTCCACTAAAACCATTGCATTACGCTGAATATAATCGGCGCCACCATCGATGTCTTTTCCATCTGTAGTGTATAATGGTGCGTTTAAAGCAATAAAATCATACCCCTCATCTCTTAAAATATCTGCTAAATTTTCTCCATTAAAATTCAATCCAGCATACAACATAGAGATATCCCTTCCATCTCCAGGATCAAATCCATCAATCATTATAATTGGCTTGTCTAAAACTCCATCTATATTATCTAAAAAAAATTCATATTCACCCTCACCAAAGTAGGCTTGTGATTCCTCATAACCTTGATAACCTATGGTAGCAGTAATCGTTTGAGAACTAACTTGAATACTTATAAAAACTATAAGAATAAATAATACTTTTTTCATAGATGATTTAATTAGATTTTTTTTTTACAATATAATAAGAATTTAGGTATACCGATTCTATTTAAAGTTAGAAGTTTGGGACTACTCTATGGTTGAAATTATTTCACTTAAAAATTGATTGATATCAAAAAACGGATATTCATGCAATCCTGTTCTCACCACAACTAAATCCTTAGATGGAATAATCCACACTCTTTGCCCTTGAAATCCATTACAAGAAAACATATCTTTAGGTACATCTGGGAATTTTCCTCCAGCATTTAACCAAAAATGACCCCCATAAACTCCATCAGAGTTGTTGGCTGGTTTTTTTGCAAACGCTATCCAAGAAGGATCTAAAATTTGTTCTCCATTCCAATTTCCATTGTATAAATACAATAAGCCAAATTTTGCCCAATCTCTTGTAGTAGCCCAAGCATAGGAACTTCCAACATAATTACCATCAAAATCAGTTTCTACTAACATAGAATACATTCCAATTTTATCGATCACTTTTTCATACCAATAATCTAAATAATCTTGATGTATTGGAAATTGATTTCTAATAAACCCACTTAACAAATTACTTGTTCCGCTAGAATAATTCCAAGAATTGTTTGGTTCACCAATTAATGGTTTTATTAATTGTGATCGGGTCATGTCTTCTTCTAAAAAAAGCATTTTTGTGACATCACATATTTTAGTGTAATCTTCTTCCCATTCTAAACCACTATTCATATTCAGCAGATTTGCTAGCGTTATATTCTTTCGGGAATCGTCCTTCCATTCTTCAAATAAATTATTTTGATGAAGACTTATTTTTCCTTCTTTAACCATGACTCCAACAACAGCACTAGTAACACTTTTTGCCATAGACCAACCCAGTATCATTGATTCCTCATCGAATCCATTAACATATTGTTCTTTAATTATTTGTCCTTTATAAATCACTAAAGCCGAACGTGTTTTCTTTTTGCTTCCTTCTTCATCTATAAAAGCATTGTTTACTACCTTATTTAATTGTTTATAATTAATGTTTTGAAAAACGGTATCCTTTTGAGGTAGATCCCCATAAGGATATGCTAGGTGAGTAGGCACCATATTTCGGTTTGGTTTTGCAAGGGAAACTTGTTCTTTCTTTTTACCTGAAGGAATTAAAACTGCACCAACTCCATCTCTATAAAAAGCAGTTCTTTTTTTAAAACCAAGAACATTTGACTTTGCTATTTTTTCAGCATCCAACAGTTCACTTGAAGCCATGCCCATTTTTGGAATCAAGTTATCTTCTGCTTCCGTATATCCAATATCCCTATCTCCAATAAAATAATGTGATGAAATGCTCTTTGCAGCAAAGCCGCTTATCAAATCCAATTTCGGATAGGTTGTAAATAAAAAATATGCAATAACTATTAAAAGTAATGTTACTATGTATTTGATTTTATTTTTCATTTTAGGAATTTATATTTTATTTTAAAAATTACTATTCACCATCCATAAGTTTTTGAAAATAATCTAGGTGTTTAGCTATATGATATCCATCTGCTAATCCATGATGCACATTAATTGCAATATTCATAAATTGCTGGTCCTTTTTAGCAAACATCTTTCCAAAAGATATTTTTGGAGCACTATCTTCAAATTTAAAATTTCTAGCATGAGTTAATCCAGAAAAAGTACACCAAGGTATTGACGAATAATGAACCACATTTTTTCGAGTAGCATTTTCATTTAATCGCAAACCAGTAGAGTTTCTTACCGCTTCTATTTCCAATTTTAATGAAGCATTAAATAATTCAAAATCTTTATGAAAAGGTACAAATGAAAAACCAAAGGTATGATCTTCTCTTCCTAGAGTTGGTGAGGCATGAATTTCATCGTAAACAATAATATTTTCACCATCAACCCTATAACGCAGTTCTTCTACAAGATTTACTGCTGTTAAAGATTTATGTAAATAATATGCGAAAAATGATTGATTTCTACTTTTTGATATTTGATATGCTTTGGTACAATTAATTTCAGTTACCATACCAAAAAAAGGCTCATCACATTGAGAGAAAAAATCAAAATGTTCTTTTCGATTCCAGGCCGATTTATCAAGAATTTTCATAAAACTATAAAGTAAAATTATATCCTGGTAAGATAGCCACAAAATTGATAATACCGAAAAAACAATTTTTAATTGAATTTAATTTGACTGAAAAAAACCTTTATATTTTATAACTTATATTTTTTGAGGTATTCATCCTCTTTTTTTTACTAGATTTGTTTTGATAACTTTTTTACTAGTTATATTATGCAAACAAATACATACGAAGGACTACATATAATAAATAATTCTCAATCTATTAGAAAGGATGAGTTAGTTGTTGAAGCCCCTTTGCAAATTAACATTAACTCCAAGGCATATTCAGTAGTAATGCGAACGCCAAATAACGACAAAGATTTAGTTCTTGGCCTCTTATATGCGGAAGATATTTATAAAAAACCTAGCTCAATTCCTTTTGAAATTATTAAGGAGGAACAGGGAATTCCAAGTATTATAAATATGACTATCCCAACAAATGTTTTAGGAAAAGGGTACTTAAACAAAAGAACATTATTATCTGTTTCTTCTTGTGGCATTTGTGGAAAACAACAACTAGAAGATCTAAAGGTTAGCGGTGATAAAATAGTTGAAAAAGTATCTTTTTCTTCTGAAAGCTTGTTGCATATGTTTGGACCTTTACAAAAACATCAAGAAACGTTTAAAAAAACTGGTGGAAGCCATGCGGCAGGAATTTTTGATAAGCAGTTTCAGCTACTAACTATTAGAGAAGATATTGGAAGACACAATGCTGTAGATAAGTGTGTTGGCAGTTTACTACAAAATAATAGTTTAAAAAACGGAATGTATTTACTGGTAAGCGGACGTGTTTCTTATGAAATTGTTTCCAAAGCTTTTTTGGCTAAAATCCCAGTAATTGTAGCAGTTTCAGCCTGTTCTTCTATGGCTGTAGATTTCGCCAAAGAATTTGGTATTTGTTTAATTGGATTTACTAGAGAAAATAAAATGACTGTTTATGCAAATCCTAGCTTTTTACAAACTAAAGCATTGTCATGAGTACAAAAAAAATACACGCACTACCACCTGAAAAACTAACAGGAATAGAATTAAAAAAAATCCCAACTTCTGCTGTTGGATTTACAGCAATAAAATCTACTATTACGCGTATAAAAGATGAGGTTGGATTGGTAAAAGGAATTAGCCTTTTAGCAAATATAAATCAAAAAGGTGGATTTGATTGTCCGGGTTGTGCCTGGCCAGATCCAGATGAAAAAAGAGCTTTTTTAGCAGAGTATTGTGAAAATGGCGCCAAAGCAGTAGCTGAAGAAGCTACTAGAAACAGAGTCTCACCAATGTTCTTTGCCACTCATTCTATTTCAGAACTATCAGAATTATCAGATTATGAAATAGGTAAAAAAGGAAGAATTACACATCCTGTTGTTGTTTATGAAGGTAATGATCATTATGAAGAAATTTCTTGGGAAGATGCTTTTAAAATGATTGGTAACGAATTAAAACAATTACCCTCTCCTGATGAAGCTATTTTTTACACTTCAGGCAGAACCAGTAATGAAGCTGCTTTTTTATATCAATTGTTTGTAAGAAAATTTGGTACCAATAACCTACCTGATTGTTCTAATATGTGTCACGAATCTAGTGGAGCAGCTCTAAACGAGACGCTAGGTATCGGAAAAGGATCTGTAACCCTAGATGATTTTAATCATGCCGAATTAGTAATTGTAATGGGTCAAAATCCTGGGACAAATCATCCTAGAATGCTAACTGCTTTAGGAGAAACAAAAAAAAGAGGTGGTAAAATTATCACCATCAACCCATTGCCAGAAGTTGGATTAATGAGATATAATGACCCACAAAACCCTATTAAATGGATTGGTAAAGGTCAGAAATTAACAGATGTTTTTTTACAAGTAAAAATAAATGGCGATGTCGCTTTATTAAAAATAATCTTAAAATTACTGTGGGAAAAAGAACAAGAAAATCCCAATTCAGTTTTTGATCATCAATTTATCAATTCAAAAACTATAGGGTATGATGATTTTATCAAAGACATAGAAAACGCTTCTATTGAAGAATTAATTCCTCAAACAGGCATAGATTTTGAAACAATCAAAGAAGCTACAGAATTAATTGCCCAAAAGAAAAAAATAATTATCTGTTGGGCTATGGGATTAACACAACATAAAAACTCTGTAGATAACATTCGTGAGCTTGTCAACTTATTATTATTAAAAGGAAGTATTGGCAAACAAGGTGCAGGAACTTGTCCTGTTCGTGGACATTCTAATGTGCAAGGAGACAGAACAATGGGGATTTGGGAAAAACCAGAAGAGTTATTCTTAGATAATTTAGAAAAAGAATTTAACTTTAAAGCACCCCGAAAGCATGGCTATGATGTTGTTGATGCGATTGAAGCTATGCATCAAAAAAAAGCTAGTGTTTTTATTGGAATGGGAGGCAACTTCCTTTCTGCAACTCCAGATACTGAATATACAGCTGAAGCATTGCAAAATTGTAAATTAACAGTACAGGTTTCTACTAAATTAAATAGAAGTCATTTAATTCACGGAAAAAAGGCATTAATTCTACCTTGCTTGGGAAGATCTGAAAAAGATATTCAAGAAAAAGGAGTTCAATTTGTAAGTGTCGAAAATTCCATGGGAGTTGTTCAATCATCTTCTGGTCCTTTAAACCCCTTGTCCGAATTCTTATTAAGTGAACCAGCAATTGTTGTTGGAATAGCAAAAGCAAGCTTAAAGAATTCAACCATAAAATGGTCTGATTTTATTAAAGACTACGATTGTATTAGGGATAAAATAGAAGCTACCATTCCAGGATTTGAAAACTATAATAAACGCATAAGGATAAAAGGTGGATTTTATTTACCTAATACTGCAAGAAATAACGACTTCTCCCCTACATTAACTGGAAAAGCAAACTTTACTATAAATACTATTTCTGATATTGTATTGAAAAAAGATCAATTAATTATGATGACTATCAGAACTCATGACCAATACAATACAACGATTTATGGTTTAGACGATAGATATCGTGGCGTTTTAAATGAGCGTAGAGTTATTTTTATGAATTCAGATGACATGAAGCAACGAAGATTAGAAAAACTTGATAAAGTTGATTTAATAAGTCATTTTAAAGGAAAAGAACGGATTGCTAAAAGTTTCCTTGTTATCCCTTACGATATCCCTAAACAATGTACTGCTACTTACTTTCCAGAAGCTAATGTATTGGTACCATTACAAAGTAAAGCTAGAATTAGTAATACGCCAACATCAAAAACCGTTATCATTACAGTTCATAAACAACAAGATAAAAAAAGTAATTCTCTTTAATTATTTATTAAATAAAGTAGCATTAAAAACTCATAAATCGTTGAATCCAGCTAAGTTTTCCTTTGCTGTGTGGGAAGTATTTTAAAGATAATTCCATAAGATTCGATTTATCTAAAATACTTTTATAGTGAGAAAAAGATTTAAACCCAGCTTCTCCATGATAGGATCCAATACCACTATTACCAACTCCACCAAATGGTAATTTAGAATTTGCGATGTGCATTACTGCATCGTTCACTGCTCCACCACCAAAAGAAATCTCGTTTAAAATTTTCTTTTTTATTTGATTGCTATTTGTAAAAATATAACAAGACAAGGGTTTAGGGTTGTCATTTACATACGTAATAACTTCTTCAATATTTTGATATGATATTACTGGGAGAATGGGACCAAATATTTCTTCTTTCATTACATCGTCCGAAAACTTAACATTTTGTAATACGGTTGGTTCTATTGTTCTATTAAAAGCATCTATATTGCCTCCTACAAAAACATTATCCGAAGAAAACAAATTAGAAAGACGGTCTAAATTTCGATCATTTATGATTTGAGTATAGTTCCCGTTTTCAATAGAAAAACTCTCTTTTTCAATTTCAAGTTTTAATAATTCTAGTAATTTATTTTCTACCGATTTATGAACTAATACATAATCTGGAGCAATACAAGTTTGTCCAGCATTTATAAATTTTGCCCAAACCATTCTTTTAACGGTCATTTTTAAATTACTATCCGCTGTTATAATTGCAGGACTTTTACCGCCTAATTCTAATGTAACAGGAGTCAAGTTTTTAGCAGCGGCTTGGTAAATAATTTTTCCTACTTGTGGACTTCCAGTAAAAAATATCTTATCGAATTTATTTTTTAATAGTTCTGTTGTTTCTGGAATACCTCCTTCTACAACTTTTAAATAATTAGCGTCAAAAGTATTATTGATTAACCTGGTCATTAAAGCACTTGTCTTAGGAGACATTTCACTTGGCTTGATCACTACCGTATTTCCAGCAGTAATAGCTGCAATTACTGGCGCTAAGGTTAATTGATATGGGTAGTTCCAAGCTCCAATAACCAAACAAACTCCTAATGGTTCAGGAATGATATAACTACGAGCAGGAAAATTAAGCATATTTGTACCTACACGCTTAATTTTTGCCCATTTACGAACGTTCCTTTTAGCTTCTTTTATGTCCTGATAAAGCAGCGCTAGTTCTGTTACATAGGTGTCAAATTCAGATTTTTTAAAATCTTCATAAATCGCTTGATTTAACTGGTCTTCATTAGATTTTAAAAGCAACTCTAATTTATTAAGTTGTTCTAAACGAAATTTAATAGCTTTCGTTTTATGAGTATAAAAAAAAGTACGTTGTTGAGAAACAATATCATTCATAAAATAACCCTTTAATTATCCACTAAAATACTACTTCATTAACAAACAATCAATAAAATCGGTTAGCATATGAAATAATAAACCAATAGAAACGATTCTAAATTTCTTAAAATAAAATAATATTAAATAGATTGCTATCGCATAATAGGAATGGAGTATGTGAAAGTTTATGCTGCAACGGTTAGGAGCGAATATTGGACTTGATATAAAATGATCTATATCTACCAACATAGTTGCAATCATGATAAGCCATGCTTTTTTCCAATGATTATTGAAAAACACCCAGGCTATTAAACCCGGAAATAAAAAATGTAATGTGTAATGAATTAAAAACTGAAGCATTAAACTACTCCCTTCCTCTGTTTAAAACCCTGTACTCTTCATAGCATTCGCTAATAGCGTCCAAAATCTGAAGATCGTTTGCTGTCTTAATAAAACTTTCTGAATAACTACAATTATTTACTATTTCATCAATATCAACTCTTTCTAATTGCAATACCGCCATTAAAGTTTCTCTATCGTATTTAGATTGGAGTAAGTTTCTAATCTGATCGTCATCCTTCATTTTACGCATCTTACTCATTTGTCTTGGTCGTTTTCCAAAAACATTATAGAGAAAATCTGCAGGATTAAATATGGAATTTAACACTTTAGTTACAGATCCGGGCTGAGACTGCCCTCCTTCATAACCTCCACCAACACCTGCTATTCTATAACGATGATCATCGTATATAGGAATTAACTTAGCATCAACTTCTATATATCCCGTTAACTGAATTGGCCTTACAAGCACTTCTTCTAAAGCGATACTTAACTCGGTCATTTTAATTTTAATCTCACCAAATTTTAACCAGTCATTCGTAACCCTTACCCGAATAGATTTAAATCCTAAATATGAAAAATATAAGGTATCATTGACTTCTGCTTTCATGATAAATGTACCTTCTTCGTTAGTTAACGTACCTTTTACAGAATTTAAGTTAACAACGTGAACATTTTCTAGGGTTACATTATTGGAAGCATTTAAAACCTTACCATTAATAATTGAAGATATTACAACTGAATCTTTCTTTTTCGTAGCTGGATTATCTTGTGACCACCCGGAAGTGGTCACGAAACACAATAAAATTAAAATATATTTTTTCATAGAGATCGTAAATATAATCTAATAGATACAAATTTTAAACCAAAGTTTTTATAATAACAAAAAATTAAGATTTAATCTCTACGTCTTCTACCTCCTGTACCTGAACCGGCAGGTTTATCACTAGATCTACGACTTCTTCCTTTAAAACCAGAATTTCCACTATCGCTTCTACCTCTGTCACTACTACCTCTATCACTTCTACCACCATCGCTTCTACCACCACCTCTTCGGTCGTCTCCACTTCCACTACTTCTTCGGTCATCTCCACCTCCGCTACTTCTTCTGTCACTACCACCTCTTCGGTCATCTCCACCTCCGCTACTTCTTCTATCGTCTCTTCTATCTCCACCACCTCTTCTTTCTCCACCGCGACTTTTAAACCCTCCACGACTTCCACCGCGATCGCGATCTCTTCCGCTACGTTTTCCTCTACCTGTGTCTTTAGAAATTTCAACAGATACTCTTCTTCCTTCAAGTTCAAAATCTTTAAAGAAATCCATTACTAATTCTTGATGCTTTGTATCTGTATTAAAGAAAGAAAAACTTTCTTTAACATCTACTTTATAAAGATCATCTTGATCAAGATGCAACATTTCTTTTAAGAAATCTTTTAAACTCATCCAATCAAAATCATCTTTCCCTCCGATATTAATAAAGTAACGAACTGTATCTTTAGACCCTTCCGACATATCACCTGCAGATACATTAAGATCTTTCGCTTTTTTATAATAATTATAGAATCTTGTAAACTCTACAGAAAACACTTTTTTAATCAGTTCTTCTTTTGAAAACTCTTCTAATACTTCATTGATATTTGGAAGGTATGCATCGATATCGTGATTAATTTCAGTCTGCTTAATTTTATTTGCCAAATGAAACAATTGAACTTCACAAATTTCCATTCCTGAAGGAACTTCTTTTAATATAAATTTCTTTTGAATAATTTTTTCTATGGCATGAATTTTTCGACTTTCACTTTTTGAAGCAATCACTATCGAAATTCCAGTTTTCCCAGCTCTACCAGTACGCCCACTACGGTGTGTATAGGTTTCTATTTCGTCTGATAACTGGTAATTTATTACGTGTGTAATATCATCTACATCTATTCCACGTGCAGCAACATCTGTTGCTACTAACATTTGTATTTGTCTGTTACGGAAAGATTTCATTACCAAATCACGTTGGTTCTGACTTAAATCTCCGTGTAATGCAGCAGCACTGTAACCATCTTCTATCAATAATTCTGCTACTTTTTGCGTATCTCTTTTGGTACGACAAAATATAACTGAAAATATAGATGGATTTGCATCTGCAAGTCTTTTTAGAGCATTGTAACGATCTCTAGCATTTACTAAATAGTATTCGTGAGATACGTTTTCTGCTCCCATGTTCTTACCACCTACTGTAATTTCAACAGGATCATGCATGAACTTTTTAGCGATGTTAGAAACTTCTCTTGGCATCGTTGCACTAAACAACCAAGTACTCTTATCGTCTGGAGAATATGAAAGTATTTCTGTAATATCTTCATAGAATCCCATGTTCAACATTTCATCAGCCTCATCAAGAACACAATATTCAATTTTTGAAATATCGATCATTCTTCTACCAATCATGTCTTTCATTCTTCCAGGAGTAGCAACAATAATTTGTGCTCCTTTTTTAATGTCTCTAGCTTGATCCGTAATACTAGCTCCTCCATATACAGCTACCACATTTAATCCTTTACAATACTTACCATAGTTTTTAATTTCGTTGGTAATTTGTAAACAAAGTTCTCTAGTTGGAGAAAGTATTAACCCTTGTGTAGTACGACTTCCTATGTCTATTTTTTGCAACATCGGAAAACCAAACGCTGCTGTTTTACCAGTTCCTGTTTGTGCTAAAGAAACCATATCGGTATCTTTTTCTAGTAAAACTGGGATTGCTTTTTCTTGTACATCAGATGGAGTTGTAAACCCCATATCTTCGATGGCCTTAAGAAGATTTTCTTCCAGACCTAATTCAGCAAATTTGCTCATTGTAGTATTTTATTTAATTTATTTGTGTGCTGTTTTAGAAGTATACTCGACAAATAAATCCTATACTACTTCATTCAACACGTCCTCACCCTGAGGATTTTCAAGCGGCAAATGTAATACTTTTTTTACAAACTAAGCTTTAGTTAAGTGATTGATTAATAAACGAACAGCTTTCCCTCTATGTCCAATTTCACTTTTTTGCTCTAATTTCATTTCAGCAAATGTTTTTATAAATCCAATTGGTTGGAATATTGGATCATATCCAAATCCTGAAGTCCCCTTTTTATCTCTAGTAATAGTTCCTTTGCAAATACCCGTAAAAAGTTCTGTTTCTTCAGATTGGATAAGCGCAATAACTGTTTTAAAATGAGCAGTACGATTGCTTTTGCTATCTAAATTAGCTAATAATTTATTCATATTAGCATGAGCATCATTATCGGAGCCTGCATATCTTGCACTATAAACACCAGGTTCATTATTTAACTCTTGAACTTCTAATCCAGTATCATCGGCAAAACAATCAAAACCATAATGTTCTTTTACGAAGTTTGCTTTTAGCAAAGCATTACCTTCTATGGTTGAAGAAGTTTCAGGTATTTCATCAAAGCAACCAATATCAGTCAAACTTAACAATTCGATATTTGAAGGCATTAATGCTTTTACTTCTCTCACTTTGTTTTTATTGTGAGTAGCGAAAACTAATTTCATAATTTATATTTAACTTTCTAGTAGTTCTTTTAAATTTTCTAATCCTTGCTGAAAATCTTTCCCAACGGTTTTTTCCATATTAAAAAACAACATCATAATATTCATGGGTACTTTGTTATTCCCAGAAACCCCAAATAACTTCTGTACTATCTGCATCTATTTCTTTAACATCTATATAAGCATCGCTCTTAGATTTCCAAGGTTTTAGAAAACGCAATTGAGACTCTAACCTACTGTTATTAATAATATTTTTGATTTCTTGTTCGCCTTCACCTACCTCTTTATTGCCTATCCAACTTGCTATAAACCCAATAGTTCCATCTTCTCCATAAAACTCCTGACTCATAGTTGGATCTTTCTTTTTCCAAGGAGACCAATTATCTTGTTTTTTAATATACTTTATATAATTAAAAACTTCAGTTAATGGTTTATTAATTAAAATAGTCCGTTCTACAAGATAATTTTTTGAAGCCGCGATTGCTATGGCTAAAATACTAATTAGTACTACTAACAAAATGTAAAGAAAAATCATAATCTTATGTTTTGAATGTTATTGCCTAATTTACATATTCTTTTCATTGTAAAAACGCTCAACTATCTGATCTACACTTTTTATGGTCATTTTAGTCCAATGTAAAATAATTTCTTTTTTTTCATCTTCCGAAAGCTTCCAGTCAATATCAGAATCTTTTAACCTTGTAACTAAAGATTGTAATATGATTGCTGCAGATACCGAAATATTCAAACTTTCGGTAAAACCATACATCGGAATTTTTAAATATCCATCAGCAGCGTCTAAAACAACATCACTTAATCCTTCTTTTTCCTTACCGAAAAAAAAAGCTGATTTTTTCGAAATGTCAAAATCTTTTAATTCTGTAGAATTATTATGTGGAGTGGTGGCTATAATCTGATATCCATTTTCTTTTAAGTCATCAATACATTCTTTAGTAGAATGATGGCGATGTATGTTCACCCACTTCTGAGCTCCCAATGCTATTTCTCTATCTATTTCTTTACTTATTCTTTCTTCAACTACATGCAACTCCTGTATTCCAAAAACATCACAAGATCGCATTACTGCACTTGTGTTATGCATTTGATAGACATCTTCTGTTACTACGGTAAAATGTCTCGTACGTTTTGAAATCACTTCTTCAAAAAGGTTTTTTCTTCTATCTGTTAAAAAAGAAAGTAAATGTTCTAATAATTGGTTATCCAAGATTATTCTTTATTTTTAAAAATCAATTTTTACATTAAAATTAACTTTAACGAAGATATAAAAAACAATAGCATGAACATCGTTATTTTATCTGGAGCTGGAATGAGTGCCGAAAGTGGAATTAATACTTTTAGAGACAGTAATGGTCTTTGGGAAGGCCATGATGTCATGGAAGTTGCTTCTCCTGAAGGTTGGGATGCGAACCAAAATTTAGTTTTAGATTTTTACAATCAGCGTCGCAAACAATTATTAGAAGTTAACCCTAATGATGCTCACAAGGCTTTAGCAGAATTACAAAAAATACATTCTGTAAATATCATCACCCAAAATGTGGACGATTTACACGAAAGAGCTGGAAGCACCAATGTTTTGCATTTACACGGAGAATTATTAAAAGTTAGAAGCACCCTTATTCATTCTACCGTATTGGAATGGAAAAAAGATTTAATAAAAGGAGACCTATGTAAAGATGGTTATCAATTAAGACCTCATATTGTTTGGTTTGGAGAAGAGGTTCCTGAAATGGATCATGCCATTAAAATTGTTCAAAAGGCTGAAATATTAATCATCATTGGAACTTCAATGCAAGTATATCCTGCAGCTAGCTTGCTTCAATTTGCGCCACCACCTATAAAAGTTTTTTTTATAGACCCAAAACCATCTATAGATTCCACAGAAAGAATAACTGTATATGCAGAAAAAGCCACCACTGGTGTTGCAAAAGCAATTGAATTCATTAAAAACATTAAATAACCTCAGCTGCTTTATTAATGGAGACCAATTCTGAAATATTAGCTAAAAAACTCACCTATACCAAAGCATATCGTTCCACTCGATTAGAAGCTGCTCATTGGGTGATCAGCCATCCAGCGACCCTACCTGAATTATTAAACTATTGCTTAAAAAATAAAGATGAGATTTCTTATAGAGCTGCTTGGGTATTGGAGTTTGTATGTTTAAAACGGGTAGATTTATTAATTCCTCATTTAGAACAGTTTTTCAATATTCTTCCTAAAATTGAAAGAGACCAAGCAATTAGACCGTTTTCAAAAATGTGTATGATATTCGCTACTCATTATTACAAAAAGAAGGATACTGCTATCATTAAAGCTTTAAACAATACGTATAAAAACACGATGATTGAAGGTTGTTTTGATTGGCTCATCTCCGACCAAAAAGTAGCTGCCGAGGCATACGCGATGGAAACGCTATATTTATTAGGAACTGAAATAGATTGGATTCATTCAGAATTAAAAATAATTATTGAACAATATATAAATACCAAAACAGCTGCCTATAAAGCTCGTGGAAAAATAACCATCGATAAAATTAAAAAGTATCGGTTAAAAAATCTAAAGGCATAATACCATACCCTTAAACTTCCTTATCTTTACACCTTTATTTTTCATTGCATACTGCATTGTAAATTATTCAAAACCATAACTATGTCAACCCATTCATTACAAGCAGTTTCACCTATTGATGGTCGGTATGCTTCCAAAACCAATTCTTTAATTCCTTTTTTTTCTGAAGAAGCGCTTATTAAATATCGTGTTCAAGTAGAGATTGAATATTTTATTGCTTTAGTTGAATTAAAACTACCTCAACTTGCTAGTTTTGATACTTCTTTATTTCCTGAATTAAGAAAAATATATACCAACTTTTCTACTGAAGATGCCCAACGAATAAAAGATATCGAAAGTGTTACCAACCACGATGTGAAGGCTGTTGAGTATTTTATTAAAGAAGAATTTGACACCTTAAACCTTAAAGCTTATAAAGAGTTTATCCATTTTGGATTGACCTCTCAAGATATTAATAACACGGCCGTTCCATTATCTTTAAAAGATGCGATGAACGAAGTGTATGTTCCATCTTTATTGGAATTAAAAAACAAATTAGCTTCCTTAGCTTCCGATTGGGCTGATATCCCAATGCTTGCAAGAACTCACGGACAACCAGCTTCTCCTACTCGTTTAGGTAAAGAAATAAATGTGTTTGTAGTTCGTATTGAAGAGCAATTCGATTTATTAGACAACATTAAAAGCGCTGCGAAATTTGGTGGAGCAACCGGGAATTTTAATGCTCATAAAGTTGCGTATCCAACTATCGATTGGAAAACATTTGCAGAAAACTTCGTTCATGATAAATTAGGACTTCATCATTCTTTTCCAACTACACAAATTGAGCATTACGATCATATGGCTGCTTTATTTGATTGCTTGAAAAGAATAAATAATATCCTTATCGATTTAGATCGCGATATCTGGACTTATGTGTCTATGGATTATTTTAAACAAAAAATTAAAGAAGGTGAAGTTGGATCTAGTGCCATGCCTCATAAAGTAAATCCTATCGATTTTGAAAACAGTGAAGGTAATTTAGGGATTGCTAATGCTTTATTCGAGCATTTATCGGCAAAACTACCGATAAGTAGATTGCAAAGAGATTTAACAGACAGCACCGTATTAAGAAATATTGGAGTTCCTTTTGGACATACCTTAATTGCTTTTCAATCTACCTTAAAGGGATTGAATAAGTTATTATTAAATGAAAGCAAATTTGCGGAAGACTTAGAAAATAATTGGGCGGTTGTTGCAGAAGCAATTCAGACCATTCTTCGTCGGGAAGCGTATCCTAATGCTTATGAAGCATTAAAAGGATTAACTCGAACCAATGAAAAGATAAATGCACAATCCATCGCTGCTTTTATTGAAACCTTAGAGGTTTCTGAAAGTGTAAAACAAGAAATGCGAGCGATTACTCCTTCTAATTATACTGGAATTTAAAAAATTATTATCAAATTGAATTATAAAAAAAGACCGACTAAAATTAGTCGGTCTTTTTAATACAAATTATTCTTCTTTTTACATATCGAATATACTTCCTATTGACTTTAATTGAGAAATATCCATATCTCCTTTTTCAATAGCACTCATTAATTTCATCATTTTTGCTGGTTCCATATTATCACCTAACAATCTAAACAAAGCAAATCCTTTTTCATCGTCACTTGCAAATACTATAATCTCGTCTATTGCATCATCTTCACCTAAGTATTTTAACGTCGCTCCTTGTTTATTAGAACCATACTTCATTAGCATTTTATATTGCTCTTGATCTATGATCTTTTTTAGCTCTTGTCTTTTTACTTCGTAATCTGCAGCATTCGCTCCTTTTATTGGATATGCTACCACATTTATTTTCTTTACAGTTGCCAAAATATCCTTTTCTTCTTGAGATAAATTATTGCCATCTGTTTGTAATAAACTTGCTGCAATATCAATTTTTAAAAAAGAGTCATCGTCTTGTCTGTCTACTAAATAACGTTGCAATGATTGTTCATTATTACAGCTAAATAAAGTAAGTGCTGCTAATCCAATTCCGAATACATATTTTATAAGTATCATATCTTTAGATTTTATTTTCAATATTCTTCAACTCTTCGCTACCAGGCATATTAAGATCACTTGTAAGTTTAGAAATCTTTTTAAGATCTATGTTTCCTGTAATACTCATAATTATCGTTCTTTCTTCTCCGTCGATATTTCCTGTAAGGTGCATTAATAATTCACTTACATAGTTATCGTTTTTACCTTCTTTTGAATAAAACTTGATGTTTTTACCATCGTCTTTTACTCTCATCAATTCAGATAATCCTGAAGATTTTGATAAATAGGTTGCTACGGCAACATCCATTCTTCCTGCTACTTCCTTATTCTCGGTTGTATAAATCTTGATATTATCTAGATTGTTTACTAATTCTAAATATTCTTTAGCTTCTGGGTCATTAGATTCTAAATCTAATTTACTTAGAAGTTTGAACATGTTTTTGGTAACTACTACCGAACTTACTTCACGCTCATCTTCAAATGAGTCGAATGCATTTTGTGCGCTCATTAATGTTGGAGCTAATACTATTGCTACTAAAATTGCTAACTTTTTCATGATTTTTAATTTATTTGATTTTGATTAATGTTTATTTTAAAATTCTATTTGTTGTTTCTGTAAACTGGTCTATAACTGCTAATCCTTGAGTTCCTTTATTAAAACTCTTAGACATTAATAATAAGGTCTCTCTTGTTTTATTGAATTCTGCTAAAGCTTGTTGCTCTTCTGATGTCATTTGGTTTCCTGAAAACTGCAAACCAACTACTCCTAACAATATAACTAGAGAGGCTGCGATACTTAACCACCATCTTCTCGAATTAGTTGAAGCTTGAGGAAGACTAATTTCTCTTTCTGAAACTTCTTTTTGAGTATTTTTCAATCCTACAAATAATCCTTGGTAGGCCATTAAATGTGGTGCTATAGTAGCACTTGAAAAATAATCGCGAAGCATATTCTCTTGGTCTAAGCTTGTTTCTCCTTCAAAATAAGAGTCTAATAATGATTCTATTTTAGCTAATTCCATAATTGTATTGTTTTATTAATTGTTCTCTTACTACTTTTCGAGCTCTTGATAATGCTACTCTAATTGCAGTTTCATTTATTTCTAGCATCTGAGAGATTTCAGCAAATTCAAATTGTTCGATATCTCTTAACTGCATGATCATTTTTTGTTTTTCTGGTAAGGTCTGCATGATTTTGGTAACCAATTCAACTCCTTCATTTCCTTCAATAGTTCTTTCTATATTATCACTATTTTTATAATTACTATGAACAATTTTTAAATTTGATGCTTGTCTTGATTTTAATCGATCCAAACAATAATTTTTTGTCATCGTAACTGCAAATGCTTCTGGACTTCTATAATTATCAATTTTATCTCGTCCTTTCCATAATTTCAAAAACACTTCTTGAACAGCATCTTCTGCTTCGTCACTAGAAACTAAAAGTCTTTTTGCCAACCTATATAAGGTATCCTTGCAAGGAAGTATGGTATTTAAAAACTCTTTTTGTTCCAATTTGGTTAGTATTTATTTGCTGTTATATTAAGATGACGAGCCTCACTTAATTTTGTTACAAAATATTTTCAATTAAAAATAATGTAACTATTTTAGTGGTTTAAATCAATACCGAATATACTCCATCCTATGAAAAAGAAAATCTTCTTGTTACTTATTGCTATTTCAACATTATTTGTTTCTTGCTTTGAAGATTTAGATGACAATATACAACCCGCTTCAGACTTAGACATTGGAAACTTTATTTATAGAGGGCTTAACTATTTTTATCTTTATAAAGCAGATACACCAGAATTAGCAGATGATAATTTTACGAATCAAGACGAGTTAAATACTTTTTTAAGTTCTTTTGAAACTCCAGAAAGCTTATTTAGCTTTTTAAAATCTCCACAAGACCGGTTTAGTTTATTAGTAGACGATTATAATGTATTGGAAGATGCTCTCAATGGAGTTACTTTAAATAATGGAATGGAATTCGGTTTGGTTTATTATCCCGATGGTAGCAGTAATGTGTTTGGTTATGTACGTTATGTATTACCGGGAACAGATGCTGAATCTAAAAATGTAGAACGAGGAATGATTTTTAATAGCATTAATGGACAACAATTAAACGACACTAACTTTTCTGGATTAATAGGTCTCAATGCTTATGAAATAGATCTTGCTACTTTTGATGGAACTACGGTTACTCCTACTGGACAAACTATAGAATTAGTAAAACAACAATATACCGAGAACCCAATACTAATTGCTGAAACGTTAACGGTACAAGGTGAGAAAATTGGTTATTTAATGTACAATGCATTTACAAGGGATTTTGATCCTCAATTAAATGCTGCTTTTGCACAATTTAATGCAGATGGTATTACAGACTTAGTGATTGATTTACGATATAATGGTGGAGGTTCTGTTGAAACTGCCATTGATTTATCAAGTATGGTTACTGGTCAGTTTAACAATCAAGTATTTGCTAATGAACTTTGGAATGCAGATCGTCAAGCTGAATATGCAAGTCCTAAGTTATTTAATAATGAAATACTAACTGGTGAAGCCATCAATAGCTTAAACTTAACAAAAGCGTATGTGCTAACTTCTAAAAGATCTGCTTCTGCAAGTGAATTGGTCATTAATGGTCTAAACCCATATATTAATATGAAGCAAGTTGGAGATACCACTACTGGAAAATACCAAGCATCTTTTTTATTATATGATGCTCCTGCTCCAAACTTTAGTAAAAATCAAGCGAACCCAGGACATACCTATGCGATGTTACCATTGGTTTTTAAAACATCCAATTCTGTAGGGTTTACAGATTATGCAGATGGTTTGTTTCCAGACATTCAATTAAAAGAAGATTATACCAACCTAGGGATTTTAGGTGATGTTAATGAACCACTTTTAGCTGCTGCTTTAAATGATATTCTAGCGATTCCGCAACCACTAAATAGAACGAATGTTCAATTTAAAGAAGTATCAGAAAGTAAATCTAAATCTCCAATTTATCAGCTTATGATAGCTGAAGAGTAAAACTGAGATTTTGTTATGAAATATTTATTCTTTATCATTTTATCATTTCTTTTTATCTGTTGTTCTTCTTTGCCAAAAGAGGAAGAACAAATAGAACTTCATTTTTTAGATGAATTTGTTTATCCTATAAATAAGACATTAAAAGAAACTAAAATTGGAGGACTTTCAGGAATAGATTATAAAAACGGAGTTTATTATTTAGCAGTTGATGATGCTAGAATGCCTCGTTATTGCAAGGCTATAATCAGTATAGAAAATAATGCCATTATAGACATTAAAATTACTGATGTAGTTGTCTTTAAAGATGAACGTTTCTATCAAGATCACTTTTTGGATTTAGAATCAATCATTGCAGCGCCAAATAATAAGATTATTATGGTGAGTGAAGGATCCATTAAAAAAGGTAAAGACCCTCTTTTGTTTTCAGCTAAAGAAAATGGTGAGTTTATACAAGACTTTCAATTACCAAATAAGTTCTTAGCAACTGCAAAACCTAAACCCATTCATAATAAAACGTTAGAAGGGCTAAGTCATAGTTCTGATAACAAAGGCTATTGGACTGCTTTTGAATTGCCATTATCTTTAGATGGTGAAGAACCAAGATATCAGAAAGCAAATTCACCTGTTAGATTTACTTATTTTAATAAAGAAACTGGAGAAGCTACAAAAGAATTTGTTTACCAATTATCGCCTATTACGAGGCCTAATAAAGGAGATTTCAATGTCAACGGAGTTACCGATATTTTAGAATTTAAAACCAATCACTTTTTTGTTATTGAAAGAGCTTATCAAAGTGATTATGGAGCTTATGGTAACACGGTTAATATTTATCACGCCTATGTAGATGAATCTTCCACAAATTCATTAGATGTCGACTCTTTAAAAAACACAGATTACATCCCTTTAAATAAAGAATTAATCTTCGAGTTTGACGCTATTAAAAGCGAGCTGACTGAAGGTATTATTGATAATATTGAAGGCATTACTTTTGGGCCTATTCTTAATAACGGGAATCAATCATTAATCCTTGTCTCTGATGATAACTTTCAAGTTTATGGCAAACAACTCAACCAATTTATACTACTTGAGATAAAATAAAAAAAGCACCTCGATTCGTGAGGTGCTTCAATAATCAACAATTTTCCTTTTTCAATTAATTGTTAAAATAAACTCCTCCAGGAATAATTCCTGTTTCTATAGTTATGATCTCTGAATTAGTAGATAAATCAAATATCCTTAATGTCCCGTTACTTGCAAAATCACCAGCATCGGTAGCATAGAGCTTTCCGTCATTAGCTGTCATAGCATAAAAAGATCCAGTGATGATATTAGTTGTTGGTAATGAAACACTATTTTCTTCTTTGCTAAAAACTTCTCCATCCAAATTATAAATTAAATTGGATCCATCAATTGTCAAACTCTTAGGATGATTAGTAATTAAAAAATCGAAACTTTGGATAACTGTATTATCACTTGTTTCTACTTTTACTAATCTTCCATTAGTTTCGTTACCTGTAAATGCAGGATTACCTCCACAAAGTACCCAAATATCATTATTAGAAACTACTATCGAATTGGGAACATCTCCTACTTCAATTGTTGACTCTAGTATATTAGCTGATACATCTATTACTGATAAAATATTATTTTGACCATAACCACCTTGATGAGCAACATATAAATCATTGTTTGCTATTACCAATTTCTCTGGACCAAATGCAACAGGTATTGTTGAGGTAACTGTATTTGTAGCAAGATCGATTACTGCTATAAAATCATCATTATTGTCAAAAGGATCTCCCCAATTTGAAACATAACCATTGCCCCCTGAGGATACAAAATATCGTGGATTATTTAAACCTTCTGTTATGCTTGCTATAGACTCAAAAGTAAATCGATTTACAACTTCAATTTTTTGAGAATTATTTACAATAACATAAGCAATATCATTATTGAAGCCCATAGATTGCACTATGTTTCCTAGGTCTGATGAATTAACTTGATTAAAAATTTGATGATTTACAACCTCGTAATTATCCGAAACGAATGAAATAGTCCCTGATCCATTTTGAAAAGGTCCTTCATTGGTTATTAAGAATCCGTTTTCATAATCTCCTAATGGAAGGATTGTAACGTCATCATCTTGAGAACAAGAAGTAAGTAAAAAGGTAATAGTCAATAAATAAGCAATGCTTTTTAATAAGTTCATTTTTTTTAAAATTTAAAATTTATAAAGGTTTGTATATTTCTGTTTGGCATAGGCCGATAAGCAACATTTTCATAATAAGTATTAAAAATGTTATTGAGTTTAATTCCAATTTTTATTGGAATTGATTTTTCATGTATCAAATATTCTAATCCTAAATTGGAAATTGAATACCCATCCAAAACCTCATTGTTATCTGTGGTAGTGAATACTTCACCGTTAATTAACAATTGATAATAAGCAGTAAGTTTTTTATAATTATAATTAAAAGCTCCAGTTGCCTTATGGTAAGGGACATAGATTAACTGTTTATCTTTCTCATTATTTATCGCTTTGGTATAAGAATAATTAATTGTCAGATTAAAAAAATGAAGATTTATTTTTTCTGAAAATTCTGAAGAAAATTCTAAACCATAATTAGTCGTACTTGCAATGTTAATGGGCTGCCATAATCCTGTTACATTTGGACGCCAAGAAATTAAATTTTTAGAATCAATATAAAAACCGTTTATATTAAACTGAAATTGATTCCATATAAATTCATTACTAATTTCAACTTGATAGGAAGTTTCTGGAATTAAGTTTTCATTACCACTAGAGTTCCAATATAAATCGTTAAAAGTGGGTACTCGATAATTTTTAGATGCATTCGCTTTTAATGAATACCAATTATTTGTAGCATACTTAACATCAAAGGAAGCCAAAAAAGGATTATCAAAATCATTTAAAAACTCTTGACGTAAATTAATACCATAACTCAACTTCTGAGTCACATGATGCTTCCACAAGAGTATTGCAGCTATGGTATTTCGATCTTTATATCCAATATTACTCCCTTCAGATTTGATATACGTGTAGTTTAATATAGAGCTAACTTTTAGATCCTTATTAATTTTATATTCTAACTGATAATCTCCTAAATAAGTAGTTGATTTACCTTCAGAATACAACTGACTTTCAGGGTTAGGATAGTATCGATATCTTTCAAAAATATGAGCTCCTTTTACTATATTATTCCATTTATTAGATCTCTTTTTCCACGTTACTAAATTTCGTGTTGTTACATCTTTATAACTATTATTTGATGCAGAAGTTATAGTCCCCGAAAAATTTCGGTTTCCTAAAAAGTAATTCGCGTTCCAAGAAAGAGTGCTTTTCTCAAAATTAAATCCCGCATTTGCAGAAACATTAATTTTATCAAAGTTTCCATTTTCATTTTTTTGATTAAGGCCTATGTATTCATAGTCGTTTTCTGAAGAAATAAAATCGATTTCCAAATCGATATACTTTTTATTAGATGAAAATTTAGTTTTAAATACCCCGGCAATGGTTGAAAAACTACCATAAGATAGCTTCAATTCTGTTGATTGCTTTGATTGAAAATCGATCGTATTATTTAAATGAATACTTCCTCCTACTGCTCCGCTACCATATTGTGTACTACCACCTCCACTTCTTATAATTATAGTATTGAAGGAACTTGGGGAAATCGTATTAAAATCGGTTTGACCGTTAAGATTTGAGTTGATAGAAATTCCATTCCAAATAACAGCAGTTTGTGACGCATTGGTTCCTCTAAAAGAAGGTGAAGAAACCATTCCGTAACCATTTTCTTTAAAATAAATGGTCGAATTAAAATTTAAAACTTCAGTTAATGAAACAGAGTTTCGCTCTATTAAAGTATCTGATATTTGGGTGAGTTCAAAACCTTCCGAATAATCCTCCAACTTAGTATCTAATATCAACACTTCATTTAAATGTTGAATAGAATCTAGCTGAGCATACACGGATGCTGAACAAATAATTAATGCTATTATAAGATATATTCTCTTCATATTCACTAGCTTTTATCCCGAAAGCTCGATCGTTTAATTAGTGAATAGGCAGGTCTCCTGGCTTGTCTTTTGTACAACCTTCCCGCCTAAGCAGTGGTTATAAAGAGGTACAATTTCAAATTATATATTTGAAATGACTTACAGTTGCGGGAACAGCTTCGGAATTAAACCGAATTCCCTTTTAAGAGGTTGTTTTGCAATAAAGAAAACGTCCTCACCAAATTCAATGCGAAAATAAGATTTTATTTAATGGTACAATCAAATCAAATACTATTATTTTTGAAAAATGCAAAAACCAATTTACATCCTATCTTTTTTATTCCTTTTTATTTCTTGTAAAAAACAACAGGAAGAAAATATTACAGAAGAAAATACCAACAAAGATTCAAAAATTCAATATGCAAAAGGATTTGAAATTACTTATTATAACGGATATAAAGTAATCACCTTAAAAAATGCCTGGCCTGGAGCTGAAAAAGTTTTTAAGTATGCATTGGTTGAAAAAGGCACTGTGCTAGCGTCTCCTGAAGATTATGACGATATAGTAACTATTCCTATAAAAAATATTGTAGTTACTTCTACTACCCACATTCCCTCTTTAGAAATGTTAGAAGTTGATGAATCCTTAATTGGCTTTCCAAATTTAGATTATATCTCTTCTAAAAAAACAAGAGAAAGAATAAATAAAGGATTGATAAAAGAATTAGGAAAAAACGAAGATATCAATACAGAATCTCTAATCGAATTAAGCCCTGATGCAGTCATTGGTTTTGCTGTAGATGGAAATAATAAAACGTTTAATACGCTTAAAAAAACTGGTATACCCGTAATATATAATGGAGATTGGACAGAAACTACTCCTTTAGGAAAAGCAGAATGGATTAAATTTTTTGCAGCTTTTTATAATAAGGAGGATTTAGCTAATGATTTGTTTTCAGATATTAAAACTGCTTATCTAAATGCAAAAGAACTTGCATTAAAAGCAAAATCGACTCCTACCGTATTAAGTGGAGCTATGTATAAAGATATTTGGTATTTACCTCAAGGAAAAAGTTGGGCTGCACAATTTATAGCTGATGCAAATGGAGATTATTTATGGAGTGAATCTAAAGGTACTGGAAGTCATTCCTTGAATTTAGAATCCGTTTTAGAAAAGGGTGAACACGCTCAAATTTGGATTGGACCAAGTTATTATACTTCATTGAAACAATTAAAAGAGGCGCATCCTGTTTACGAACAGTTTGATGCCTTTAAAAATGATGAAGTATATAGTTTTACCAATAAAGTTGGAGAAACTGGCGGCTTACTATATTTTGAATTGGCCCCAAATAGACCAGACATTGTATTAAAAGATATTATAAAAATATTGCATCCAGAATTATTGCCTAATCACAAACTATACTTTTTTGATCAACTAAAATAATTGAAAAGTCAAAATACATATCGATCCCATTTTATAATCCTAATACTTTTATTAGTAATCACATTTGTTATTAATATAAGCTTAGGTAGCGTTTCAATACCTATTAAAGAAGTATTTTCAAGTTTATTTGGCGGAGAAGCTACCAAGACTTCGTGGCAATTTATTATTTTAGAATACCGTTTACCAAAAGCAATAACCGCAATTTTAACAGGTGGAGGTTTAGCAGTTTCTGGACTCATCATGCAAACATTATTTAGAAACCCTTTAGCGGGACCTTTTGTTTTAGGATTAAGCAGCGGCGCTAGTTTAGGAGTTGCCCTGTTAATATTGGGTGCTGGAGTTTTTGGTGGAACATTAGGAGGATTTTTATTAGGCCCTTGGAGCTTAGTAATCGCTTCTGCTTTAGGTAGTTTTTTAGTATTACTTGCTGTATTATCTGTAACCTTTAAAGTTAAAGATACCATGACCATTTTAATCATTGGGTTAATGTTTGGTAGTGTTACATCAGCGGTAGTATCCGTTTTATCCTATTTTAGTAATGCAGAACAATTACAACAATTTGTATTTTGGAGTTTTGGAACTTTAGGAAATGTTTCTTGGAATGGAATACTAATTTTATTTATTTGTGTTTTAATTGGTTTATTAATTTGTTTATCCTCTATTAAATCTTTAAACGCATTATTATTAGGTGAAAACTATGCCAAAAGTATGGGTGTCAACTTAAAAAAAACAACCTTATTAATTATCATCGCAACGAGTTTATTAGCTGGAGGAATTACTGCATTTGCTGGTCCAATTGCTTTTGTAGGTCTTGCGGTTCCTCATTTAACAAGACAATATTTCACTACATCAAATCATTTTATTTTATTACCAGCAGTTTTACTTAGTGGTGCTATATTAATGCTTGTTTGCGATGCGATTGCTCAATTACCATTTAGTGATTTCACCTTGCCAATTAACGCTATTACTTCCTTATTAGGAGCTCCAGTTGTAATTTGGTTATTGGTTAGAAAACGAAAATTATTATTTTAAAACATTCAAAAAAATGTCTTTGGAAAAGTCACATCCTGTTTTAGAAGTTAGCGATTTATCTATTGGATATTTTTCAAAAAAGGAATCCATTCTCATTTCTGAAGGAATCAATTTTTCGATACCAAAGGGCGAATTAGTTAGTATTGTAGGTACTAACGGAATTGGAAAATCTACCTTATTAAGAACATTAGCTTATATGCAACCTGCATTAAAGGGTTCGATTTCTTTAAACAACAAAAACATTTCAGAATACGATTCTTTCCAATTAGCAAATACGTTAAGCATTGTTTTGACAGAAGCTCCTTCATCAAAAAACTTAACGGTTTTAGAATTGGTTTCATTAGGAAGACACCCTTACACCAATTGGGTTGGAACACTGTCTGAAAATGACAAAAATATAATTCAGAATGCTATAGATGTCACTGAAATTGAAGACCTAACAAACAAAAAATGTATGGAACTTAGTGATGGTCAATTACAGCGAGTAATGATTGCAAGAGCGCTTGCTCAAGACACACCATTAATTCTATTAGATGAACCCACTACACATTTGGATATTTATCATCGAGCATATTTATTAAAATTATTAAAAAGATTGGCAGTTAAAAAACATAAAGCAATCCTGTTTTCAACTCATGAAATAGATTTAGCCATTCAGGTTTCAGATAAAATGATAGTAATGACAGAAGATGAAGTCTATTTCGATGAACCAAATAAGCTTATTAAATCAGGCTGCTTTGACACTTTATTTCCATCTGAAACGATACATTTCAGTAAGGATTTGAAACGTTTTGTATTGAAAGATTAAAATACATTGGTTACCTTTATAAATTCATTAATACTCTTATTCTAAAAATGAGCGAAATCTTTATATCTCTATTACTAGTTGTTATTGGCGCTATCATTGGTGCATTTATTAGCAACCGTTTTACTTCTTTAAAAAACAAATCTGAAACCAGTAAATTGGAATCAGATATTTTAAATACGGAAGAACAAAAAGATAGACTTGAGAGACAATTACAAGAAACGTTAAGCAATCTTGAATTGATGCGAACTGAAAAGGATTCGTTTAAAGATGAATTAACTAAAAAAAAGACAGAGTTTACTACTTTAGAAAAAGAACTTATAGAACAGGAAGAAAAACTAAGGATCCAATTTGAAAATTTAGCCAATAAAATTCTAGACGAAAAATCGGAGAAATTCACCAAACAAAATAAAGTAAATTTAGATTTATTACTGAATCCACTTCAGAAAAAAATCGAATCTTTTGAAAAGAAAGTGGAAACTTCTCAAAAGGAAAGTGTTGGAATGCATTCCGCATTAAAACAACAGTTAGAAGGCTTGGAAAAGCTTAACCAACAAATGAGTAAAGAAGCCATTAACCTAACAAAAGCGTTAAAAGGAGATAGTAAAGCTCAAGGTGATTGGGGAGAAATTCAATTAGAAATAATATTAGAAAAAGCAGGACTTAGTAGTGGAATTCATTTTACAACTCAAGGAGGGTATAGGGATGAAAATGAAAATTTAAAAAAACCAGATTTTATCATTAATCTTCCAGATAACAAACATTTAATAGTAGATTCAAAAGTATCATTAACTGCTTATGAAGCTTATTTTAGTTCAGAAAATAAAGAGGACAAAGAAACCCATTTAAAAAAACACGTTGCTAGTATAAAAAAGCACATTAAAGAATTAAGTGAAAAACAATACACAGAACTTTACGGAATCAATACTCCAGATTATGTTTTAATGTTTGTTCCTATTGAAGCAGCTTTATTAATAGCTTTTAATGAAAACAACAAACTCTATTTAGAAGCCTTTGATAAAAATGTTGTTTTGGTATCTACTTCTACTCTTTTAGCCACCTTAAGTACTGTTTCTTCTATCTGGAAACAAGAAGATCAAAAAAGAAATGTAATAGAAATTGCTAGGCAAGCAGGTGCATTATATGATAAGTTTGTAGGCTTAGTAGAAGATTTAACTGGTGTTGGAAAAAAACTTGATGCTGCAAAAAATGATTATTCAGCTGCTATGAATAAGTTAGTAGATGGAAGGGGTAATTTAATTTCCAGTGTAGAAAAAATTAAAAAACTAGGTGCCAAAGCAAAAAAATCATTGCCAGAACAAATTTTATTAAGATCTAAAGACGAAGGTTAATTAAAATACTCTAACTAAATTAAAACCAAAGAAGAAGTCTCCATCAGACCAATCGCCTTGTCCTTGCGTAATAAATCCTTCTTCAAACATCGCTTGTGCATTGGTAAAGTGCATTTGAAATACATGACCACCAGTTTCGATATCTACTCCAATAGAAAGTGGGTTATTGTAAACGGAATTGCTATTGCGGTTTAAATGAATTCCATAATCAATATTTATACTAACTCTTTTTGAAATTTTATAACGTCCTCCAACTCCTAAAGCAAATTGGTTATTCTCTTCATCATAAGCGATAGTCGTACCATTTTCTTGCTCAACATAGCTTCTAGTTGCTAGATTTTCATGAACATAACTAGGTGCTAATAGCAAAGATAAGTTATCATTAAATTTTCTTGAAATAAGTAGTTGACTTGTGTATGTTAAACGATCTTGAAATTCAATATTAGGATAAATATCATCCTTTAAAGCTGTGTTTGCGGTTATTAAATTATAACCAACGATTGTAACTGGAAATCCATCAGTTTCTTGATACATTAATCTATACTTAGCATGAAGTCCATATTTTTTTTGGTTAGAGCTTCTTGCAGCGCCTAAATTTAACCAATCAGTTACTCCGTAAATAAATTTTATTTGGGTAAGAGCTTGATCCAAACCAAAAAAGTCATCAATTCCATTTTTCACAGAACCAAATCTGTGAGATACAATTAAATATAAATCTTTTTTACTAGCGAGTTTAGTACTTTCAAAATTAACTACTTTAAGAGATTTAAAAACGGAATTCACTCTATTGTCAACTTCACTATCACTATCTAATTCATTTAACAAATCGTCTTGTGAAAAAACGAAAAAAGGAACTATTAATAAAAGTAAGGTAATTTTTTTCATAAACATTATTATTTAATAATTGAAGATTGATCCATTTTAGCAATTTCAAAAAGTTCATCAAAACCAATACATCTCCCTTTTACAGTTATGGTTTCATTTAAATTTAAATTATTTAATTCTGTATCAAAACTACATTGTACTTTATCATCTAGTGTAATATTTTTATCATCAATCTCCGTGATAATACCTGATACCTGCACAGTTTTATTTAATACTTTTTCAAAATTATTTTCATTAAAATAAGTAACTAATTCTGAAGCAGATATTGAAACTACCGCTTTTTCTTCTTTAATGTCTCTATGTTCTTGGTACATATAATTGTAACCAAAATAAGCGCCAAGAGATAATAATACTAAAGTTATAAAAATTTTGACTTGCTTTTTCATAAACAATGTTTTTAGGATTTTCCTTTAAATTCAAAACTAACAGAAACATTAATTTCTTCAGCAATTTTACTGCTTACCACTTTTGGAATATCAATATCAAAATCTTCCGGTTTTAAAATAAATTGGGTGTCCAAAAATAGAATATCATCTATTTTTTTTATGTATGCTTTAGTTTCAATATTTTTATCAACACCATGCATATTAACGGTTCCTAATATAACATATTCTTTATCATCGGTTGATAACTCTGAAATATCAAAGTCCTTAACTTTTCCTTTAAATGTTGCTTTTGGATATGTAGATGATTCTGCATAATTCTCATTAAAGTGCTCTTCCATTAAAGCGACTTTAAAACGAAAACCTTTCACCAAGGCCAAACTTGCGAACTCTCCATTACTTTTTATAATAGCACTAACAGAATTGTGTGTTGCTTTTACTTCTTCAAAAGAAGGAACAGAGGCCTCAAAATTGATTTCTCCAGATTTTGTAATAAATTTTTCTTGAGCATTTACTATAGAAAAAATACTTGATAAAAAAACGACTGCAAATAATAGATTTTTCATAAGGTTATTTTTTAGTTTTCTAAAAACCCATCTTCTGCCCATCTAGCAATTAAATCAATAGATGATTGAGACATTCTTGGGCCGCCCAATGGCATTAATCCATCCGCTCCATCATTAAGACTTATTCTATTTAATAAACCTCTATTTAGCATCGCTTCTTTTACATTATCATAGGTAGTCAATTGCATTGGAGCACCATTTTGGGTAGGATTACTATGACAATTTAAACAGTTGTTATCGATAATAGGCTTGACTTCTTGATAAGTGATAATATCCAAAATTGGATCATCATCAGATCCAATATCGTCATACGTAGTACTTGTACACCCTACAAATGCAAGTGAGATAATTAAACTGTAAATTAATAAACGGGAAGTATTCTTCATAAAAATTGACTTATTAATTACTAAAGAAACATAATAATAATTAATAAGTCAATTTTATAATGGTATTTTTTTTAAATAAGACTTAATGAATTAGAATGCAACTACTTACTTAAATACATTTTCCTTCTAGAATAAAGTTCATAAAATTCATCATCTTTTAGGCTATCAATGAACAGTATACTCTCTCCAGTACTCTTCATTTCGGGTCCTAACTGTTTATTTACGTTATGGAATTTATCAAATGAGAATACAGGTTGTTTTATTGCGTACCCTTCTAATTTTGGATTAAAATTAAAGTCTTTTACTTTCTTTTCTCCAAGCATGACTTTTGTAGCATAATTAACATAGGGTTCACCATAAGCTTTTGCGATAAAAGGGACTGTTCTAGAAGCTCTAGGATTGGCTTCAATAATGTAAACGATTTCATTTTTTATAGCAAATTGAACGTTTATTAGACCTACCGTATTTAATGTTAATGCTATTTTCTTAGTATGATCCTTAATTTGCTGCATTACTAACTCTCCTATATTAAAAGGTGGTAAGATAGAATTACTGTCTCCAGAATGAATACCACAGGGCTCGATATGCTCCATAATTCCAATAATATAAACATCTTCACCATCACAAATTGCATCTGCCTCTGCTTCTATTGCTCCATCTAAATAATGATCTAACAATAATTGGTTACCTGGCATACGTCGTAATAAGTCAACGACATGCTTTTCTAATTCTTCTTTATTAATAACAATTTTCATCCCTTGACCTCCTAATACATAAGATGGTCTTACCAATATTGGAAAATCTAAAACATCTGCAATTGCTGACGCTTCATCTGCTGTTGTTGCAATATCAAATTCAGGGAAAGGAATATTATTTTCTTTTAATAATTTAGAAAAATGACCTCTATCTTCGGCTAAATCAAGTGACTCAAAACTTGTTCCTATAATTTTTACACCATATTTAGTCAATTTTTCAGCTAACTTTAAAGCTGTTTGCCCACCTAACTGAACAATAACACCTTCCGGCTTTTCATGTTTAATAATATCATAAATATGTTCCCAAAATACAGGTTCAAAATATAATTTATCAGCGGTATCAAAATCTGTTGAAACTGTTTCAGGATTACAATTGATCATGATGGTTTCATAGCCACATTCGGCAGCTGCTAGAACTCCGTGAACACAACAATAATCAAATTCTATACCTTGTCCGATTCTATTTGGACCAGAACCTAAAACAATAATTTTCTTTTTATCAGTAACTATACTTTCGTTATCTGAAAAACGATTACCATCAGCAGTTTCTACTTCATTTTCAAACGTTGAATAATAATAGGGCGTTTTAGCTTTAAATTCAGCAGCACACGTATCTACTAATTTATAAACACGATTAACATTTAATTCTTCACGCTTGGCATACACTTTACTCTCTAAGCAGCCTAGCATATGAGCTATTTGTCTATCTCCATATCCTTTTTGCTTAGCTTCGAGTAATAATTCCTTATTAATGGTATCAATATTAAAGGTAGAAATTTCCTTTTCAAGAAGGTACAAATCTTCATATTGTTTTAAGAACCACATGTCAATTTTTGTGATCTCATGAATCCTACTTAATGGAATTCCTAATTTTATGGCATCGTAAATAATAAACACACGATCCCAAGATGCATAGGTTAGTTTCTGTATAATTTCTTCATAATTCTTATTTTCTTTTCCATCGGCACCTAATCCATTACGCTTAATTTCAAGAGATTGAGTTGCTTTATGCAAGGCTTCTTGAAATGATCGTCCAATACCCATAACCTCTCCAACAGATTTCATTTGAAGACCTAAAGTTCGATCACTACCTTCAAATTTATCGAAATTCCAACGTGGTATTTTCACTATAACATAATCTAAAGTAGGCTCAAATAAAGCTGATGTAGATTTTGTGATTTGATTTTCTAATTCATCTAGATGATAACCAATGGCAAGTTTAGCAGCTATTTTTGCAATAGGATATCCAGTTGCTTTACTAGCTAATGCTGAAGAACGTGAAACACGTGGGTTAATCTCAATAGCAATAATATCTTCATTTTCATCTGGCGAAATAGCAAACTGAACATTACATCCACCTGCAAAGTCACCAATATTACGCATCATATGGATTGCCATATCACGCATTTTTTGAAAGGTAACATCGCTTAATGTCATTGCTGGAGCTACGGTAATAGAATCTCCTGTATGGATTCCGATAGGATCCATATTTTCTATAGAACAAATAATAACCACATTGTCATTTGAATCTCTAAGCAGCTCTAATTCATATTCTTTCCAACCAATTAAGGCTTTATCAATCATAACTTCGTGAATAGGAGAAATTTCCAATCCACGGGTAAGTAATTCATCGAAATCTTCCTCTTTATGGACAAAAGATGCGCCTGCACCACCTAAAGTATATGATGCTCTAATTATTAGAGGAAAACCAAATTCCTGAGCAATTTCTTTACCTTTTAGGTAGGATGTAGCTGTAGCCTGAGGAGCCATAGAAATGCCTATTTTAAGCATTAACTCTCTAAACTGCTCTCTATCTTCAGTAATATTAATTGCGTCTATATTTACCCCAATAATATCAATACCAAAATCTTCCCAAATTCCTTTTTCATCTGCCTCAATACATAAATTTAATGCAGTCTGACCTCCCATTGTAGGCAACACAGCATCTATTTCTGGATGCTCTTTAAGGATTTTAATAATAGATTTTGTATTAAGGGGCAACAAATACACATGATCAGCCATAGAAGGATCTGTCATGATAGTTGCAGGATTAGAATTGATAAGAACAGTTTCAATTCCATCCTCTCTAAGTGATCTTAAAGCTTGTGTTCCGGAATAATCAAACTCACAGGCTTGACCAATTACAATAGGTCCTGAACCAATAATTAATATAGAAGAAAGGTTTTTATTTTTAGGCATAATATATTTCTTTATTCAAAAAGGTGAAATTACAATACTACAGGGTATAAAAAAAAGGTGTTGCTCTAAGAACAACACCTTTTTTTTATATATTTATTAACATTATTTTTTGTGACGAGTTTCTGATGAAACAGAAATTTTCTTTCTGCCTTTAGCTCTACGTGCAGCTAACACTTTTCTTCCACTTACAGAAGCCATACGCTCTCTAAATCCGTGCTTGTTTCTTCTTTTTCTTTTTGAGGGCTGAAATGTTCTTTTTGGCATGTCTTATTTTTTTTAACCTGAATAGTAATCTATTATTTAGCATTGAAACTATATGCCTCAAAACTGAGCGCAAATATACAATCATTTTTTACTTACACAAATCAAAATATTAAAATATTTCGAATTGTTTTTTATACCTTTGACTCCAATAAAAATACAACATGTTTAATAAAAATATAAAATTAGTTTTAACAGCTTTAATAGTAGCTGTAGCCGTTTGGCAAATTATTGAAGGAAATATCGGTAATGGAATCATGTATATATTGCTTTCTTCCATTTTTGTTTTTCTTTATTTTAAAAACGAAATCATCTTACTTTCTTTCCTAAGATTACGAAAAGAAGATTTTCCAGGTGCAAAAAAATGGCTGGATAAGATAAAAAATCCGGAAGCTTCATTGATAAGAAAGCAACAAGGATATTATAATTATCTAAACGGCTTAATGGTTTCACAAACCAATATGAAAGAAGCTGAGAAATATTTCAAAAAAGCAGTAAGTCTAGGTTTGTCTATGGATACCGATATGGCCATGGCAAAATTAAATTTAGCAGGTATTGCGATGTCTAAAAATAGAAAGAGAGAGGCTCAAGTACTTCTTACTGAAGCTAAAAAGTTAGACAAACATAATATGCTAGATAATCAAATTAAAATGATGAAAGATCAAATGAAAAAAGCAGGTCAACCACAACAACAATTTGGTCGTGGTGGTCGTGGTGGTCGACGATAATAATCAAACTTTTATTTCACACACCTTCTGTAGATAATTATAAGCTATAAAAAGGTAAAGAAATTGTTAAGGACAACCAAACTTATTCCTTGAGTAGAATGTTGATAATATTCAATTAAACCAATTAAAAATTCCTACTAAAGCAAAGATTACTATAAGTTATTAAATTACGGTAGCATTCATTATTATTTAATTGTTTTATAATATCCTTTTTCGGGAATCTCAATAAAGTATTCTTTCCCAGAATCGTTATTTAAAAAATTATCCCGCAACCAAGGATTATGGATTTTTAATATTTTATAATTAATATCAAACTCCTTCGCGAAAGTGGCAAAGTTTGTAACAGCGGTATCCACTTTTACTTTATAAGTAGGAATTGGAGTGTATAAGTCGTTCTCCCTAAAATTAAATCCATATTTCTGTGGATTAGACAATATTTCCTTAAGTGCTACAATTCTAAAAACATACCTACTTGTTTCGTCATTTAATAATAAATCATAATAACTAGCACTAGCTTGTTGCCTTTCTTGTTGATTACTAATTCCAGCACTTCCTGCATTGTATGCTGCTGCAGCTAATGTCCAACTACCAAAACGTTTTTTAGCCTTAATCAAATATTCTGCAGCTACACGAGTCGCAATTTCTATATTGTAACGTTCATCCACATAATCGTTAATCTCCAATCCATATTCCTTCCCTGTTCCTTTCATAAAATGCCAAAAACCAGCAGCTCCAGCAGGTGAACGATTGTTTTGCAGTCCGCTTTCAGCTACTGCTAAATATTTAAAATCATCTGGAATACCATACTCTTTTAGTAGTGGTTCTATTATGGGGAAATATTTATTTGCACGTTTAAAAAGTAATAAACCATTGGATTGCCAATAGGTATTCACCAATAACTCTCTATCCATTCGTTCTCTAATATCTGGATTATTTAAAGGCATTGGTTCTCCTGAAAAATCCAGTTTTTCAGGTACTGGAATTGCATATACATTATAATCATTTATCATTTTACGCTCAACAATAGCATCGGTAGGCGCTTCTTGCACTGCTTGAATTAAAAATACAATTACTCCAAATAGAAGTACAAATAATAAATATTTTGGTGTTGTTTTCATAGCGCTAATAAATTGGGAATTTAACATCTAAAAGCGGGGATTTTCTTTCAGTATTATTATTGATTAAATATAGTATGAATTTGTAATTTAACACCACTAAGATTCAAGATTTATCAAATAGTTTTTAACTACTCAAAATAAGCATCAAAGATTTCTGCAAGACCAATTAAATATAATACAATTGATAAAGCAGTTCCAATATATAAAGTGATCCCGATAGCTCCTTCATTTGTAATTCCCATAGTACGGGATAAAATATAATAAATACCACCTGGACCTACCTTTTTATCGGTAACTATTGAAGAAACACAATCCTGTTGAAATTATATAATATGAGCAATAACAACTATTATTAGAAATCCAAATAAGCCATTATTAACTAATACCCACCACATTCTTAGGCACATAATTACACCAAGGATTGTTAATGTCGATGAAGTAAAAACTGCTGTAAAGGATGCGTGTTTCTTTTTTTTGGTTACTCTTATTTATAACAACCTTCCATGATTTTTGGTAAATTTTCATTTAACCATTTAAACTTAACAATTAACATTATGTGAGTTCCACCGGGAACGATAATACAATTTTTAATTCTGTCAACAGGAAAAACTGGATCTTTATCTCCATGGATATGAATTACATTTTTTACTTCTATTACTCTATCCCATCCAACCATTTGTTTAATGGCCCATTTTAAATATTGAGTGTTTTTGACTGAAAGGTAATTTTGGTATAATTCTATTTTATTTTTAGATTTTATCCCCAAGCCATACTTAACCATGTTTTTAGTGTTTTCTAGAAAACTTGGTGGTATTAATCTATAGGCAGGAATCGTTTTAAAAATTCTCATTTTAGGAGGGATTTCATTTTTAGATTTAATACTAGAAATAATAATTAGCTTTTTTAAATCTAAAAACTCACTCATTTCCTGAGCAATAACTCCTCCAAAAGAAACACCAATCAAAATAGACTTAGGTTGTTTAACTAATTCCGCCATACGCTTTGCATATTGCTTTATAGTTTCCTTTTTTTCAGGAATAACCCATTCAATTACAAGAACTTCATAAAGCTCCTCTGGTAAAGAAATATATTCAAATATCTCTTTTCCTGCTGCTAATCCTGGAATAAAATAAACAGGAGTTTTTGTAGTGTTTGTGTTGTTTAGCAATTGAATACAATTAAGCTCAATAATTATTCGTAAATTTACATTTTAATGGATTACAATCCTAAAGTATTTTTATTTTGAAATCGATATCAACTACTATTAATAAAAATCAGCAAATTCTTGCTAATAAAATTATTAAGTAATCCATAAATCAATTCCCTATGATTGAAGATGTAGAAATTACAGACAATGAATTTTTAAGACAGTTTGAATTAGAAGTTGGTGAGAATATGGCACGTATTGAATATGCGTCGCAAGATCGAAAAATATTCCTTACTAAATATGAAATGCCAAGCGATATGGAAGAACAAGGCTTTAGAGAAATTTTTATTAAAGCTGTTTTTAATATTGTTGAAGAGCGAAGAATACATTTAGTTCCTACCAGCCCAGAAATAGCTTCATTTTTAAGGAAAAATCGGAGGAAATATAAAAAATTACTTCCAGTAGGAATTAATATCTAATTTTAGATAAATTCGAATCGCACCAATCCATCATCATCAATTTCAGTTAATGAAATTATATGGGCAGTATTCACTAATTCAGGATTCCAAGGGCTTTTTACTTTTACATAATTTTCAGTAAAACCATGAATGTATCCCTTCTTGTTTTCTCCTTCAAATAATACAGTATGCACCGTATTTAACTGACTTTCATAAAACGAACGCCTTTTTTTAACAGATAATCCACGTAACATTTTACTTCTTTTTTTCCTAACATTTAATGGAACTTCACCTTCCATGCTAGCTGCTGGTGTATTTTCTCTTTCTGAATAGGTAAAGACATGAAGGTAGGAAATATCCAATTCATTTAAAAAATGATACGTTTCTAAAAACAAATCATCGGTTTCACCAGGGAATCCAATAATAACATCCACACCGATACAGGCATCTGGCATGTGTTTTTTTATTTCGTTAACCTTTTCAACATATAATTCACGTTTATAACGACGCTTCATTAAACGCAATAACTCATTACTCCCACTCTGTAAAGGAATATGAAAATGAGGTACAAAAGCCTTTGAATTAGAAACAAATTGAATCGTTTCATTTTTTAATAAATTGGGTTCTATAGAAGAAATTCGAACTCTCTCAATTCCTTCAACATTATCTAGCTCTTGAATCAATTCTAAAAAAGTATGTTGGTGTTTTTTATTGCCAAATTCTCCTTTACCATAATCACCAATATTAACACCAGTCAGGACTATTTCTTTGATTCCCTGATCTGAAATTTCTTTAGCATTTAGCAATACTTTTTCCAATGCTTCACTTCTAGAAATACCTCTTGCAAGTGGTATGGTACAAAAAGTACATACATAATCACAGCCATCTTGCACCTTTAAAAAAGCCCGTGTACGATCCCCAATAGAATAAGAGCCAACATAAAAATCTGCATCTTCAATCTCACACGAATGAACTTCACCAAAATCATTTTTTGTTAGGTCATTAATATAATCTGTAATTTTAAATTTTTCAGTAGCTCCCAATACTAAATCTACACCATTTACATCTGCTAATTCTTGTGGTTTTAGTTGCGCATAGCAACCTACCGCAGCAATAAATGCATCAGAATTTCCTTTTTGAGCTTGTTTCACGATATCTTTAAATCTTCTGTCTGCATTTTCCGTAACACTGCACGTGTTTATGACATACATATCTGCTTTTTCAGAAAAATCAACACGATCAAAACCTTCATCGGTAAAACTTCTAGCTATGGTAGATGTTTCACTAAAATTTAGTTTACAACCTAAAGTATAAAATGCGACTTTTTTTCTTGGATTCATTCTTGTATTTTTGGCAAAACCCTTTTATTTATGGGAATGCAAAAATACAAACTATAATTGGTTTCAAAAAAGCAGATGAACTTCAAAATAAACAATATAATTAACTTACTAACAGCAAGTTACTGCTTGTTACTACTGATTTCTTGTAATTCAGAAATCAATTCGGATAAAGATCATCTTGTTTTTAGATATAATGAACATAGCAATATTGCAACTTTAGATCCTGCATTTGCTAGTAATCCACAATTAATTTGGTCAACAAATCAGTTATTTAATAGCTTGGTTCAATTAGATGACGAATTAAATATTCAGCCAGATATTGCAAAAAATTGGACTTTTAATGATAGTACATTAACCTATAAGTTCCATTTGAGAAATGATGTTTATTTCCATAGAAGTGAAGTGTTTTTAGATAATCATAAAGATTCTACACGTACTGTTACTGCTTATGATTTTGAATATAGCTTTAATAGATTGCTAGATGAAAAAGTAGCTGCTAGAGGTCGTTGGGTTTTAAATAATGTGGATCGTTTTTATGCTGAAAATGATAGTACTTTCAGTATACAATTAAGTCAGCCATTTCCTGCATTTTTAGGATTACTATCTATGCGTTTTTGTTCGGTGGTTCCTAAAGAAGCCATCGATTATTACGGAAATAATTTTAGATCCAATCCAGTTGGAACCGGTCCATTTAAGTTTAAATTTTGGGAGGAAAATATAAAATTAGTGCTTCGTAAAAATCCAGATTATTTTGAAACAGATGAACTTGGAAATCAGTTACCCTATTTAGAAGCAGTAGCTATTACTTTTTTACCAGATAAACAAAGTGAGTTTTTACAGTTTGTTCAAGGAAAATTAGATTTTATTTCTGGATTGGATAATTCGTATAAAGATGAAATAGTAACCACTAAAGGAAAGCTTCAGGAAAAATATAAAGATCAGGTAAATTTTATTACAAGTCCATATTTAAATACCGAGTATCTCGGTTTTTTTATTGGTTCTCCAACTCCTGAAGTACAATCGAAAAAAATACGCCAAGCAATTAATTATGGTTTTGATCGTGTAAAAATGATAACTTATTTAAGAAATGGAATTGGAATCCCTGCAGTTCATGGCTTTATTCCAAAAGGACTACCCGGTTTTAATAAAATGAAGGGATATACATACCAACCAGAAAAAGCAAAAGAATTAGTGACAGAATATATAGAAGAATCTGGAAACAATAATCCATCCATATCTATTGGTACAAATAGTCAATATTTAGATTTATGTGAATTCATACAAAGAGAATTACAAAGAATAGGAATTCAAGTACAAATAGACGTGGTTCCTCCTTCTACATTGCGGCAAATGAAATCTTCAGGAGAATTAGATATCTTCAGAGCCAGTTGGATTGCAGATTATCCTGATGCTGAAAACTACTTATCGTTGTTTTACAGCGAGAATTTCACCCCAAATGGCCCCAATTACACTCATTTTAAAAACAATGTTTATGACAGCTTATATACAGCATCATTATCACTTTCAAATATAGAAGAACGAAAGTTATTGTACGAAAAAATGGATTCAATAATAATTGATGAAGCTCCAATAGTTCCTTTATATTATGATATGGCAGTACGATTTGTTAGTAAGAAAGTGAGTGGATTAGGCATTAATCCTCAAAACTTTTTGGTATTAAAAAGGGTTCGAAAAGAAAAATAATTTATTCAAAAGAGACACGTAGAGGCTTACAAAGTCAAAACATTTTCTATGAAGTAGGCATACTGTTAACTTAAAACAAAACTACGCTTTTCTCCATTTACTAGTTTCTTCAAAAACATGTTCTAAAATTTGAACGTCAACTTCAGTAAACGCTATCTGCCTTCTAGACATTACTACTTCAGCAACTTCAAAAGCTTTATTAGTTTTATAAGTAATCATACCTGCACTTCCACCCCAACTAAAACTTGGAATGAAATTACGTGGGAATCCACTTCCGAAAATATTAGCACTTACACCTACAACGGTTCCAGTATTAAACATAGTATTAATTCCACATTTACTATGATCACCCATCATTAAACCACAAAATTGCAATCCTGTTTTTGCAAATCCTTCAGTTTCATAATCCCATAATCTAACTTCAGCATAATTATTTTTAAGGTTAGAATTATTGGTGTCTGCTCCTAAATTGCACCATTCACCCAAAACAGAATTTCCAAGAAATCCATCATGACCCTTATTAGAATAACCGAAAATCACACAATTATTAACCTCTCCTCCTACTTTAGAGTATGGACCAATGGTAGTTGCTCCATATATTTTTGCGCCCATTTTAACAGTAGCATTTTCGCATAAGGCAAAAGGTCCGCGAATCATAGATCCTTCCATAATTTCTGAATCCTTACCAATATAAATAGGCCCATCCTTGGCATTTAAGGAACAAAGCGGTAAAACAGCTCCTTCTTCTATAAAAATCTGATCTTTATTAAAAGCTACTGTCATTTCAGGAATTGGCAATGATTCTCTATCGGTAGTTAAAAGTTTGAAATCTCTTTTAATCGCTTCACCATTTAATTTGAAAATATCCCAGGTGTTTTCAATTCTTAAAATATCATCGAAACTGTATTCAATAATATCAAACGTTTCAAAATCTACTTCTTCATCTTCCTTTGCAAAAAATGCTAATGGCTCATCATCAATAAATAAAGCTTTATTTTCTGAAAGGTTTTGAATAAGGTTTACTAAGTTTTCGGTTGGAAGTATCGAAGCATTAATGAAAATATTTTGCTCCATTTCGATCATTGGAAACTTATCAATTAAATAATCTTCGGTAACTGTTGAAGTTGTAAAGCCCAGCATTTTTTCCCATTTTTCACGAATAGTCAAAATTCCAACTCGAATATCTGCTACTGGTCGTGTATAAGTAAAAGGTAATAATTGATTGCGAGCGCTTCCGTCAAATAAAATGTAGTTCATTTATTTTGTGTTTTTAGCATTTCCCCAAACTCAAAGGTTGGTAAAAAACGCATGGTAAAATCAATACTCCCCTTTAAATTCGGGCAAAGGATTGGTAAGTTCAAATATACAATTAAACTAAATTATTATAAATAAAAAAGCCTTTGATTTCTCAAAGGCTTGTAAAATATATTTAGAAGAAGATTACTTCTTAAATTTAGCATATTTAGTTTTGAACTTGTCAATACGACCAGCCGTATCGATCAATTTTTTCTTACCAGTATAAAACGGGTGAGAGCTTCTTGAAATTTCCATTTTCACTAAAGGATACTCAACACCTTCTACTTCAAGTGTTTCTTTAGTGTTAGCAGTAGATTTTGTAAGAAATACATCTTCATTTGACATATCCTTGAATGCTACTAATCTATAATTTTCTGGGTGAATACCTTTTCTCATAATCTTTTTCCTAAAAACCGGAAACATTTTAATTAAACTTATCATCTTCCTAAAAAAATATTCTTTAGGATTTCAGTTTGCAAATTTAATCATTTAAACATAACCTACAATAAAATTATTATATTTTTTTAAAAGATTTAAATTCTCTTTAAACTCACTAAAATATTAAGTCTAGCGCAAAAATAGTAGTTAAATTATAAATACATTAACTTTGTAACGTTTTTATATCTTTGTTAACTAACAAATCAAACCCGTTATCAAATTATTGATAGCATAACAAAAAAACTTACCTTATGGAAAATCAAAAATCCTCTATTAAACAAATAGCTCTTAACTATGGCGTTATTTGGGGGCTATTATCAATTGTATTATCAGTTATCGCATATGTTACTAACAATTATATTGATAGACCAATGTGGTTAACTATTGCTGGCTTAGCAATTATGATAGGTATAATTGTTTATGGATTAAAAGCGTTTAAATTTGATAACGAAGGTTTTTTATCAGTTTCAGAAGCGCTTAAAGCAGGTTTGGCTATCTCTGTAATTGCTGGTATTATTGGAACACTATATAATTTGCTATTTGTTACAGTTATAGAACCGGAATTTATTAATCAAACTTTAGAGTTTACTAGAGAAACAATAATAACTGACAATCCAGATATGAATCAAGAGCAGTTGGATATGACGATGGGAATTACAGAAAAAATGATGACTCCACTTGTAATGTCCGCTATGGGAATAATCTTTACATTATTTTTAGGTTTTATTACCTCTTTAATTGCTGGATTAATAATGAAAGTAAACCGTCCAGAACACTAGACGTATATTAATATGAATCTTTCTATCATCATTCCTCTTCTTAATGAAGAGGAATCGTTAAATGAGTTATACCATTGGATTGCTAAAGTTATGCAGTCCAATGGTTATTTATATGAAGTAATTTTTATTGATGATGGTAGTACCGATAAATCTTGGGAGATTATTACAAAATTAGCTCACGGTTATTCAGAAGTAAAAGGAATTCGTTTTCTAGAAAACTTTGGTAAATCACAAGCGTTACATGCAGGGTTTGCAAAAGCTGAAGGAGATGTAATTATCACAATGGATGCAGATTTACAAGATAATCCTGAAGAAATCCCTGAGCTTTATCAAATGATTACCAACGAAGCATATGATTTAGTATCTGGCTGGAAAAAAGTACGTTACGATTCTAAAATCGCAAAAAACTTACCTTCAAAATTATTCAATTTTGCTGCTAGAAAAACATCTGGAGTACAACTAAATGATTTTAATTGCGGGCTTAAAGCTTACAAAAAAGAGGTGATTAAAAATATTGAAGTTACCGGTGAGATGCATCGGTATATTCCTGTACTTGCTAAAAATGCAGGATTTAATAAAATCGGCGAAAAGGTAGTACAGCATCAAGCTAGAAAATACGGTGAAACAAAATTTGGTATGGAACGATTTGTAAGAGGTTTTTTAGATTTAATAACTATTTCTTTTATATCTAAATTTGGTAAAAGACCTATGCACTTTTTTGGTGCCTGGGGAGCTATTATGCTAATGGTAGGCTTTCTATTTGCTTTTTATTTGGGAATAGATAAACTTTTTATCAACCCTACAGGAAGATTAATTACCGAAAGACCACAATTTTATATTTCTCTTACCGCAATGATTATTGGATCCCAGTTTTTTGTAGCTGGATTTTTAGGTGAATTAATTCTTAGAAGTAAAAAAGATTCAAAAAATTATATTATTAAAGAGGATATTTAAACTCTTTATTCTAAATATAATCTTAAGTACTTCGCGACTTTGCGAGTACTACTAAAACAATTACTTTTGCAATATTAAAATTAAATAATGATTTATATAGATCCTAAAATATTGGAGCGCGTTAATGTATGGCTCACCCCTTTTTTTGATAAAGAAACACAGCAAACTGTAAAAGATTTAATTGCTTTTGAGCCTGAAAGTTTAGATGAAAGTTTTTATAAAAACTTAGAATTTGGCACCGGTGGTATGCGTGGAATTATGGGTGTAGGTGATAACCGAATTAATAAATATACCTTAGGAAAAAACACGCAAGGACTTTCTAATTATTTAATAAAACAATTTCCTAATCAGACTATAAAAACTGCAATTGCTTATGATTGCAGGAATAACAGTAAAGAATTAGCAAAATTAGTAGCAGATGTTTTTTCAGCAAACGGAATTCAGGTTTATCTATTTACAGATTTAAGACCAACTCCAGAGCTATCTTTTGCCGTAAAACATTTAGGTTGTCAATGTGGCATTGTATTAACTGCATCACATAACCCACCAGAATATAATGGCTATAAAGTTTATTGGGAAGATGGCGGACAATTAGTGCCACCAGAGGATAAAGAGATTATATCTGAAATTAATAGTTTAGCATATTCTGAAATTAAATTTAAGTCAAACAGCAACCTGATTACCTACATTGATGAAGATGTAGATACTGCTTTTGCGGATGCTTCTATTAAAAATGGATCCTATAACACCAGTCAAGAAGCAAAAGATAACTTAAATATAGTTTTTACTTCATTACACGGAACTTCCATTACGATGATTCCTAGAGTATTGGATCAAGCAGGATATAAAAATATAGCCATTGTTAAGGAACAAGAAGTTCCTAATGGTAATTTTCCAACGGTAGTCTCTCCGAACCCAGAAGAGCCTGAAGCCCTAAAAATGGCAATTGACTTGGCCTCAAAAGAAAATGGAGATATTGTGATTGGTACCGATCCAGATTGTGACCGATTAGGTGTTGCTGTTAAAAATCCAGAAGGTGGTTATACGCTACTTAATGGAAATCAAGCGATGCTTATTAAAACTCATTTTCTATTAGAACAATGGAAAAGGTTAAATAAACTTAACGGAAAGCAATTTGTAGCCTCTACCATTGTATCCACTCCCGCAATAAAGAAAATTGCAGAAGATTTTAATGTAATTTACAAGGAAGGACTTACTGGTTTTAAATGGATTGCAAAAATGATTAAAGACTTCCCAGAACTGGAACATATTGGCGGTGGTGAAGAAAGTTTTGGTTATTTAGTAGGTGATTTTGTAAGAGATAAAGATGCAGTAACCGCTAGCCTACTTGTTTGTGAAATTGCAGCACAGATAAAACAAGAAGGAGGAAGTTTGTTAACTTACTTAGACGCTATTTATTCTAAATATGGATATTTTCAAGAACACTTAATTTCTGTAGTAAAGAAAGGTAAGAAAGGAGCTGAAGAAATTTCAGAAATAATGAAAAACTTCAGAGAGAAACCTTATTCTGAAATTGCAGGAAGTAAAGTAATTAGACTGGAAGATTATCAATTAGGTGAAGTTAAAGATTTTACAACAAATACTTCAGAAGCCATACCTATTCCAAAATCAAACGTTTTAATATATTATACGGAAGACGGAAGTAAAATTGCGATGAGACCTAGTGGCACTGAGCCCAAAATAAAGTTTTATATTAGCGTAAATTCAAATGCTACAGATCGTTTAGTAGCAATAGCAACAAATCAAGAAAAAATGAATGCCATCATTTCAGTATTAAAAGATAATTAATGAAACGAGCAAACAAAATTATTAAACCTAAGAAAATGTTCAAAAGCGAACTGCAGGTGTTACCGATAAAAAACATTATTTAAACACATGAAATACTTTAAAAAAATAATTCGTTTTGCATTACCTTATAAAAAGTATGCTATTTTAAATATTATTTTTAATGTATTCTATGCTTTATTTAGTGCTTTATCATTTATAGCATTAATCCCAATGCTAGATGTTTTATTTGCACAAGATAAAATAAAAGCTATTAAAGAACCTATATACACAGGTATTTCGGGTGTGAAAGATTATTATAAAGACTTTCTAGCCTTTAAGGTTCAGGAGTTTGCACAGGATGATGCTTCAAAAGCATTATTATTGGTAATAACATTAGTGATCGTATTATTTTTATTAAAAAACATCTTTAGATATCTAGCGATGTATGTCATTACTTTTTTAAGAAATGGAGTATTGAAAGATATTAGAAATGAACTTTATAAAAAAACCGTAAACCTTCCCATTTCTTTCTTTTCGGAAAAAAGGAAAGGTGATATTTTAGCTAGAACAGGAACCGATGTATTAGAAATTCAACATTCATTCCTTTCTGTATTAGAACTAATTTTCAGAGAACCGCTAACTATTCTTTTCACTATAGTTATGATGCTATTAATTAGTCCAAATTTAACCTTATTTGTATTTATATTTATTCCAATTTCAGGCTTTATAATTTCTAGTATCGGAAAAAGTTTAAAACGTAAATCTGATCTAGTTCAAAAAGAACAAGGAATCTTTCTATCTACATTAGAAGAGACATTAGGAGGCTTAAAGATTATCAAAGGGTTTACTGCAGAGAAACTTTTTGGTGACAAGTTTAATGAATCAACACATCGGTTCTATAAATTTTCAAATACGCTTTTAAACCGTCAAAATTTAGCTTCCCCTACCAGTGAATTTTTAGGGATTACCGTTATTGCCATCTTATTATGGTATGGTGGAAAAATGGTGCTAATAGACGGAACTCTTGACAGTAGTTCATTTATAGCATATATGGGGCTTGCATACAATATACTTACTCCAGCCAAAGCAATTAGTAAAGCTAGTTATTCGGTTAAGAAAGGAAATGCAGCTGCAGAACGAGTATTAGAAATTTTAGAAACAGAATCTACTATAGTAGATTTACCTAATGCTATTAAGAAGACAGACTTTACTACAGAAATTGATATTCAAAATATATCATTTAAATATCAAGACGATTGGGTTCTTAAAGATTTCTCTCTTAAGGTTCCAAAAGGACATACTGTGGCTTTAGTTGGTCAAAGTGGAAGTGGAAAAAGTACCATTGCAAACCTAATCACTCGTTTTTATGATGTGAATGAAGGTTCCATTAACATTGATACCAAAAACATAAAAGAAATAACACAAAACTCACTTCGTAAATTATTAGGACTTGTAACTCAAGATTCTATATTATTTAATGACACGGTAAAAGGAAATTTATTAGTAGCAGATCAAAATGCTAGCGATGAAGAAATAATCGAAGCATTAAAAATAGCAAATGCCTGGGAATTTGTTGAAATATTACCAAAAGGGATAGAAACAAACATAGGCGATTCTGGAAACAAATTAAGTGGTGGACAAAAGCAACGATTAAGTATTGCTAGAGCGGTTCTTAAAAACCCTCCTATAATGATTCTTGATGAAGCTACTTCAGCTTTAGATACCGAAAGTGAACAATTGGTTCAAAATGCCTTAGAAAATATGATGAAGAATAGAACCTCCATTGTTATTGCGCATCGTCTTTCTACAATTCAAAAAGCTGATAATATAGTTGTGCTTTCAAAAGGTAAAATTGTAGAACAAGGAAAGCATCAAGAGTTATTAGAAAAGAAAGGTGTTTATTTTAATTTAGTTAAAATGCAATCGCTTGCATAATTAACATTTCTACAGACTTTATTCCATAAAAAAAAGAACGATTGGGGTTTCGCTCTTTTAAGTTTTTACTGTTATTATGTTTGGGGCTTATAACAACAGTTAGTTTCATAAGTATGGCTCAAATATATATGGAATATTTGAATCTACCAAATAAAACACGCCTTTTACCTGTTTTATAATACACTTTATCGATTTTATTTAAAAACACAATCAATATTCCTACACTTAAAATTAATAAATTATCCAAAATAGCATATAAACAAAAACGGACCTGCCCCCACGGCGGTCCGTTTTATAAAGAATTCTAATACAGTTGAGGCTGATATTAGAAAACCTATCATAACAATTTGATTCAAATATAAAACAATATTTTCCTACAAAAAAATATAAATTGTATTTTATCGATATTTTTATACTCTTAATCAGTTTTTTAATATAATCACAATGAATACCCAATTCAATTTCATATACCATTAAACTATTCTAGTTATTTATAGTCTTATCTTTAAACAAACAATTTAAATGATTGAAGAAAAACAATTAGTTTCTGCCTTACAATCAAGTGATGAAAATGAAAAAGCATTCCGGATATTGGTCAATCAATATAAAGAACGCCTCTATTGGCATATTCGAAAAATTGTGCTAAGACACGAAGATGCAGATGATGTACTCCAGAATACCTTTATAAAAGTTTTTAAAAATATCCATAAATTTAAAGGAGACAGTAAATTATTTACTTGGATGTACCGCATTGCAACTAATGAGTCATTGACTTTTCTAAATAAAAATTCAAAACAAAAAAATATAACTATTGAAGAAGTAAAAGATCTGCTGATTTCAAATTTAGAAAGTGATATTTATTTTGAAGGTGATGCTATTCAGATTCAACTTCAAAAAGCCATCGCTACCCTACCCCATAAACAACAGCTAGTTTTTAATATGAAGTATTTTGAAAATCATACCTATGAAAACCTTTCTGAAATACTAGATACCTCAGTAGGCGGATTAAAAAGTAGTTACCACATCGCTGTAAAAAAAATCACAGATTTTATAAAAACAAATGAAACCTTTTAGTATAATTAAAGTCAAAACATCAAATGAAAGATAAAAAACATAAAGAGGGCTTTGATATACCAAATGATTATTTTGAAGAGTTTGAAAATCGTTTGTTTAATAAAATCAATATTGAATTGCTACCAAAGGGTTCAGGCTTTAAGGTTCCAGAAGGATATTTTAATGAGGTAGATGAAAGAATTATTCATCAAGTAAAAAAACCAATTAACAAAATAAAGGTAATCTCAATAGTGTCAAGAAAAACAATTCTTTATGCGGCAACCATTGCTGCCGTTGCAGTATTAATATTTTCGATAGTTAATAATAAAAATGAAGTGTTAACCCTAGATGAAATTGATTTTTCAAGCATTAAAACATATATAGAAGAAGGCAATATTGAAATTGATAATAGTGACCTTTCTTTATTATTTACGGAAGAAGATTTAAGTGCAATTGCATTAGAGGAAAACTATATTTCAGAAGAAATATTAAATGAATACCTTTTAGAAAACATCAATGATTCATCAATCTTAATAGAATAACAATTAAAAAAAAAAAAATGAAAAAGTTAATTTTAATAGTACTCGTATTTACTACAGTTAGTTACGGACAAAGACCTAATAACAATGGGCAAGGTTCAAAATCTGAAAGAATAAAATCTTTAAAGATCGCCCATATAACGGAAGAGCTAGATCTAACATCAAGTGAGGCTGAAAAATTCTGGCCTGTATATAATGAATACAATGATGCTATGATGGCTATTAGAATAGAACAAAGAAGTGATTCTAATGGAAAATTACGAAAAGAAGGAATAGATGCGCTAACAGATAAAGAGGCTAATATTTTAATTGATAAAATGTTAGCAATGAAAACTACGGAGTTAAACTACAAAAAAGAACTTATATCTAATTTAAAAGTAGTCTTAGCACCAAAAAAGATAATAAAGCTTCAACAAGCAGAACGTAGCTTTAAAGAAAAGTTATTAAAAAGACTTAAAGAAAAAAAAGGAAAAAGGAAATAATATAAAGGAGAACAAAATTGTTCTCCTTTTTTTTATTTAAATATCAATCTTGAAATTTTATTTCTTCCAGAAGCAAAAGCCAAGGTATCATTTACAAATTCAATTGCATAAAAACCTTCTTTAGATAACTCTATCCAAGAATCACCAGCATCATTACTATAAGAAATACCTGGAGATCCTACCGCTACAATATCGCTCCCTTGAGTTCCTGGAATAAATTTAGCGGATGATCGGTAACCTGGTCCTTTCCCATTACTTAATAAACTCCATGTTTTTCCACCATCATGAGTAATGGCTTTATTGCCTTCATTAAATGCTTGCTCTTCCCAATTACCACCAAAAATAATCCCTGTTTTATCATCTAAAAAATCTACGCTATAAATACCCGTCATACTTTTTCCTTGAATGATTGGAGTTTCAAAAACCTCCCAAGTTACTCCCCTATCTGGTGAATGAAATACACGCGCTTTCTTCCCGCCGGTAACAATCCAAACATGATTTTTATAAACCGATATATTAGAATTACTTGCAGCAAATGCAGCTTCTCCTTTTACAATTTCAGGAAGTATGTCACAAGAAAGCTTAGTCCAATTATTACCACCATCTCTTGTAACTAAAATTGAAAGGCAACCTTCTATAGGATCACCCATTGCGATTCCTTCTTTATCATCCCAAAATTTAATAGCATCATAAAAAACGTTTTTCCCTTTCTCTGTGTAAACATCTTCTATACTTGTTGCATTATTTTCTTTGAATCCAATTTTATATAAAACACCTGGATTTTCTATACTTATTACAAATACAGCATTATTAATAGAAGAAATTGCTCTAAAATTAAGTAATGAGTCTTCATATTTAATCGTAGCTAACTTTGGAGTTTTATAATCAATCAAGCCAACCTTCCCATTATTAGCTGCAAACCAAACTCTGTTAACATCCATAGGTTCAATTGCCCGAATACTCAAACTATCAGTAAAAACGCGTTCTATAGATACTGAACTAAATTTTTTTGATGCATTATTACTACAAGAAATAAGTAAAATAGAACTTAAAATTATAAGGGAAATTCGCATTGATATTTTTTTTCAAAAGTAAACAAATCAATAGACCTTATTATAATACCTTTGCAAACTATTTAGAAACTATCAAACGAGCATGTTAAAATTTTTCAATATAATGAAGATGACTAATAGCGAACAGCATGTGACCGATTTAATAAAATAATATAGACACATGAAATTACACCGAAACTTAGTATTTGCAGCTATTGATTCTCTTCAACTTATCTTTAATGAACAGAAACAAGCAGATAAAGTATTAAAAAATACTTTAAAAAGAGATAAACGTTGGGGATCTAGAGATCGTGGATTTATTGCTGAAACGACCTATGATATTGTACGTTGGAAACGTCTTTATTCAAAAATTGCAGAAGTAAAAGAACCATTTGATCGAACTAATTTATTCCGTCTTTTCACAGTATGGGCAACCTTAAAAGGAATTCAAATACCAGATTGGCCACAATTTGAAAACACTCCTACTAGAAAAATAAAGGGAAAGTTTGATGAATTATCTAAAATTAGAAAATACAAAGAATCTATCCCAGATTGGTTAGATGAATTAGGAGTAGCTGAGTTAGGCAAAAAATGGGATAAAGAAATTCATTCTTTAAATCAAACTGCCGATGTTGTTTTAAGAGTAAATACTTTAAAAACTACCAAAGAACAATTACAGAACAATTTACAAGATTTAGAAATTGAAACTGAGATTCTAAAAGGACATCCTCAAGCTTTAAAATTAAAAGAACGCACCAATGTTTTTGTAACTGATGCATTTCAAAAAGGATGGTTTGAGGTTCAAGATGCTTCTTCACAAAAAGTTGCTAAATTTTTAAATCCAAAACCAGGGTCAAAAGTAGTAGATACTTGTGCTGGAGCTGGAGGAAAAAGTTTGCATTTAGCTGCTTTAATGGAAAATAAAGGGCAAATAATTGCTTTAGATATTTATGAAAATAAATTAAAGGAATTAAAAAGAAGAGCAAAAAGAAATGGCGCTCATAATATTGAAACAAGAACTATTGATTCTAGCAAAGTAATTAAAAAACTAATTGGTAAAGCAGATAAGATATTAATAGATGCTCCTTGTTCTGGTATTGGTGTTTTAAAAAGAAACCCAGATTCCAAATGGAAATTACAGCCAGAATTTTTGGAACGAATAAAAGATACACAAAAAGAAATTTTAGATTCTTATTCTCGTATGGTAAAACCTGGCGGACAAATGGTATATGCGACTTGTTCGATTTTACCTTCAGAAAATGAATTACAAGTTAAAGAATTTTTAAAAAGAGAATCTGGAAAAGATTTTAAATTTGTTAAAGAAGAAAAAATATTCCCAAGCGAAAGTGGTTTTGATGGATTCTATATGGCATTACTACAAAAAAACGATTAACCCAAAAAAAACAAATCAATGAAAAAAATTACACTATTACTCTGTATCTTAATTGCACAAAATGTTTTTGCACAACAACCTTATTATAATGATGTTGACTTGACATTAACTGGACAGGATTTATATATAGAGTTACAATCTAAAATTGCAATTACGAATTCAAATTTTACCTATGGTGAGGTTAGAGATACCATGAAGGTTACTGATGAAAATCCAGATAATACTTCAGAGGTATTATTAATATATGGATATGATAATACTGGAAGTTGTACAACAGATAGATCACGAGATAAAGATGATTTTGGAGGTACAAATTGTGAATATAATAGAGAGCATGTTTTTGCAAGATCTAATGCAGATCCTGAAATGGGAAGCGCAAGCAATAGCTCTATAGGTATCATTGCAGATCCACATAATTTAAGAGCGAGTGACCAACAAATGAATGGTAATAGAGGTAATCGCAAGTTTGGAGATGGTTCTGGTAATTCTGGAAATGTAGGTAGCAATTGGTACCCTGGTGATGAATGGAAAGGTGATGTTGCACGAATGATGATGTATATGTATACTCGTTATGGAACCCGCTGTTTACCTTCTTTAAATGGTTCTGGTGCTACA
>CAJXEB010000010.1 GCA_913052585.1 uncultured Flavobacteriaceae bacterium | reverse complement strand
TCATTGAAAAATTTTACTGTTCCTTTACTCATTGTAATGTAATTTAATTTATTAATACTTATTAGTTTGCAAAGATAGTGCCAATAAATCAAATTTAAAAACTATTATATTTATTTCGAATAATCTTGTTTTACCTTGTATACTATCTTTTATTTATCATTTTTGCTCTGATTAATAAATGAATCAAATTTCTTTTTAATTTTAGAAATGGAATCTTATTTATAAATAAAGTATTTATATTGTCATAAATGCAGATTCAATAACAACAATAAGGCATGACTATACCTAAACTACATTATATATCACAGGGAAGCACTCCAATAGAACACCTGGAAAACATTCAAAAAGCATGTGCATCTGGTGCAGAATTAGTGCAATTACGTTTAAAAAATGTTTCAGAAAAAAATGTTTTAAAGCTAGCTACAGAGGCTAGAGAAATGACATCTTACTTTCAAACTAGGTTAATTATTAACGATTATTATAAAATAGCAAGAGCAGTTAAAGCAGATGGAGTTCATTTTGAGAAGCATGATACTTCTCTTATAATACCTAGAAGGCATTTATACACTTGGCAAATTATAGGTGTAACCGCAAATACCTTACAAGATTGCGAAACATTAATTAGTAACGTAGTCGATTATATTAGTTTAGGCCCTTTTAGAATTAATTCAACTAAAGACAATTTAAGTCCGGCTTTAGGTTTAAACGGATTTACTGCAATCACAGAGGCCTTAAAAACTGAAACTCCAATTATTGGTTTTGGAGGGATCACTACAAAAGATGTTGCAGATATAGTAAAAACTGGTATTCCTGGGATTGCGGTTTCTGATGAAATTACCCGCGATTTTAATACCATAAGAACATTTAACCAATTACTAAGCGCATCTTCTACAGATGAGAAACGCCATACATTTAAATAAAGCATAAAACTTTTTAAAAACCACCTACCTGCCTTGATGGCATGGAGATTCATTAAAACATGGCTAATAAAAATGTTTTGGAGATGCTCGTGGGTTGCTCCAAGAGTTTGTTTTTATGGATGAAATTTTACAATTATTGACACTTCTTTTACATTTGTTTGACACTTAATGGGCTTATAAAACCTAGTTTTGAGCTTCATAAATAGTGCTTGTATTATTGCAGCTATTATAAAAATTAAGTTATGAATAAGATTTTATGGATTGGAATACTTCTGATATTAACATTATCTAGTACTGCTTGTATTAATGCACAAGTTAAAAATGATACAACAAGTAAAGTTGTTAAAATAAATGAACTTCTTGGTTTGTATTCAGAATATGATATGTTTCATGGAGCAATTCTAGTAGCAGATCAAGGTGAAATTATATACAAAGAAGGATTAGGATTCGCCAATATGGAATGGGACATTCCTAATACAATAAATACCAAATTCCAAATTGCTTCGTTGACCAAAGCTTTTACAGCCATGCTAATTATGCAATTAGTTGCTGAAAATAAATTAGAGTTACATCAACCTATTTCATCATACTTACCAAATTATCCTAAAGTAAATGGGAATCAGATTACCATTCATCACCTACTCAACCACTCAGCAGGAATTGGACAAGATAGATCAGACAAAGAAAAACACAATCAACCTGAAGCAATGGTCAATCAGTTTGCAAGTGTAGCCCTTGAGTTTAGTCCAGGAGAACGCTTTAAGTATAGCAATTCTGGATACACGCTATTAGGTTACATTATAGAGACCATTACAGGAAAATCGTATGAAGACGCATTGCAGGAAAATATTTTTAAACCCTTAGGGATGAAAAACTCTGGGTTTTATAAACACAGTCCGCTTATTAAAAATATGGCCTCTGGTTACAATAGAAGTTTTGGCGAATACTATAATACGGATAATTCAGATGAGTCAACTTCATATGCTGCAGGAGCTATCTATGCTACAGTTGAAGATTTATTTCTTTGGGATCAATCATTAAATACTGAAACATTATTACCAAAAAAATATATGGATCAAATTTTTACTAAACAAATAGTAGATCCAAGTTATGGAGGACATTATGGCTATGGTTGGGAATTCATGGATAAACCCATTGGTAATACTTCAGAAAATATAGGAACGATAGGTCATAGTGGTTCTATTGATGGTTTTCGTTCGTTATATACTAAAATTCCGTCTCGCAATGCTTCAATTATCATATTAAATAATTCCAGTCATTCCTTTCGCACCTCTATTACCACTGCGATTACAGGTGTTTTATATGATAAACCATACGATTTACCGCTAATTCCTTTAGCTCAATTTATGGTTAAAACTATTGAAAAGGAAGGCATCGATACAGGTATTCAATTTTATAACAAACATAAAGATGCGCCAGAATATCGAAAAAGCGAACAAGACCTCATTGTTGCAGGTTACCGGTTTTTGCATGCTGGAAGTGCCCAAGATGCTGCCAAAATATTCAAATTAGCTACTGAAGTGTTTCCAGACAGAGACAATACTTACGATAGTTATGCTGAAGCGCTAATGATGTTAGGGAAAAATGAGGAAGCAATTATTAATTATAAAAAATCTTTAGCATTAAATCCTAAGAATAATAACGCTATTGCAATGCTCGCAAAATTAGGAATTACGTACAGTACAGATCTCTTAAAGGTGGATGATACTTGGGAAAAAGAACTCTTTGCAATTCCATTACATTTTGCCCAAGATATTAAACTTAAAGGTTTCGAAGATGCACGATTTCCAAAAGGTTGGAACGATACCGCCAGTCCTAATTTTTGGACCTACACGTTTGCTTGGAAAGTCAATATTGATAAAGAAGTAACACTAAGACAAGTAGAAGATTATATAAAAAAATATTACGATGGTTTATTAGAAGGTGTTAATAAAGAAAAAGACCTTGTATTACCAAAAACAACAGTAGAAATCACAAAAACTAAAGAGGGCGCTTTTATTGGTAAAGCAAGCATTTACGATACCTTTATTACTAAAAAACCACTGGTATTAAACTTTTATATTGAACAAAATCTTTGCGAAAAAAACAGCAAGTCAATCCTATTATTTAGAATTTCGCCTAAAAACTATGTACATAAAGTATGGAACAATTTAAAAGCAATAACTGTTTTGAAAAATAGTTGCGATTAAATGTTCCATTCAGATACTTATTTATGTGGTGTTTTTATTTTTATAAAGTAGTTTTTTCTTGATTTTGCATCCGCCCTAGAATTGTTTCTAAAGAAGCGGTGAGTTTGTCAATAGCACCTGATACGGCAAGTTCAACAGTATCAGCCTGACATGAAACTGCTAAAGGTTGCCTACCTTCAATTCTGGTTTCCAGCAAACATCGCAAATCATTAAGTTCCTCCTTTTTTCCGTTTTTATCTGATAAATGGACTTCTATTCTTGTAATATGAGGTTCATATATCTTTAGTCCTTCAGCTATCAGAGAGCTAAAGTATTGCTGATCTCTTTCATTTCCACTTATCGCTTTATCCGTATTAAATTGAATTTTCATGTTTGTTTTTTTTTATTGGTTTAATTATTCTTTTTTTTAAGCTTTAGATTCTTTAACGTATTTTTTGATTAATGCACTTTTCATTTCCTACTTATATGTGTATTTTTAGCATATTTACTTACAATCTCCTCTAAAGAATGATAGTAATCCTCAAGGTTTTTGAGATTAATTTCATCTCCTTGGGAATCGTTTATTGGTATTTCAATAATGTATTTAGATAACTCAGGGTATTCATTGTAAATGATGCCTGTGATCTTTATTATATGCTGTTCCAGTTCTATCTTGGTCTTCATATGCTTTCTGTTAAAATTGATACCTACATTTTAAAAATGATATTATATTGTCTTTTTTTATGCTATATTTTAATTTGGTTTTCATCAACGGTATTTTGTCGATATTAAATATTCTATTCTTGATATTGTTTCTCCATTTGGATTCGTAGGGTATGTTTGTTTTACTTTAGTTTTAAATTTTAAATCATTAATAATTTTTCCAATTATGATGTTTTATATTCTCAGTTAAGATAAGAAATTAGATTCACATTATCCGTTTTTGAAGGTTAAAGCTATGTTAAAAGCCCATCTAGAGAAGCTTGTATAATAGCTACTTAGCTACGGTAGTTGCTACGAAAGGTTTGACTTCAGTTTTAAAAATAAAATGATTTCGGCATTGTTTTTGTAACACACACAATATCAGTAATCGATGTCCATTTTTTTTAATTACTGCGGAAAGAAAATCAATCCATTAACACTAAATAAATACACAATTCTTGTTAAATGAATTCAAAATAAAAAAACCTAACATATATCAATTGTTGTAATTAATGTATTATTCTGTAACATATCAAAGCCATAGTTCGTCATATACAAGTAATTTACTAACTAATAACAACCAATCAAAAACTTAATTATGAAATTAAATTTAAATTATCCATTATTTAAAAATGGCATTTTAATGCTTTTTTTAGTATTTGTAAGCACTATGTCTTTTGCTCAAACGAAAGTTGAGCAAATCGATGAACTTATAAGTACCTATCAAGAATACGGTAAGTTTAATGGTTCTGTTTTGGTAGCAGACCAAGGAACCGTTATTTATAAAAAAGGATTTGGCTTGGCAAATATGGAATGGGACATTCCCAACCAAGCCAATACAAAACATCGTTTGGGCTCTGTCACCAAACAATTTACAGCAATGCTTATTTTACAATTAGTAGCCGATGGAAAATTAGATTTACAAAAGCCTATTACTACCTATTTACCAGACTATCCAAAAGCAACCGGCGATATTATCACAACCCATCATTTACTAACACATACTTCAGGAATACCAAATTACACTGCATTTCCTAAGTTTATGCAAGATGAAAGCCGCAATCCATATACTCCAGAAGAATTTGTAAAAAAGTTTGATGAAAAGGAATTGGATTTTGCACCTGGCGAAAAGTTTAGTTATAGTAATTCGGGATATTTTCTTCTCGGCGTCCTAGTTGAAAAATTATCTGGAAAAAGCTATGAGCAAATGCTTCAGGATAAAATTTTTACTCCATTAAATATGAAGGAAACGGGTTATGATAATCATAGCGACATTTTAAAAAATAGAGCCACAGGTTACGAAAAACAAGGAGGAGACTATGTGAATTCTAGGTATTTAGATATGACTATTCCTTATGCAGCAGGCTCTATGTATTCCACTGTTGAAGATTTATATAAGTGGGATCAAGCTTTATATACCACTACCCTTTTACCTAAAAAATATATGACCCTATATTTTAAGCCTTATATCACCGCCTTTGGTAGCGCAGATTATGCGTATGGTTGGGCTGTTGGTTATTCCAAAATAGGAACTTCTACCGATAGTATTTATACCATTGGACATGGTGGAGGTATTAACGGATTTAATACTAATATTTCTAGAGCAACTTCAAATAAATCTTTGATTGTGCTTTTAAATAATACAGGTGGAGCACCACTTGACAATATGACTAAAGCCATTCGAGGCATCATCCGTGGTAAAGACTACGATATGCCTAAAAAGTCTGTAGCGGATGCGGTAATGGCTGTAATTGAAGATAAAGGAGTTGATGCTGGAATTGCATATTATAATACCATTAAAGATGATGAAACGTATAGTTTAAGTGAAAGAGAAATGAATGCTATTGGATATCAACTTATGGGAGCTGATAAAGTAGCGGAAGCTTCCAAAGTATTTCAGCTTATTACTGAAGAATTCCCTACCTCCTCAAATGCCTACGATAGTTTAGGGGAGAGTTTAATGAAATTAGGTAAAAACGATCTAGCCATTAAAAACTATAGAAAATCGGTAGTATTAAACCCTAATAACCAAAACGGTCTCGATTTTTTAAAGAAATTAGGTGATGATGTAAGCGATTTGGAAAAAGAAGTAATAATAGCTGATGCTGTTTTAGAAACTTACATTGGAAAATACGAACTCATGCCTAGTTTTATTCTTACGGTTACCAAAGAAGGAAACCAATTAAAAACACAAGCTACAGGGCAACCAGCATTTGATATTTTTCCGAAAACTGAAAATGAATTTTATTTAAAAGTGATTAATGCACAATTAGTCTTTAATAAAAATGAGGAAGGCAACATTGATAGTGTGACTCTTTTTCAAGGTGGACAAGAAATAAATGGTAAAAAAATGGAAGAATAGTATAGCCTTCCATCTTTACTAAATAATAAAAACACACTTCAATTTTGGAGCGTGTTTTTTTTTGCTGCGGAAGTAAAAGTATCCATTGCTAAAATAATATTTTACTTAATCCTCCCAGCCCCAAGGTGCTTTTGGAGTTTCAATTGCTTCTGTAAGATTCATAACGACTTTAAAAACACGGTCTGTTCCTAAACGACGTAAATTATAGGTAAAAGTTTTTTCGTCGATGGTAATCCACCAAACGTTTGTTGCTGCATCTGGTATAAGTGTTTGTGTATGAACATCTGCTGGAAAAAATTGAATGTTTGCCTTTCCTTGATTCGAAGCAGTTCCACCATAAAAATTAACAGCATCCATAGTTCCATCTTCATGACGGTGATCGTGTTTTAAGGAAATAATTCCTTCATTCCTTGATAAAATCCAGGTTCGCGACTTGTCATCTCCCACATAAAAAGGAATTTTTATTTCATTCTCCGAACAAGACCTCACGTGCATCACCAGTTTCTTTCCTCCAAAGGCTTCATCTTCCTCCGGAATTTCAAGTACTCCAGCATAGGCTTTACCACAGTGGGATTTTAGCGTATTCCAAAAAGAAGTAGCGGGTTCATTTTCTTGACCCATACTTTGTAAAGTAAAAAGTATAGCAATTAGGAATAACACACGTTTCAATATCATCATGTTGAATTTATTTTTTCAAATATAATTTAAAATAGGCAATCTTAATTTTAATAATTGATCCAACAACACCATCAAGAGCTACAAGACAACATCGAACATCCTGCTTTATGTCGAGCCCAATCTGGACGTTTTACAAACCATTGCTCGTTTTCTGGCTGCTCATCGTATGGTTTTTTTAGCAATTTAAATAAGTCATCGATTAATTTATAATCCCCTTTATTAGCAGCATCGATGGCTAATTGCGCCATATAATTACGGAGTACATATTTGGGGTTTACTTGGTTCATCTGCTCTTTTCGTTCTTTAGAAGTGTGTTCTTCTTTTTGTAAACGTGTTGCATAGTCCAAAAACCAGGAATTCCATTTTTGTTTTATCAAATCGGAGATATCATTGGGTAGATAAAAAGCATCGGTAACAATCGTCAATCCTTCTAAAGGGCTTTCCGTAGAAAAATCGCTTAAATTTCTAAAGAATATGGTCATATCCGTTTCTGTTAATTGCAAGATGTTTTCTAAATTCCCAATTAGTTCCACATCATTTTTATCTTCTGTAAACAATCCTAATTTACTTCGCATCATCACTAAATACTGTCCTTGGGCTTTTTCATGATAGCTATGTAAAATACGTTCTAAGTCGTCTGCTTCTCCAATTAATGGATATAAAGCATTTGCCAACTGGTACAAATTCCAATGTCCAATTTCCATTTGCGCTCCATACCGATAGCGTTTAAACTGACTGTCTGTAGTATTGGGAGTCCAATTGTGATCGTAACCTTCTAACCAACCGTAAGGTCCATAATCTATGGTTTGCCCAAGAATGGATAAATTATCGGTGTTCATCACCCCGTGTACAAAACCAACACGTTGCCAATGAATGATCATTTCTAAAGTACTATTTAACACCCCTTCAAAAAACTTTAAATAGGTTTCCTTAGAAGGGGTTCCCAACTGTGGAAAATGATGTTTAATGGTATAATCGACCAGTGTTTTTAAGGTCTCTTCGTCCTGTCTTGCTCCTAATAGTTGATAATTACCAAAGCGTAAAAAACTTTGTGATACTCGGCAAACAATAGCTCCTTTTTCATAAGCTGCATTTCCATCGTAGAGCATATCTCTTAATACTTCATCTCCAGATAATGCCAATGACAAGGCTCTGGTGGTAGGAACTCCTAAATGATACATCGCTTCGCTACACAAATACTCTCGAACAGAAGATCGCAATACTGCCAAACCATCTGCGGTACGGGAATAGGGAGTTTCCCCTGCCCCTTTTAATTGCAGTGTCCAGTGTTGGTTATCATGTTTTACTTCCGCTAAATTAATCGCGCGACCATCTCCTAATTGTCCTGCCCAATTACCAAATTGATGTCCTCCATAACACATTGCATAAGGAGTGGTATTCGGCAAAACGCTATTTCCTGTAAATACATTTAGGAATTGCTTGCTAGTGGCATCTTCTTCCGTCAAACCCAATGCAGAAAGCATCTCTGGTGAGATATGCAGTATTTCTGGGTTTTCCGTTTTTTTAGGAGTTACATAAGAGAAACAAGCCTTTTGTACTTGCCTTCTTGAGTTATCAAGAATTGGATCTGCTGGTAATTCTTTAGTAAATCGATCGTCTATATTAAGTTTCATAAGGGTAATTTCTAATTATTCAATAATTATAGTCCAATTGCACTTCTAACAGTATTACAGAATAGCTTAAACAAAAGTGCCAAACCTTTCAAAATGACAGGTATAACCATTTGGTTTTTTTAGTAAATAATCTTGATGTTCTGGCTCTGCAGCCCAAAAAGGAACGAAGGGTTCTAAAGTAGTAACCGCATCTGCTTCCCAACGTCCTGAAGTATTTACTATCTTAATAAATTCTTCCGCCTGCTTTTTTTCTTCTTTATTTTGATAAAAAATAGTAGACCTATAACTGGAACCTCTATCATTTCCTTGCTGATCTTCTGTGGTTGGATTGTGGATTCTAAAAAAATAATCCAATAGTAATTTAAAGGATGTTTCTTCTGGATTGTAAGTGATCTCAATGCCTTCCGCATGCCCTGGATGATTCTGATAAGTTGGATGGTCGTTAGCTCCACCTTGGTATCCAACTTCGGTGTCTACAACACCAGGTCGAACTCTAAAAAGATCTTCCATTCCCCAAAAACAACCGCCTGCTATGTAGGCTTTCTTATATTTTTCCATTTTTATATATCTTTTTTACAATTTTATTTAGTCGGTATTAATTTATTTAACCATTTTTCTAATTCTTCTTTATCTGGATTTCTTAATTTCTTTTTACCAATAGTAATCGTCGGAAAATTAAGCTTTCTATTTTCATAAAGATCACGCAGTTCTTCCGCATGGTCTTCCTGTTGTTCTACATCCAAAAAATGATAGGGCAAGGTCGTTTTGTCCAGTAATAATTTATAATAGTTTGATTTATGACAACCCTCGGCCCCATATAATTTTATAGTTGGTATAGCATTCATTTTTAAAAGGTTTTTAAGAGTTCGAAAGTGATATCTGGATTTATAGTTGTTATGCTTCTCTTCGCAATACTTCTAATGGTGAACTTTTTAAAACAGTCTGGATATTGCTTAATCCTATCCCTAATACCAATAGTAAAAATCCAAATAAAAACACCAAAAACGAAATTTCGGAGGGTCCAAAGGGTTTATTAAATACAAATATAGCCAACAATAAACTACTTACCAATACTAGGGCAAATATCGCATCACGGAGCAACAAAAATATAAATGAATATAGAAATAGGATGATCAACTTAAAAACCACTAAACGCCTTTTCTTAGGTTTTTCTGTGGGAACTCCTCCTATTCGTAGCAGTTCTAAAGGGGAAACATACCAGGTACGGATTAAGGGCAACTAAGTGGTATTTCAATATCGTTGCTATCAAATAATTTTATTTCTAAAAGTATGACGTGATCCCCATCTATAAAAACACTTGAGCTTACTTGAACATTATCAGTTATTTCACTCAAAGTTATTGTTACAAAATGATCATTAGTATTACTTGTAATTTCACTACCCGGTAAAAGCCCTGTTAGTGTATTAACATCTTGACCAGTTGCAACTCCACCAATACTTGGAACAGCAACGATTCCATGTTGAAACACACCACCAGACCTTGGGCGTTCATTATCACTAAAATATAAACGAATCTTATAACCAATAGGAAGATCCTCTGGAAAAGTAAAATCTACAATATCCCTAGTTGGACTATGCATTCTTAAATCATTTATTTCACTACCAGTTTGGCTAGCAAAAGTAAGATCACCGTCAATTAAAAGTGGTTTACTCGCATTCTCAAAATGATCTGAGTTAGAAATCGTAGTCACAAGATCGAGACATTCTGGTGGTGTTACAAATACATCACAAGTAAGTGGTATTTCTACATCAAAGTTGTTAAATATTTTTATTTCTAAAAAATATTCATTTGCAGCGTTACTATTAGCTGCAGCAGATCTTACTCTAATTCGATCAATTGTTGACAACAAAGTTATTGTTAACATATAATCATTGCCAGTATTTGTCTCTACAGCACCATTTAAAACCCCAGTAAATGTATTAGCATTTTGACCAATTTGAATACCAGCTCCCAACCTCGGACTTGCAAATATTCCTAAATTCCCAGGATCTTGACTGTTATTATAATATAATTGGATCTTGTATCCGATGGGAAGATTTGTTGGAAAAACAATATCAATCCTATCATCAGTTCTTTTCTCTAATTCTAATATTGCCAGATCAGTTGGATCTTGTTCTGCCAATACAGTATTACCGTCAATAAAAAGAGGAATACTTGCAGGAACCAGATTAAATGTAGCAGATATTGTAGTTTCAGCATCGAGACACACAAATAAATCTTCACATTCACTATCAAATGATTTCCATTCAACACTATTAAAATAATACATAGCACCTGTTCCATTTTTACAACAATCGGTGCAGTAAATAGTTAATCCGGGGGTCATAATTTCTCCTTCAAGATCAGCCGCCTCTTTCATAGCATCTCTTTGCGCTATAGTGAGTCTAGGAAACAATATGCCTTTATCGCTATTACTACTCTCTACTTGAAACATAGCAGAAGAATCTATATCGGTTGTATTTATACTTACTTGTGCAGCGCCTAAAAGCGGAAACAACATTAAGAAAAGAAACACGTATAAAGAGGGTCTAGAAAGAAAAACATCAATACTATTTCTATAGTATGCCGTTGTGAAATAAAATGATTTATTTTTCATTTTGTAGGTATTATCTTCTATTAAACAAGAAAAGTCTAAAATAATAAGTTATCTAATTGTAGCTGGGTATTAAGGACAAGTAAGTGGTACTTCAACATCATTACTATCAAATACCTTTATTTCCCATAAATAGGGATGTTTATCGTTCGCGGTAACGTAAACTTCATCGGTATCAGATAATAAAGTTATTGTTAACACAAAATCTAGAGGTTCACCAGTCGGGATTGACGCCAATGTCGCATTGGCTGGAAGCGCATCGGAACTAACGGTTTGATGCACACTTCCACCATCTTTTAAATCTCCTGAAATTCCAGAACTACCATCACCTTTATAAAAAAACAGCTGTATCTTGTATCCTGCCGGAAGTGTTTGATTAAAATTAAAATTCACCTCATCATCTCCTTCACCATGCATTTCACAAAATTGCCAGTTTGCTTGGGTATAACCATTTAGCAGACCATCTATAAATAATGGCGGGGAATAAGCGTTCATATGATGCAGATTAGTTATTGTTGTTACCATACTTAAACATTCTGGAAATGCATTTACATCAATACAGTTGCTATCAACTGATTTCCAAATGGTACCATTATAATAATATGGAGAACCAGTCCCATTTTGACAACAATCTTCACAGTATATTAATAAACCGGCAGGAACCACTCCATTAGGACTAGCTGCAGCAGCAGCATCCAGAGCATCTCTTTCTAATATAGTAAGGCTAGGAAACAATACTCCTTTATCGGTACTCTTAATTTCAAGTATGGCAGAGAAATCAATATCGGTTGTCCCTATACCTACTTGTGCAAATCCACAAAGAGGAAATAACATTAAGAAAAGAAAGGTGTTTAAAAAGGGCTTGGCAATAAAAACATTAGTACTGTTTTTACTATATTCAGTTAAGAACAAAAACAATTTATTATTCATGGCGGGAGCGATAAATTTTAAAAAGAAAAACTCAAAAAGTTTTCTTTAATTATTTCTGCTATATTACGATAAATATATGGTATAATACAATTATATTCGTTAAAGGGCAGTTTATGTTAACATTTCTAAAGTAACAAACTGTCTTAATACTAGATGTAGTTTTGTTCTTTAATTATAAAATAATTAATAGTTGCTCATATGTAGTTATTCACATAAACAAACAAAAAGCTCCTTAAAAGGGTTTTTAAGAGTTCTAAATTGACATCTGGATTTATAGTTATTATGCTTCTCTTCGCAATACTTCTAATGGTGAACTTTTTAAAACAGTCCGGATATTGCTTAATCCAATCCCCAATACCAATAGTGAAATTCCAGGCAAAAACACCAAAAACGGAATTACAGAAGGTATAAAAGGTTCTTTAAATACAAATATAGCTAACAATAAACTACTTAGCAAAGCCAAAAGGATGCCTACTAAACTTCCTAAAATACCTAAAAACAAATATTCTAAGGCAGCTATTTTTAATATTTGAGCATTCTTAGCACCCAAGGTTCTAAGTAATACACTTTCCTTAATCCGTTGATATTTACTATTACGCACCGATCCTATCAACACAATAATACCGGTAAGAATACTAAAGAAAGCCATAAAATTGATGATCCATGAAACCTTACCTAATATATCTTCTACGATGGTATAAACTTGTCGAAGGTCTATAATTGAAACATTTGGGAATTTTGCCACCAAATCTCGTTGCAATGCTGCCGAACTTTCTTCAGTGGGTGCATAGGTTGTTAATACATTAAACTGTGGTGCATTTTCTAATATTCCCTTCGGAAATAAAATAGAAAAATTAAGTTGCATTCGGCCCCAATCTACTTTCCGAATACTACCAATAGTAGTTTCCATAAGTACTCCTTGCACATTGAAAACAATAGGATCTCCAACCGTTACTTTGGCATCTGCAGCAAGATTGTCTGAGATTGAAATTTTAATTGGGTCATTAGGTGTTTGAGTTGAAACCCACGCTCCTTCTATAATTGCTTCGGAAGGGATCAATGCATCGCGATAGGTGGTTCTAAATTCGTGATTTAAAAGCCAACTTCTTACTTGGCTGGTAGTATCCTTTCGCAGGGCATTCACCAGTTTTCCTTTAATACTGTGCATTCGCATAGTTACCAAGGGAATATTATCCATGACTATTAAGTCGTTCGCATCAAATGTTTTTACAATTTCCTCAAGCTGATCTATTTGTACATCTAAAGTAATAAGGTTTGCATTTTCAGAAGCTTGGCCAACGTTTGTTTTAGTTAATAGAATGTCTTTAGTGAAATATAAGGTGCTTATTAAAAACGTCCCTAAACCAATAGCCACGATTAAGACTAAGGTTTGATTATTTGGACGAAATAAATTTAATAAACTTTGTCGAATAGTAAAACCTGCGCTCCTAGGAAAATAGGTTTTAACGGCTTTCATAGATACTACTGCAATACCCGCCAATATAGCAAAGGTCACCAAAATACCAATGACGAAAGCAAAGGCAAATTTCGCATCCCGAAGCAACCAAAATGAAAATAAATAAAGAAAGACGAGGATGAGTGTAAAAACTACTAAACGCGCTTTCTTAGGTTTTTCTTGAGGACTTCCACCGATGCGTAACACCTCTAAAGGGGAAACATACCAAGTACGTATTAAGGGCAATAAAGCAAACAATACCGACATAAAAAAGCCGAGTAAAACACCCATAATCAAGGGCTGCATGGTAATACTGACTTCAACATCAAAGGGTAAAAATTCTTTTAAAATATAAGGAAAGAGTTCCTGAAGAGTTACTCCGATTAAGGTTCCTAAAAAGCCACCAATGATTCCTATTCCTGAGATTTGTATAAGAAATATTAAAAAACTTTGCTTTCTGGTAGCACCCATACATTTTAATACGGCTACCGCTTTTAGCTTTTCCTTGATGTATATATTTACAGAACTTGCAATACCTACACAACCTAATAATAAGGCAATAAATGCAGCAAGATTTAGAAACTTACTTACATTAACATATCGCTGTCCTAAACGTTTACTGGTGCTTGTGTGCGTATCTAAATCGGCATTTTCTGCATCCAACATAGGATCTAGTTCTTTATCTAAAAGCGCTAAATCTAAATTTGGTGCTTTATAAAAAAACTGATATTCTTTACGGCTCCCAAACTGTAAAAGTTTGGTTTGCGCTATAAAACGATACGGAATAATAATGGGTGGTGCAACGGAAGAAGAAATGGCAGAACTACCGGGAATGGCTTTTAAAGAACCCATAATCGGTAGGGTTAATTCCCCAATTTTAATAGAATCGCCCGGTTTAATATTAAACTGAAGCATAAGTGTAGCATCGACCAAAGCGCCACCAAGTTTTTGGTAGTTGGCAGCTGCTGAAACGGGTTGCGAATCAATAGTACCATAAAATGGAAAACCACCTTCCAAACCTCGAACATTTACCAATTTTGTTCCTCCATTCTTTGGAAAAGCAATCATAGAAACAAAATTAACTTCAGAAGCATCTGGTTCTAAAGAATCAATAATGGCTTGTGCTCTATCGGTAGGTATTTGCTGACTATCAATGATAAAATCGGCACCCATTAAGGCTTTCGATTGTAACTGTATATTATCTTCCAGATTCTTACTAAATAACTGAATGGAAACGACTGCTGCAATGCCTAAAATAATGGACGCCATAAAAAGGAATAGGCGCACTCGACTTGCTTTGGCATCACGCCAAGCCATTTTAAAAAGCCAAGCGTTGTTGTTTTTTGATGTGAATTTAGGTTTACTCAAAATGTGCTGTAGGTTCGTTAGTCATTATTTGTCCACCTTTAAGTCTCAATATTTGTTGCGTTCTGTTGGCTAATTCTAGATCGTGAGAAATAATTACCAAGGTTGTTCCTGCATCTTTATTCAATTCAAACAGCAACTTAATTACTTTTTCTCCGGTTTCTTCATCTAAATTTCCTGTGGGTTCATCGGCAAATAATATAGAAGGTCTATTTGAAAAAGCTCTTGCTAAGGCTACACGTTGTTGCTCTCCTCCCGATAACTGAGATGGATAATGATCTAAACGATCTAATAAACCAACTTTTTTTAATAATGCCTTAGCATGGATAGCAGCATCCTTTGCGCCTTGTAATTCTAAGGGCACACTTACATTTTCAAGTGCGGTAAGTGTTGGTAGTAATTGAAAGTTTTGAAAAATAAAACCTACTTCCTTATTCCGTAATTGTGCACATTCATCTTCATTAAGGGTATTTAAATCATAACCACATAATTCTACGGTACCTGCTTCAGGTTTATCCAAGCCGGCACATAAGCCCAATAAGGTAGTTTTTCCACTTCCAGAGGGTCCAACAATAGAAAAAGTCTGTCCTTTTTCCACATCAAAAGACACATTTTGTAATACTGTTAATTGTTTAGAACCGCTAGTATATGTTTTTTCTAGCCCGTTAATCTTTAATATCTTTGGCATATAAATTTAAATTTATTCTACTAATATGTACAAGGCTAAAAATATACAAATGCTTTTAAATCTAACTACTCAAATGGAAGGTAAACTCTTAAAGTTTTGTTATTTTATGATGGCCTTAATTTTCATCTCATGTGGCAACTCAAATACGACCAAAAAAGATGTTGAAACCATCACACCTGAAACAGCAGAAAACACAGTGATAGTGACTAGTTTAAAAAAGACCATACTGTGCTTTGGAGACAGTCTTACTGCAGGATATGGATTGGATGATATCAATGACGCCTTCCCTAGTTTACTGCAAACAAGAGTGGATTCGTTGGTATTAGATTATGTGGTTGTAAATTCCGGATTAAGTGGGGAGACTACCGCAGGTGGCAAAAGCAGAATCAAATGGGTGCTGAATGAAGATATTGATATTTTTCTTTTAGAACTAGGAGCTAACGATGGTTTGCGTGGTGTTCCTTTAACTGAAACACGTGCTAATCTGCAAGCTATTATCGATATGGTACTTGATAAAAACCCAAGTACTACGATTATTCTAGCTGGTATGGAATTACCACCTAATATGGGTCAGGATTACACTTCTGAATTCAGAAGTATTTTCTCTGATTTAGCAATAAAAAATGATTTAAAATTTATTCCTTTTATTTTAAAAAACGTGGGAGGTATTGCTGAATTAAATCAGAGTGATGGCATTCACCCCACAATGGAAGGTCATAAAATTGTAGCCAATACTGTTTGGGAAGTTTTAGAAACTGTTATCTATCCATAAAAAGACCTTTTCAGAATATAAAAACTTTATGCAAGCAGTCTTAGAGTGAAATATTAATACAAGAATTTCAATAAAGCTTTCACACTTAATTTGGAATGGTGCTGAATTATAAAAGTTTAAAAAATTTTATTCTTTTTTTCCATTTAACCGCAAGTTTTTTTTAAAAATACCATCTAAAGTTATATCTCAAATAACTTTATGTTAATGGCCAGAACAATTAAAATCTTTTTACCTATTAAATTAAAGTTAGTTACACTACTTCTGCTTATTACTAATAGTGTTCTTTTTGCACAAGAAAGTCACTTAAAAATAGAATTTAATCCTGTTTTTAATAAAGAAATATTAGCAAAAAACTCTTGGTATGTTTCAAGAAATAATGATTCTCTTCAGTTTTTAAAAATAAAATTTTACGTAACAGATTTTAAAATTTTAACAAAAGATGGCAACACCAAATCCATTCCGAATAGTAATTTTTTAATAGAAGTGTTTAATGATGAAAAATTAAATATACTACTAGAGAATGTTAGTTATAAAAAAGGAGATCAATTGTTATTTAATATTGGAGTAGAAGAAAAAATGAATACTTCAGGAGCGCTTTCTGGCTCATTAGATCCAGCAAATGGTATGTATTGGTCTTGGCAAAGTGGTTATATTAATTTTAAAATAGAAGGAAAAAGTCCTAGCTGTAATACTAGAAAAAATAAATTTCAATTTCATATTGGAGGCTATCAACAACCATTCGCTGCTACCAGATCTCTAACTTTAGACTTTTCTACAACAAAAAACAAGGTCCTTATAATTGACTTAGAGATGGCTACTTTATTCAATACTATCTCATTAAATACCTTGAACCAAGTAATGATACCGGGTAAGGAAGCCATTCAGATAGCAGATATAATCCCTTCTTTATTTTCATTAAATGAATAAGTTTATAAGACATATCATTTTTTTTCTAGGCATATTTTTGTGTCTTGGTTTTGTAATTGTTAAAAACAAAGCCTTGCTTTTTGAATACCCTGAATATTGGCCAAAACCTGAATATAATTTTTCCAAATTATCAATGACAGAAGAAGAATTTCAGTTGGGGCGACATTTATTCTATGACCCACTATTGTCTAGGGATAATACAATTTCATGTGCATCTTGTCATTTGCAAGCTACTGGTTTTACTCATGTAGATCACGACTTAAGTCATGGTATTGAAGGACGAATAGGAACTCGAAATTCTATATCAATAATGAATTTAGCCTGGAATACTTCATTTATGTGGGACGGAGGTGTCAACCATTTGGAGGTACAGGCATTGGCTCCTATTATTAGTGAAAATGAAATGGATGAATCTTTAGCCAATATTGTTGAAAAACTAAAAAACTCTAAAAAATATAAATCTTTATTTTATAAAGTACATCAAGACAGTCTTGTTACTGGGCAAAAAACACTGTTGGCATTAACTCAATTTGTAGTTATGCTAAACTCCTATAATTCCAAATACGATCAATACATTAGAAATGAACTTGGAGGTGAATTTACAGAACAAGAAAAAAATGGATTAACTATTTTTAGAAATAATTGTGCTTCCTGTCATAAAGAACCACTTTTTACTAGTAAGAATTTTAAAAACAATGGTTTGAGTGTTGACAGCACCTTAAATGATTTTGGAAGAATGATAGTAACAAGAAAACATCAAGATTCATTAAAATTTAAAGTACCAACATTACGCAATATTCAATTTACGCAACCTTATATGCACGATGGTCGTTTTGAAACTTTACAAGAGGTAATAAATCACTATACTTCTGGAGTTCAACATAGCGCTACGCTAGCAAATGAATTAAAAGAACCAATTATTCTAACACATAAAGAAAAAGTAGACTTACTCGTTTTTTTAAGAACCTTAACAGATAAAAAATTTTTATATAATAAACGTTTTTCTTACCCAAGAGAAACAACTAGCAATTAATAATTATTAAAATTTAAACAATGAACAAAAAAGTATTAAGTCTTATTGCTCTATTTGCTTTTACAAGCATTTCTGTAGCACAAACCAACCCAATAATCACAACATTTATTCAAAATCAAACTGGAATTACTGGGCGTCATTATGTGGAAGGAAACTCAACACCTATAGAGGATCCTGTTTTAGCGAATGTTCAATCTGTTGATTATTCTGATGATTGGGTTTATATAACTGCAACAGGAATTCCTGCCTACATAACCGGTCCATTTTTAGATGGCAATCCTTCATTAGCGCAAAACCAAAATGCGATTTATAAATTACCATTAATACCAATTGAAAATACAGGAACACCTACCGAAACAAATGGAGGTAATATCGGCATATTTATAAACGGGGTATCCTTGTTTGATTATAGAGACGGTGTGGCGTGGAATAATGATACCATGAATCTATGTGGAGGACCCGGAAATCCACCTTGTCCAGGAGGACCTAATGGCAATCAAGACTGGAATAGAGATGCAATACCTGCAGAAATGGGAGGTTTTGATTGTAACAAAGCACACCCTGCAATGGGTAATTATCATCATCATCAAAACCCAAGCGCATTTAATTTAGATTTAATCGTAGTTTCTAATATATGTGACACTTACCCTGCTGATGGCTTATATGTAATTGATACTGAAAGTCATTCGCCTTTAATAGGTTTTGCATATGACGGATTTCCAATTTATGGGGCTTATGGTTTTGCAAATACAGATGGCACCGGAGGAATTGTTAAAATGAACTCTAGTTACGAATTGCCCGGTGCAACTACTAGAGTAAATGGACCAGATGTGGATGGCACTTACTTTGAAGGGTACTTTAGAGAAGACTATAATTATGTATCGCATCCGGAAGGGTATTACTTAGATGATCACAATGGTCGATTCGCAATTACACCAGAATATCCTGAAGGAATTTATGCCTATTATGCAACGGTGGATGAAAACCATAATTCTACATACCCGTATGCAGTTGGACCCACTTTTTATGGCAATGTAGTCGCTGAAAATGTAAGTGTAATAGATGAAGACACTACTAATTATGATGCTACCTTAGGTATTGAATCGTTTAACGAAAGCAATCTTAATTTAGTGATTTACCCCAATCCTGCTCAAGATTTTATTGCAATACAATCCAATATGGTTAATGAAAATTTAAAATTGGAATTGATTAATCAATTGGGACAAGTTATGCTAACTAATCAAATTTTACAGGGAAGTACATTAAGTATTATGGAGACACATACCCTTTATAATGGTATTTATTTTTTGAGAGTTTCTGAACAAAATAATTCTAAAACGTATAAAATTATTATAAAAAAATAATGTTTTAATATACATAGGTATTTAGTTTAGAAACAAACATTTAGCTATACTTGTCGGAATGCAAATAAATTGAAAATAAAAAAGCCCAATATAATATTGGGCTTTTTTAATGCTTATTATATAAGACTTATGTTGGGTCGTGTTGAAAAATGTATTCTCGTAAAAAGGTGTATTATAAAACTATTTATAGGGAATATTTTAAAGTCGATATACTTTAGATTCGATAGCCAGTATTATTAAGATACCAATTTAAATACCTTAGTTTTGCACTATGCAAAAACAAAATAGCTCACAAATTGAGTTTGTAGCAATGATGGCATCTTTAATGTCTGTGGTAGCATTGGCCATTGATGCTTTATTACCAGCACTAGATATTATTGGAGTTTCTATTCAAACTAAAAATGCTACTGATAATCAGTTGCTAATCACCATGATCTTTGTAGGATTGGGGTTTGGACCTTTAGTATTTGGTCCAATTTCAGATAGTTTGGGTCGCAAGCCCATGGTGTTTGTAGGTTTTGGAGTTTTTTTTATTGCCAGTATTGTTTGTGTTTTTGCAGATAGTTTGGAGATGATGATTTTTGGAAGAATATTGCAAGGCATCGGTTTATCTGCTCCTCGTACCATTAGTATTGCTATTATAAGAGATATTTATAGTGGTGACCGAATGGCAAAAATCATGTCCTTTGTTGTAGTTGTATTTATATTAGTACCCATTATTGCTCCTGCTATGGGTAAATATATATTAGATAACTTTAGTTGGCAAGCTATTTTTTACACGCAAATAGGTTTTAGCTTTATCATCGCCTTTTGGTTTTGGAAGCGACAGCCCGAAACCCTGAACGAAGAAAACCGTGTGAAATTTACCAAAAGCCTATTTGTAAATGGATTCAAGGAATTGATAAAACACCCTACTACTATTGGTTACACCATCATATCTGGTTTTGTAACAGGTTCATTTATGGTATATTTAAGCAGTTCGCAGCAAGTGTTTCAGAATCAGTATTTTATGAAAGAAGAATTCCCATATATCTTTGCAAGTCTAGCTATTGCTATGGGTTCAGCAATATTTTTAAATGGAATATTTGTAATGAAATTAGGAATGAAAAAAATCATTCATTTTTCGATTGTTGGATTTATGCTGGTTTCTTTGACCTACATTCTACTTTTTGCACAAACTCAAAATCCATCGATTGAGGTATTATTATTATTTTTTGCCCTTCAATTTTTTTCTATTGGTTTCTTATTTGGAAACTTAAGAGCAATGGCCATGCAGCCTGTTGGTCATATTGCTGGTATTGCTTCTGCGATTACAGGTTTGATTTCAACCCTAATGGCAGTACCAATTAGTATTTTTATTGGTAGGTATGTTTCGGATACCGTTCTCCCTATATTTATAGGTTTTTTTGTATGTTCTGTTTGTTCTATATTTATTCTAATTTATTTATCTAAAAAAAATAAAACCACTTTATAAAATTTATAAAGCAACTTTATCTCAAATATTAGTGGTTTTTGCTTTACAATGATGCATTATTTTTTATTTCTGTACTACTAATCCTTTTTGAATGTTTACCGGTACGGGTTCAAACGATGAGAATTCTGAACTAAACGTAGCTCTACCCTGAGTTAAGGATCTTAAGTCTGTTGAAAATCCGTACAATTCTGACAATGGTGTGTGACATTTTAAAATTTGATAGCGTTCATTACTTTCAAAACTTAAAATAATAGACCTTCTCGATTGTAAATCGGTCATTACATTACCTACCATTTCCTCAGGTACTTTTACCGTTAATTCTTGAATAGGTTCTAGTAACTTTGGTTTACTATTTAAAAAAGCTTCTTTAAATGCGTGAGCTCCTGCTATTTTAAATGAAATATCATTAGAATCTACCGCATGCATTTTTCCATCATAAACCATTACACGTACATCACGAACATATGAATTGGTTAATGGTCCACTTTCCATAACTTCCAAGATACCTTTCATTACTGCTGGTAAATAACGTAAATCGATCACACCACCAACAATACAGTTGTAAAACATGAGTTTACCACCCCAAGGAAGTGCTACTTCTTCTTTTCCTCTAATATTAAACCCTTCCGGTTCTGCCATGGCTTCATGCCAAGGTTCAATCTTCATATGTACCTGTGCAAATTGACCAGATCCACCCGATTGTTTTTTATGACGGTAACTTGCAGAGGTGGAGCGTTGAATCGTTTCTCTATAGGTTATTTTTGGTTTGGAAAATTCAGCTTCAATGCCATAAATATTTTTTAAAGCCCAGTTAATAGTTACTAAGTGTAGCTCTCCTTGGCAACCTAAAATCATTTGTTTTTGCTCTTTGGAATATGCTACTACTACTGTAGGATCTTGACTATGCATCTTTTTTAGTGCATCACTTAGTTTTTCTTCATCATTTTTATCTACTGTCGAAACTGCCTTATTAATACGAGGCATTGGATATTGTATAGGCTTTATAGTGATAGGGTTTCCTATTTTATGGAGTGTATCATTGGTTTCCGTGAATTTAAGCTTTAGGGTTGCTCCTATATCACCTACCGTTAATTTGGTGACAGCTTCTCTGTTTTTACCATCCATAATATATAACTGATTCAAAATCTCTACTTTATCATTTCGAGAATTTTCCAGTTTATCATTGATGTTAACTTCACCCGATTTAACCTTAAAGAAGGTTAGCTGACCCAAATTAGGTTGATAAACAGTTTTAAAGACAAATAAAGCAGTTGGTGCTTCCACTTTTCGCTCAATTGAATCTCCTTCTAAACTTTGTTCTTGTTTTAAATCTGAAGCAGCTGGCGCAACGTTATCTATAAAACCCATTAAACGTCCACTCCCTATATCATTTAAAGCAGAAACACAGAATACTGGAAAAAGTTCATGGTTAAGCATACCGGCTTTTATCCCTTGACGTAATTCATCTTCATTAAGAGTCCCTTTATCAAAATACAATTCCATTAAGTCTTCATCGTTTTCTGCTGCTTTTTCAACCAACTCATTATGAAGCAATTCTGCAAATTCTTTTTGATCTGCTGGTATTTCTAATTTATCAGGCTTCCCTCCTTCAGGTCCAAACTTATACACCTTCATTTTTAATACATCTAAAATGCATTGTGCGCCGTCAATTTTTAATGGATACTGAATTTGTATGGCATTGTTACCTACAAAGTCTTTGATGCTCTTAAAGCTTTCGTCAAAGTTGCAAGAAGGATGATCTATTTGATTGACTACAAACAGTGTAGGTTTTTGATACTTGTCAATATAATTCCAAATAATTTCGGTTCCTACTTCAACTCCGTATTGACCATTAATAACATTCACTATACTATCTGCAACTCTTATAGATGATATGATTTCTCCAATAAAATCATCCAATCCTGGAGTATCCAGAATATTTATTTTATAGTTACGCCACTCTGTATGAAGTGGAGTTCCAAAGACCGAAGTCTCTCTTTCTTTTTCTATTTCGTGGTAATCAGCTACAGTGTTTCTTTGTTCTACTGTACCACGTCTTTGGAGGAGTCCAGCCTCAAAAAGCATCGTCTCAGCTAAGGTGGTTTTACCACTATTATGAGCTCCAACAAAAGCTACATTTTTAATGTGTTTGTCATCGTATATTTTCATATGTTTAAATTTTTATTTTTAGCGGAAACCTATGTGTTCGCTAAAAATATTAATTAAGATTAAAATTATTGCAATGCTCGGTTCATAATTCTCAGATTTAAATTGAAGGAATAGAGCTAAACAATCATCATTATAAAAAAATATAATGAATGTTAGTTTTCGTAATTAAATTTGATTTGAGGATCGGATTCTTACGAAACAATTTTCTTCAATCTAAAAATAAGAAATTATTTTGTAAAATGGTAGTAACCAGTCTTTAAATATGCACCTTCCCTAAAACTTATAGGGTGATCCACATCGTGTTGGGTTTTATTTTGAAGATTATAAGAACGAGATTGATGGTCTAAAACTTCTTTATTTATCTGAAAGAAACTATCTGCAACAATTCGCGAAGAACAAGAGGCAAGTACCAACATACCTCCTTTTGAAGTTAATTGAACACCCAATTCTGCCAATTGCCGGTACTTCTTTTTTGCTATATCTATTTCACTTTTACTTTTTGCAAATGAAGGAGGATCAATCACTACTACATCAAAAGTTTTCTTTTCAGTAATTAATTTCCGAAGAATTTCAAAAGCATCACCAGCTAGTGTTTTATGAGTGCCTGAAAAGGAATTTAATTTTCCATTTTCAATGGCTAAAGCTAAAGCCTGCTTACTAATATCAACACTTGTAACTTCTTTGGCTTGATTGGCTAGTGCATGTACCGAAAAGCCTCCAGCATAAGAAAATACATCCAAAACAGTTTTGTTTTTTGAAAGTTCTCCTACTCTTTTCCGATTATCCCGGTGGTCTAAAAAGTAACCTGTTTTATGACCTTTTATAACATTTGCTGAAAAGTTGACTCCATGTTCTACAAAAGGAATTACTTCATTGGTTAAGGTACCAAAAATTACTTTTCCTTCAGAAAGCCCATAGGTATTATTCATTTGCTGAAGAGACCTACTCAGTCGCAGAACTACTGTTTTTACTTGACTAATTTCTATTAATTGCTTTAAAATAATTTCTAAATACGGAAACCATATTGCTGAATATAATTTAACTACTAAAACTTCATTATAAACGTCTGCAATGAGTCCCGGAAAGCTATCATTTTCTCCAAATATGAGTCGGTAACTATTGGTGTTGGTTGCCAACAAAGGAACACGTATAGCAAAAGCTTTTTTTATTTTATTTGAAAAGAAATCGGTATCTAATTTTGCTCCACCATCGTGATGCAACATTTTTATACGTATTGGAGAATCAGGATCGTATAAACCCACTCCAATAGCTTTGTTTTTTGAATGACTAAATATAATAGCTATATCTCCTGAAACTCCTTCTTTGTTTATTTTTTCAATACTATCTGTAAATATCCAAGGATGACCACTTCTAACACTACGCTCACCAACCGTTGTTAGTTTAACAGCCAATCGGTTAGGTTCAATATGTGGTAGCTGTATGATATTAATATGCTATTAAATCTAACAAATCTTTCTTAAAAGTATTCTTAGATAAGTAATTCGCCTCTAAATTAGCTGCAAAAGGAATTGGTGTATCCAAACTTGCAACACGCTTCACTGGAGCATCTAATTGTTCGAAGCAATTTTCCATGATCATAGCAGAAATATCGGAAGCAATACCTCCAAACATAGAGTCTTCTTGTAATATGATTACTTTCCCCGTTTTTTTAGCAGAATTATAGATTGCCTCTGTATCTAAAGGTGCTAAAGTTCTTAAATCTAATAAGTCAGCTGAAATATCCGAAAGTTCTTCTAGGGTATCTAAAGCCCAATGAACACCTGCTCCATAAGTAATAATAGTAATGTCATTTCCTTCTTTTAAAAGGGAGGCTTTACCTAAAGGCAAGGTATAATAATCGGTTGGAACTTCCTGTCGTATACTTCGGTACAAGGCTTTATGTTCAAAAAATAGTACTGGATTTGGATCTTCAATAGCTGTTGTTAATAATCCTTTAGCATCGTAAGGGAACGCTGGATATACTACTTTTAAACCTGGTGTATGTGTAAACCAAGCCTCATTAGTCTGACTATGAAATGGTCCTGCACCAACTCCTGCGCCACAAGGCATACGAATTACTACATCCGCTTTTTGGTTCCATCTATAATTAGATTTAGCCAATAAATTTACAATAGGATTAAACCCTGAAGTTGCAAAGTCTGAGAATTGCATTTCCATCATCGTCTTATAACCATTGATAGAAAGTCCCATTGCTGCCGAAACTATTGCCGACTCACAAATAGGAGTATTGCGAACTCTATCTTCTCCAAACTCTTCGAAAAAGCCATCAGTTACTTTAAAAACTCCACCATATTCTGCAATATCCTGACCCATTAAAATCAAGTTGTCATGACGTTGCATACTTTGTTTTAATCCTTCAGATATCGCATCAATCAATCGTATATTTTCACGATTATTATTTTCTTTAACTTCTTTATATTCAAATGGTTGAAACACATCACTTAATTCTTCACTTACAGATGATTCAATTACTGGTTCAGCAAAAGCAATCTCTAATCCATCGTGAATTTCCTTCATGATATCTTGCTTGTAGGCTACTTCAATTTCTTCCGTAAGAATATTTTCATCTCTAAGGAAAGCAGTATAATTCTCTAAAGGATCTTTTAAATCCCAAGAATGCAATAATTCTTTTGGAACATACTTAGTACCACTAGCCTCTTCATGGCCACGAACCCTAAAGGTTTTAAACTCTAACATTACAGGTCGAGGATTCTCACGAACATCTGCAACTATTTCTTTTAGCTTCGTATAAACTTCTAAAATATTATTACCATCAATAATATGAGATTCCATCCCATATCCTTGAGCACGATCTGATAAGTGTTCACAATTAAATTGCTGTGAACTTGGAGTAGAAAGCCCATAACCGTTGTTTTCGATACAAAACAAAACTGGTAATTTCCAAACAGACGCTACGTTTAATGCTTCGTGAATATCGCCTTCACTCGTACCTCCATCACCTGTAAAGACAGCACAAACTTTTTTATTTTTCTTTAATTTATTTCCTAAAGCAATCCCATCTGCAATTCCAAATTGTGGACCTAAATGAGAGATCATACCCACAATACTATATTCTTTAGTACCAAAATGAAAACTACGATCCCTTCCTTTAGTAAAACCACTAGCTTTACCTTGCCATTGTGAAAACAATCTATCTAAAGGTATATCACGCCCAGTAAATACCCCTAAATTACGGTGCATCGGCATAATATATTCATCTTTATCTAAAACCGCGGTTAAACCTACTGATATTGCTTCTTGACCAATACCACTAAACCATTTCGATATTTTTCCTTGACGTAATAAAATCAACATTTTCTCCTCTATCAAACGAGGCTTAAGTATTGATTTATAAAGGCTTAATAAAGTTTTGTCATCTAGATTACTTCGGTCGTAATCAAAGTGTATATCAGTTACTGTATTAGAATTCATCTATAAATATTTACGGTTCAAATTTAGAAAAAAACCCAATGGAACAGGCTATTTCTTTTCATTTTTTATCATTTCTATTCTTAGCCTAATTTGGTATATTAGCGGTATTAAAATTTATAGAAATGACAAATATACCAAGTGTTGATTTAGCCGATTTTCTTTCGGGTGACGCAATTAGAAAAGAAAAGTTTGTTCAAGAAATTGGAGTTGCTTATTCTGAAATAGGATTTGCATCCGTTAAAAATCATTTTTTAAGTGATGACCTAATGGATACTCTTTATGGGGAAGTCAAAGATTTTTTTGCACTTCCTGAAGATGTGAAAAAGAAATATGAAATGGAAGGTTTAGGCGGACAACGTGGTTACATATCGTTTGGAAAGGAACATGCAAAAGGTAAAAAAGAAGGAGATTTAAAAGAGTTTTGGCATTTTGGTCAAGTACCTTCTGAAGATGCAAATTTAACCGAAGAATACCCTGATAACGTTACAGTAAGTGAACAGCCATCTTTTAATGAAGTAGGTTTAGAAGCTTATCGATTACTAGAAAAAACAGGTATTTATGTATTAAGAGCTCTTTCATTATATATAGGATTGGATGAATTTTATTATGATAAATGGATTGCCAATGGTAATAGTATTTTACGCCCTATACATTACCCTCCTATCGAAAACGAACCTAAAGGAGCAGTAAGAGCTGGAGCCCATGGAGACATAAATCTTATTACTTTATTAATGGGTGCTTCTGCTGGAGGCTTACAAGTTCTTAGAAATGATGGAGAATGGATCGAAGCAAAACCTGAAGAAGGTAATTTAGTGGTTAATGTTGGTGATATGCTAGAAAGACATACTAATAATAAACTACGATCTACCATTCATCGTGTTGTGAATCCTCCTAAAGAAGAATGGGGAAACCCTCGTTATTCTATACCATTTTTTATGCATCCTCGTAGTGAAATGAAACTAAACTGTTTAGAACAATGTATTGACGAAAATCATTCAAAAGGCTTTGATGATATTACTGCAGGTGAGTTTTTAAATCAGCGTTTACGAGAAATAGGATTAATATAATGGATTTACAAGATCAATTAAAAAACCTTTTTCCGGAGCATCAACCTTCTGAAGAAACAAATAAAGTTGAAGATGCTACAATTTGGTTGCAAGACGACCCTATGATTTGCAAGTATGAAAAGCGAAAAGGAAAACCTACTACTATTATTGAAGGCTATACTGGAGCAGATTCAGACTTCAAACAATTGGCAAAAGAAATTAAAAAGATGCTAAGTGTCGGTGGGAGCTTTAAGAATGAACAAATCATTATACAAGGAAATTATCGTGATAAGATTATGGATTTCCTTAAGGATAAGGGATTTAAAGTAAAAAGAGTTGGAGGCTAAACTAAACAGGTTTCTTAAAATCATACAAACGAGCATATCAAAATTATTCATCCACAAATGAATAATCATTAGTAAACTGGATGCCTTTACTGAGCTTGTCTGAATACGACTGGTTTAATAAAACAATATAATTACATGAGAATAAAAGAATCAGAATTAATATTAAATCCGGACGGTAGTGTTTACCACCTAAATTTAAAACCTGAGCATATTGCTGACACCATACTATTTGTAGGTGATCAAGATCGAGTTGAAAAAATAACGAAACACTTTGATGACATTGAATTCTCTATTCAAAAAAGAGAATTTAAAACTCAAACAGGAACCTATAAAGGAAAACGAATAACAGTTATATCAACAGGTATTGGGCCAGATAATATTGATATCGTTTTAAATGAGTTGGATGCTTTAGTAAATATTGATTTAGAAAACAGAACACTAAAAGAACATCCAAAAAGTTTAAAAATTGTTAGAATTGGCACTTCAGGATCATTGCAACCTGATATACCAGTAAATTCTTTTTTAATAAGTACTCATGGCTTGGATTTAAACGGAATGCTTCATTTTTATAAAATTGACGGTATTACAAATCCATTGTTAGAAGAAGCTTTTATTAAACATACGCAATGGAGTTCAAATAAAGCCAAACCTATTGTTATCAATAATAGCAATGAACTAGAAAAGTTATTTGAAAGTGACCAAATCTTTAAAGGAATTACCGCTACCGCTGGAGGGTTTTATGGGCCACAAGGTAGAGTTTTAAGGTTGCCTATTGAAGATCCAGGTTTAAATAATAAAATGGATTCTTTTAATTATAAGGATCTTAGAGTTACAAATTTAGAAATGGAAACTTCTGCAATTTATGGTTTATCTAAATTATTAGGACATCAAGCTTTGTCATTTAATGCAATAATTGCTAATAGAGCTAATGGAACATTTAGTGAAAATCCAGGAATGGTAGTTGAAAAACTTATAAAATATACCCTTGACAAATTAGTGGAATGAAAAAATTTACTATTGGTGGTGTTCCCGAACATTTCAATCTTCCTTGGTACGTAACTTTAAAGAATAAAGATTATACTTCAGAAGGCATCAATCTGCGATGGAAAGATTTTCATGGAGGAACTGGTGCTATGTGTAAAGCGCTTAGAAATAAGGAGATTGATATGGCTGTAATTCTTTCGGAAGGAATTATTAGAGATATCATAAAAGGTAATGAATGTAAGATTGTTCAGGTATTTATAAAAACGCCTCTTTTATGGGGGATTCACGTTGCTTCTAATTCAAATTACCGAGCCATAGAAGATTTAAAAGGAACTAAAGCAGCTATTAGTAGGTTTGGAAGCGGTTCCCATTTAATGGCATATATTAATGCAGAAAACCATCAATGGAATCAAGAGAAAGATTTAAATTTTGAGGTTATAAAAAACCTTAACGGTGCCTTAGAAGGACTTCCAAAAGGAATTGGCGATTACTTTATGTGGGAAAAATTTACCACCAAGCCTTATGTAGATAATGGAACATTTAGAATTATAGGTGAATGCCCTACCCCTTGGCCTTGTTTCGTTATTGCAGTAAGAAATGAGGTATTAGAAAATGAAGAAGAATGTATTAAAAGTATTTTAGAAGTAATTAATAAAACTACTTCCGGCTTTAAAACTACGTTAGAATTAGATCAAATTATTTCAAAAAGATACGATCAAAAATTGGAGGATGTTCAGCATTGGCTTTCACTCACCGAATGGTCGCAAGAGCAAATTTCTGAAATTGAGATCGAAAAAATTCAAGAAAAACTTTTAAAATTAGAATTAATTGATGCCAAAGTACTGACAGATAAACTTTTACATTTATTATAAAAAAAGTTAAATAAAAACGCAACCCTTTTTTAAATATTACATCTAACTAGTGTTAACTAACAATTATGAAATTAGCATTTATCATTATTGGAACACTATTAGTAGCAAATTATTTGTTACTTCACTTTAGCTGTAACGATCCAGAATCTCATATGCCAGAAGATGAATAGAACTTTTTCTATTACCAACTTATTTGTTGTCTCCCCACTTCTTTTAAATATGTATTCGTTGCGCTAAAATGCTTGTTACCAAACCAATACCCTCTATTTGCACTTAAAGGTGAAGGATGACCACACGATAAAATCAAATGTTTATCGCTGTTAATCTTTACTCCTTTCTTCTTTGCAAATCCACCCCATAACAAAAAAACTACTTTTTCTTTTTTCTCTGATAATAATGAAATAATAGTATCTGTAAATTGCTCCCATCCTTTCTTTTGATGGCTACCAGCCTCATGAGCTCTCACTGTAAGGGTTGCGTTCAACAGTAAAATTCCTTGATCTGCCCATCGTTCTAAGTTTCCACTTTCAGGATACGGGATCAATAAATCAGATTCAATTTCTTTAAAAATATTCATTAAAGATGGCGGATGAGAAATTCCATCATTTACCGAAAAGCACAAACCATTAGCTTGATTTAAACCATGATATGGATCTTGACCAATAATTACGACCTTAACTTTATCAAAAGGTGTTCGATTGAAAGCTGAAAAAATTGATGTTCCTGGGGGAAAACAATCATTTGATATGTATTCTTCCTTTACAAATTGAGTTAAATCTTTAAAATATTCTTTAGAGAATTCATCTTCTAATTGTTCCTTCCAACTTGCATCCATTTTTACAGTCATAATTAGTACTTTTGAACAAAATTACTAATAAAGAAAAGATAACTAATTATTTATAACACTTGACTTCAAAAAATAATAAATCAAAATTCCCTACAGCTCAAACGATCTTATTAATCATAGCTGGTTTGGTAGCTTTATTAACTTGGCTTGTACCAGCTGGACAGTATGACAGACTTTCTTATGATAAAGAAGTACATACTTTCACAAGAACACATTTAAAAGAAACTGTTACATTAGAAGGTACTCAAAAGACTTTAGATGACTTAAATGTTAAAATTCCATTAGAAAAATTCACCAACGGTGATATATGGAAACCAATTAGTATTCCTGAAACTTACCAAAAACTAGAACCTCGCCCTCAAGGATTATTAGCATTTATTAAATCTCCTTTAAAAGGCATACTAGGAGTATCTGATATTATTCTTCTGGTACTAATTATTGGTGGTCTTATTGGTATTGTAAATTCTACTGGAGCTTTTGAAGCTGGAATCTCATGGTTAGCCAATGCATTAAAAGGAAAAGAGTATATTTTAATTATTTTAGTAACCACTCTTATTGCAATTGGTGGAACCACTTTTGGTTTAGCCGAAGAAACCATTGCATTTTACCCCATATTAATTCCTGTATTCCTTGCTGCTAGATACGATGCTATCGTAGCATTAGCGTCAATTTATATAGGTTCTTCAATGGGAACCATGGCATCTACAGTAAATCCTTTTAGCACTATAATTGCTTCAGATGCTGCGGGAATTAATTGGACTGCCGGAATTAACAGCCGATTTGTTATGCTCGCATTGGGACTTTTAACATGTATTATTTATATTATTTGGTATGCTCAAAAGGTAAAAAAAGATCCAACAAAATCTATAATTTACAGTCAAAAAGAAGAGATCGAGAAAATGTTTGGAAGTGTAGTATCAAATGATAAGTCAACTAAACTAACATTAAGATTGCGATTGATATTAATTGTATTTGTTTTTTGTTTTTTCGTAATGATATATGGTGTTTCTAAATTAGATTGGTGGTTTTTAGAAATGACCTCAGTTTTCTTTGTTGGCTCTATATTGATTGGTTTTATTGCAAGAATTAATGAACGAGTTTTTGTAAATACTTTTGTAAAAGGCGCAACTGAATTACTTGGAGTTGCTTTTATTATTGGTATTGCAAGAGGTGTTACTATATTAATGGAAGATGGATTAATTAGTGACACGCTACTTTATTATTCTAGTAGTTTAACAAACGGAATGAATAAAGGTTTTTTTATAAACACCATGTTATATACCTTTGGTGGATTATCGTTTTTTATTCCATCATCATCAGGAATGGCGGTATTAACAATGCCCATCATGGCACCTTTAGGAGATGGCGTTGGAGTGGCAAGAGAACATATTGTAAATGCCTATCAATATGGAATGGGCTTATTTGCATTTATTAATCCTACTGGACTAATATTAGCATCATTGGCAATTGTAAAGGTAGGTTATGATAAATGGTTAAAGTTTGTAACCCCACTGGTTATTATTCTTTTAATACTAACGATGACGGTATTAACCATTTCTGTTTATCTGTAAATATTTAAAAATTAAAATGATTAATATTCAGAGCAAAACACTAGAAAGTTTAGAATTCCCACTGGTTTTACAACAAGTAGCTTCAGCTTGTATTACTTCATTAGGAGAAGAGAAAGTGCTATCTATAGTTCCTTATTCAAAGATTGAAGAGATTAAACCTGAACTGGTAAGAGTAAAAGAATTTACAGCTTCATTAAGTGGTGATAATGGAATTCCTAATCATGGCTTTGAGGCTATAGAAAAAGAGTTATTCTTATTAGAGATAGAAAACAGCTCCTTAGAGGTTTTAGGGTTTAGGAGAATCCTATCAGTTACTTTAACAACACAAACTTTAATTAAATTTTTCAAAAAGTTTGAAACATTCTATATTTATTTAAATTCATATTCAGAAAGCGTCACCTATAACCCTTTATTATCTGAAGAAATCATTAAAATTATAGATAAGTACGGACTAGTTCGTGATGATGCATCTATGGAGCTATCTGCAATTCGAAAGCGGTTAAAACATGTAAAAGGAAAAATAAATTCTTCATTCTTAAAATCCTTATCAAATTATATTAAACAAGATTACTTAGATGACATTAAAGAATCTATTGTTGATAATCGAAGAGTTTTAGCTGTTAAAGCGATGTATCGCAAAAAAATTAAGGGTACCGTTTTAGGGAATTCAAAAACAGGGAGTATTGTTTATATGGAACCTCAAGAAACACTTGAGTATTCTAATGAGTTAAGCAATCTTATATATGAAGAGCAAGAAGAAATAAAGAAAATTCTAAAGAATTTAACTGAATATTTCCGTCCTTATAAATCACTTTTAAAATTATATCAAGATTATTTAACAACGATAGATGTCTTATATGCAAAAGCAAAATTTGCAGTTAAAATAGATGGTGTTTTACCTTTATTATCAGATAAAAGAAGACTTTATCTTAAAAATGCTTACCATCCTTTACTATTAGTGGCTAATAAAAAAAGAAAGGAAAAAACATTCCCTCAAACAATAGAATTAAATTCAGATAACAGGATTATTGTTATTTCAGGCCCTAATGCTGGAGGAAAAAGTATTACCCTAAAAACTGTTGGTTTATTACAAGTTATGCTGCAAAGTGGGCTTTTAGTACCTACAGATCCACTTAGTGAATTTTGTGTGTTTGATAAAGTATTAACCGATATTGGTGACAACCAATCTATCGAAAACCAGTTGAGTACCTATAGTTATCGATTAAAGAAGATGAATCAATTTCTTAAAAAATGCAAAGAAAACACGTTATTTCTTATCGATGAGTTTGGAACTGGTAGTGATCCAGAATTGGGTGGTGCTTTAGCAGAAACATTTTTAGAAGTTTTTTATGAGCGTAAATCTTTTGGGGTAATCACAACTCATTATGCCAATTTAAAATTGTTAGCAAATGAATTACCTTTTGCTACTAATGCAAACATGCAATTTGACAATAGAACGCTAGAACCAATGTATCAATTACATCTTGGTGAAGCCGGAAGTTCTTTTACTTTTGAGGTAGCTCAAAAAAATGGAATCCCTTACAGCTTAATTAATAGAGCAAAAAAGAAAATTGAACGAGGCAAAATACGTTTTGATAAAAGTATTGCAAACCTTCAGAAGGAACGTTCTCAACTTAGAAAAACATCAGAATCGCTAAAAACGGAAGAACAAAAAGCTAAAGAACAAAGCAAACAATTAGAGGAAACCAATAATAAAATTCAAATTAAATTAGAAAGCTACCAAGAATTATTTGATTCTAATCAGAGATTGATCAGTTTAGGAAAAAGATTAGATTCTCTTTCAAGGCAATACCTTAATAATAAGAAGAAGAAACCTTTAATGGATGAACTTTTTAAAATGGTATTGGTAGAAAACAGTAAAATTAAAAAAACTGAGCCAAAAACAAAAGAAGTTAAGAAAGTACAAAAAGTAAAGCAACAAGTAATTAAGCAAGAGTTAGAAAAGAATGTTGCCGTTATAAGAAAAAAGAAAAAAATAGAAAAAGAAGAAGCTAAAAAAACACCACCACCAAAACCTAATTCGATATTAAAAATAGGTGATAGAGTGCGAATGAAAGATGGTATAGCAATTGGTACTATTGATAAGATTGAAAAAAAGAAAGCTTTTGTAAACTATGGCAATTTTAAAACGAATGTGAACTTAACAGAATTAGAAAAAGTTTAATGAATACTGAATCAAATTATAAAGTTATTCTTTTTGATGGCGTCTGCAATTTATGTAATGCTTCCGTTAATTTTGTGATTAGAAATGACAAAAAAGGAGTTTTTAAGTTTGCGCCTTTACAAAGTGATTTTGGTGAGCAAACTTTAAAAAAATATGCTATAAATCCAAAGGACACAGATTCTATTATATTAATCTATCGTGAGAAAAGTTATATAAAGTCTTCAGCAGCGTTATATATTACTAAAGATTTAGCCGGTGCTTATCCCCTTTTGTTTGGGTTTATGATTGTTCCAAAATTTATGCGAAATTGGGTTTATGACTTTGTTGCTAAAAACCGTTACAAATGGTTTGGCAAGGAGGAAAGTTGTATGATTCCCGCTCCAGAATTAAAAGAGAAGTTTATAGATTAGTTACACTTCACTACTATATTGTCAATATAAAATATTTCATCATCTGCCCAATTCTGAATTCTAATTCTTACTATTAGTGTTGTACCAGATATTCCATTAGTCATGAAATTTACCGGACTAGCCAAGTTTCCTATAATGGTATGATTAAAGTTTCCTAATCCAAAAAAATCAGAAACTTCAGTGAAGTCAATTCCTCCATTTGTAGAATATTCTATATCTATAAAATCATTTAAAGTATCTCCACAATTATAATCATCTGAATGTACACTTGCATCATATTCCATATCACCACTTTCTCTTATATCCATAGTTATTTCGATATCAGTATAACCAGAAATATCGATAGACGAAGATTCAAAACGTATAATACCATTAGAATCTCTAATAACCAATTCTCCAGATTTCACCAAAGCATAATCATCAGCATCCATAAGAGTTCCTGGTAATGCTGGAATGCTACTCCCAAAAGAATCAAAACTTGTAAGTGTCCATTTAGTAATTCCTGAAGGATAATTTCCGTTTGTAGTGCTTGCTCCTGTTATTCCAGTATCTTCTAAATATGAATCAAAATATTCTTCATATAATATAGTGTTTGAACAGGTTTTATTTTGACAATTTATACTTCTCCAAACGTGATCTACTCCATCATAGATTTCCCAACAGTGTTTTCCAGTCGTTAAATCACTAACAAAAATCATTAAACCATCATCGCTATTATTAATTATAGAAACAGGAATCGAAGCCTGTTGTGTTTCTGTAACAATAGGCATTAAAAAGCCACCAAAGGTTGTGGTATTTAAATTTTGAGCTTCCAAATATAAAACAGTTGCAGCACTTGGAGAGGGTTCATTAATAGACACTTGACTGTTTATATTAATAGTTGCTATTAAAAAAAGCAACAACGACAAGTAGTTATTATAAATCATATTTAATAAGTGTGATTACCTATATTATCACAAGTATCTATTGAATAACTATCGTAATCTCCTGTATTATAATTTGTGTTTGGACCAACACCCGTTTTCTTTCTAAGCGTAATATTTTCAGCAAAAACATCATTAACTCCAATAATTCCAATGATATCTATTCTGACATTTGAGATAGTTACTAATTCTATAACATCATTGCCATTAAATGATAAACTGCCAGTCATTAAATCAATATTATTGTTACAAGGTGAAGCTGTTGAAGTATGGGAAATCACATAAACATCACCATCTGTAAGAGTCACACTAGGTAAACTTACTCCAGTTGCACTTGACGATCCATTAAAATAAATATTAATTTTATAATTACTTATATTTATAGAGCTTCCAGTAAAATTAGCAATCTCAAATACTTTATTATTACTAGATCCTTCAACATATTCCGAAATAAATAAATCTAAAGCAGTTGTTGATGGATTAATAATTGGACCATAGTAAATAGATTGGATTGTTGTTCCCGGTGAAGTTCCTGATGTTGCTAAAGGAGTTACTTCAACCGAAATATATTTATTTAATTCATTAGAAGTTATTGTAAAAGTAGTTGATGTTCCGCTTTGTATTTGAACCGCATTAGTTCCAATATTATCATCTGCTCTATACCAAACATAAGTATGAGTTCCTGCTGAGTCTCCTTCTGCATCAGTATAGAAAAAATTTGAGGTTACAATATTCCCAACTTGAAAAGTACCGGTAATCTTAACCAAATTTGCAACAGGCGCTTGATTAATTGGCATGCAATACACATTTTGCCAAGAGATATCTACTCCATTCCAAATTTGCAAGCACCTATCAGTACCATCCGTGACATAAACCATCAACCCATCATCTATAGCTGTTGCAGAAATACCATTTCTCTCTGTAACACTTACTCTAGGAGGCATAAATCCCCCAAAATTAACTCCATCACTTGAACTACTTACATCTAATACCGCAGCAGCACTAGGTGTTATAGTATTAATTCCTACTTGTGAAAACAAGAATTGAGTACTTATTAAAAATAAGAGTTGTAAGTAAAACCTTTTCATAATTAAATAAAAAACAAAAGGGGAGATAACTTTATGGGGAGATAATTTTACATTGTTTAAATGTAAGACGTAGAGATAATCGGAATAATTTAAAGAATGTGATATTTAATAATCATTCTTTGATAAAGTTACTAAAAAAAAACTTATAAATTTTAACAAAAAACAAAAGTTTTGTTTCTTTGGCATCAATTAAAAAATTTACATTATGAAAAACATTGATATTGAAAAATGGAAAGCCATGTTCTTTGAGTATGGTTCTGAATTTGGATTGAAAATATTTGGGGCTTTGGCTATATGGTTTGTAGGTTCTTGGCTAATTAAAAAAATAAAAAACTTGCTTATCAAGGCGATGGCAAAAACCAAGTATGACGAAAGCTTAGAGCGATTTATTTCAAATTTAATTGTTGGTCTCTTAAAAGTGATATTAGTTATAGCCATATTGGGTCAAATGGGTGTTGAAACAACATCTTTTGCTGCTATATTAGCTGCTGCAGGTTTAGCAATTGGACTTGCCTTGCAAGGATCACTTTCAAATTTTGCGGGTGGAGTTTTGATAATGATATTTAAACCTTATAAAATTGGTGATTTTATTGAAGCACAAGGCGAAATGGGAGTAGTAAAAGAAATTGAAATTTTTACAACAAAATTAAACACAACTGACAATAAAGAAGTGATTATTCCGAATGGAACTATTTCAAATGGGAATATCACAAATTATTCGACAGAAAAAACAAGAAGGATTGATATTACTATGGGGGTTAGTTATAATGCCGATATTAAGCAAACAAAAGATTTGCTTATGAAAATCATGACTGACCATCCTAATATCTTAAAAGAACCTGCACCTATAGTAGTATTGGGAGAATTAGCAGATAGTTCAGTTAATTTTAAAATGAGACCCTGGACTTTAACAGAAGATTACTGGATTGTTTATTTTGAAATTATGGAAACTTGTAAAATTGAACTTGACAAAGCAGGTATCGAAATTCCTTATCCTCAAATAGATATTCATAAGAAAAGCTAGGTTTTTTAATTAGAAAAAAAAAATCCCGAAAACTATGTATGTAGTATTCGGGATTTTTATTTAATATTAATTTTACTTTACATCTTCGTAATTATCATCCCAATCTTTTACTTTTGGATCTCCTAATTTACCAATAGATTTAGCTACAATCATAGATACAGCAGCGTCACCTGTAACATTAACCGTTGTACGACACATGTCTAAAGGCCTATCTACAGCAAAAATTAATGCCAAGCCTGCTTCAGGAATTCCTGCATAACCAAGTACTCCCACTAACATTACCATACCTGCTCCAGGAACAGCAGCACTTCCGATAGAGGCTAATGTTGCGGTAGCAATAATTCCTAATTGTGTTCCAAAACTTAGGTCCATACCAAATGCTTGAGCAATAAAAACAGCTGCTACTGCTTGATATAAACTTGTTCCATCCATATTTATAGTAGCTCCAATTGGTAAAACAAAACTAGCTACTTCTTCTTCTACTCCTAAATGTTCTGTAACTCTTTCCATAGTAACAGGTAAAGTTGCTGCAGAAGAACTCGTTGAAAAGGCTAATAATTGTGCTGGAGATATTCCGTTAATAAAGAATTTAGGATTCTTTTTGGTATATAATGCTACGATTAAAATATAAATTCCAATCATAGTTGCTAAACCTAAAACGACTGTTATTGAATACCAGCCTAGGGCTTTAAATAGGTCTGCGCTGGGAGATTCAACAACCAAAGCTGCTAATAATGCAAATACACCATAAGGGGCCGCTAACATAATTAAATCCACCATCTTTAATATTACATCATTAAAACCATCAAAGAACTTCTTAACGACTACTCCCTTTTCTTCGGGAATTAAAATCAATCCGATACCAAAGAAAACTGCAAAGAAAATTACTTGCAACATATTTTTGTTACTAGTAGAAGCAGCAAATATATTTTGTGGCACTAAGTCCTCTAATGCTTGTAAAGGTCCTGATTCTTTCTGTTTTAATGCAGTCTCTTGGTATTTAGCGGTATTTCCGCTATAATTTTCTACCATTTCTGATCTAGTTTGTTCTGAAATAGATTTTCCTGGATTTATGGTATTAACTAATATTAGACCTATAGATACCGCAACTACAGTTGTTAAAATGTAAATTAAAATAGTTCTAGTTCCCATTTTAGAAAGCTTGGAAATGTCTTTTAAATCGGATACCCCTTTAATTAAAGCTGCTAAGATTAATGGTATAGCAATTAGTTTTAATGAATTAATAAATATTTTACCAAAAGGCTTAATCCAATCTTGTACGATACCCATACCACCATCGACCATTGTCATTAATAATCCAACGATGACCCCTAAAGCCATTCCAATAAGTATTTTCCAATGCAATGCTAGTTTTTTCATATAAGTTTTTTTTATTCCAATTTATACTGGTTTTTATATTTTATTAATTCTATTCAGTAAATAAAAATCTGCCAATACCAATGCAGCCATAGCTTCTACTATAGGTACAGCTCTAGGTACTACACAAGGATCATGCCTTCCTTTTCCTTGCATATCTACTATATTTCCTTGGCTATCTAGGGCCTTTTGTTTTTGAATTAGCGTTGCAACAGGTTTGAAGGCTACTCTAAAGTAAATATCCATACCATTGCTAATACCACCCTGAATTCCTCCCGAAAGGTTGGTTTTGGTACTCCCATCTTTATTAAAAAGGTCATTATGTTCACTTCCTTTCATTTTTGTCGAACAAAATCCCGCTCCATATTCAAATCCTTTTACAGCATTGATAGACAACATTGCTTTTCCTAATTGCGCATGAAGCTTATCAAATACTGGTTCTCCTAGCCCAATTGGAACATTTTGTATAACACACATTACCGTGCCACCAATAGTATCACCTGCTTTTTTAATTTCTTCAATTTTAGAAATCATTTGATGAGCAACTTCTTCATCTGGGCAACGAACAACATTGTTTTCGATGTTACTAAAATCTAATTCTTGATAAGGCTTGTCTATATAAATATCTCCTACTGAAGATACAAAAGCGTTTATTTTAATATTGTTTAAAAGTTGCTTGGCAATACTACCAGCTGCAACCCTACAAGCGGTTTCTCTTGCAGAAGTTCTACCACCTCCCCTATAATCACGATGTCCGAACTTTTGATCGTAGGTGAAATCTGCATGAGACGGCCTATAAACATCTTTTATATGTGAATAATCCTTAGATTTCTGATTGGTATTTTCAATTATAAAACCAATTGAAGTTCCCGTCGTCTTACCTTCAAATATTCCTGATAAAAATTTTACTTCGTCTGGTTCTTTACGTTGAGTAGTTATTTTGGATTGCCCGGGTTTTCTGCGAGCCATATCTGTTGCTACTTCATCAAAATTAATTTCCAAACCAGCTGGACAACCATCAATAATACCGCCAATAGCTTCACCGTGAGATTCACCGAAAGTAGTAAGTTTAAAAAGGTTCCCAAAGGTATTTCCTGCCATCTATGCGTTTTCAACAAATGTATATTAAATATTGCAATATCCAAAAGACAAAGTAATTGTTAAAATTAAAACGAATATTCATTATCATGCTACTTTAATGCATTTCTTAAAATAGTTACTGGATGAAAAGCTTCTTTCTGAGTACCATCCTTAATCTGATGTCTACAACTAGTTCCATTGGCCGAAATTATAGTTTCATTTTTAGCTTTTCTAATAGCTGGAAAGAGTTTTAACTCTCCAATTTGCATCGATACTTCGTATTTATCTTTTTCAAAACCAAAGCTACCAGCCATTCCACAACAACCTGATGTAATAATTGTTGGCTTGTAGTTTAAAGGAATATTTAAAATGTCAAAAGTTACCTTTTGATTACTCAATGCCTTTTGATGGCAATGATTATGTATCTTTATTTCTTTTTTATCTGAAGTAAATTGAGATGATTTAATAGCACCTAGTTCTATTTCAGAAGCAAGAAACTCTTCAACTATAAAGCATTGTTTTGATATGGTTGTAGCAATTTCTTTGTCTTTTGCCAATCGAATATATTCATCTCTAAACCCTAAGATTGCTGAAGGCTCTATACCTATAATAGGTATAGTAGCTAAAACATTTTCATTTAGGTAAGCAATGTTGTTGTTTATAATAGCTTGTGCTTCTTTTAAAAAACCCTTGGATAATAGTGCTCTTGCACTATCCAAATGGTCTATAATAGTTACTTTATAATTTAAATTTTTAAGCAAAAAATATGCATCTTTAGCTATTGAAGCATCTAAAAAATTACTGAACTCATCAATAAACAAAACCACTTCTTTTATATATGTATCATTTTGATATACTGAATCTTGTGGTAATTTACTGAAAGGCTTAGATGAAACAATAGGTAAACTTCTTTTAGATGCTATACCAGTAATATTTTTAATAACTGATGCTGTTATTTTATTTGTAAAAACAGCATTTGACAATCTTGGAAACTTAGCAGCAATACTATTATAATAACTGCTTTTTCCGAATAAAATATCTGAATATTTTCTTTTGTTAGATTTATAATATTGGTATGAAAATTCTGCTTTTGCAGTAGCAATATCAACATTACTAGGGCATTCAGAACCACAGGCTTTACAACTTAAGCATAAGTTAAATGCTTCTTTTAATTCTTGTGAATCAAACTTATTTAAAGATTCGTTATTGGTTAAAACTTCACGAAGTACATTTGCCCGACCTCGTGTGGTATGCAATTCGTTTTTTGTAGCTTGATAACTTGGGCACATTACACCATTTGAGTTTTCCGTTTTTCTACAATCTCCACTCCCATTACACTTTTCCGACATTTTTAGAATTCCTTCAGAATCCTTAAAATCTATTAATGTGTCTATTATTGGTTCTTGTCTATCTGTTTTATAACGAAACGATTCATCCATTGGAAAAGCATCAATTATTTTTCCTGGGTTAAAAATATTATGTGGATCAAAAGCATTTTTAATTTGCTTTAAAACTTTATAGTTTTCATTTCCAATCATTAAGGGTAAAAACTCTCCTCTTACCATACCATCACCGTGTTCTCCAGAAAATGAACCTTTATATTTTTTAACCAGTTTTGCAACTTCTGTAGTAATCTCTCTAAAATAATGAACCCCTTCTTTGTCCTTTAAATTTAAAATGGGTCTTAGGTGTAATTCTCCGGCTCCAGCATGTGCATAATACACTGCTTTTTGATCAAATTTCTTCATCAGTGCTGTAAATTCACTTATATAGTTTGGTAAATCTATAAGTGAAACAGCTGTATCTTCAATACATGCAACAGCTTTACGATCACCTACCATATTACCTAATAATCCGAGTCCCGCTTTACGAAGTTCTAATGCATTGTTAATTTCATCTCCTTTTAAAGTTGGAGATGCATAGCTTAGTTTTGAAATCTTTAGGGAAATCAACAATTCGTCAACTTGTTTTTCTAAATCATCTTTCATATCAGATTTAACCTCTAGAAGCAGCAATGCTTTTGGAGTTCCTTCAACAAATTTTCTATATTCATTGTAAGTCTTATTCTTTTTGGTGCAATCCAAAATAATATCATCCATCATCTCACAAGTATGCAAATTGTGGCTCATAACCGTTGAAACGTCTTTTAAACAGTTTTCTAAGCTTGAATAATGCGATACTACCATTGCTGTATATTGCGGTGGTAAATTATCAAGCTGAAGTGTTATTTCTGTCGTAAAAGCTAATGTACCTTCACTTCCGCATAATAACGATGCCAAATTAATTGGTTTTTCTGAATCACTGAAAATTTGTGTTTTAATCAATTCATCTACAGCATAACCTGTGTTTCTGCGATGAATTTCAGGTTTTGGAAAATTATTAATTATTTCTAACTGAGTGGCTTCGCCTTTTAATTCGTTATAAATGGAGTTATAAATTTCTCCTTCTAATGAGTTTAATTTCTTTTTTTCTTCGAATTCTTCTTTATTTAAAGTTTCAAAAGTCGCTTCATCTCCATTGGATAAAATGGTTTTAAGTTCTAAAATTTTATCTCTTGTAACTCCATATTGAATAGAAGTTGTTCCACTTGAGTTATTACCTACCATACCGCCCATCATACAGCGGTTTGATGTTGAGGTGTTTGGCCCAAAAAAAAGCCCGAATGGTTTTAAATAATTATTTAATTCATCTCGGATAACACCTGGCTGAAGTCTTACCGTTTTGTTTTGTTGATCTATTGAAATTATTTTAGTGAAATATTTAGAGACATCTACAATAATCCCATCACCCACACATTGACCCGCTAATGAGGTTCCTGCTGTACGTGGGATTAATGAGGTTTGATGATTTATTGCAAATTCGACTAGTTGCTGGATCGCTTTAATGCTTTTTGGGAAAGCTACTGCTAATGGAAGCTTACGGTATACAGAAGCATCTGTAGCATATAAATATTTATGCAGTTTATTGAAGTGAAAATCACCTTCAAAACTTGATTTAAAAATTGCTAATTGTTCTTTCATTAAAATTATAAAAGTATATAAATTCTATAAATTTTTCAACTGAAGAAGAAAAAGCTACAAAACTTGAAAAGTATGTACCCGAAATAGATACCATAAAAAAGCCTATATTAAATATAGGCGGTTATTTATATATTAATATTACTATAATGGATCAATTGCTAGAAAAAATACTAGCAATTGACCCAAGTAAGTACTATTGTAGTGTATGAGCGTATCCTAATGATAAAATAACTCCTCCAATATTGCTTTCACCATATTCATCTTTTATTTGAATAGAGTTAAAACCATATGATGCTCTTGCATCAAAAAATAATTCACCTGTATCACTAAGCTTTTTACTAATCCCTATAGCAAAAGTTCCTCCAAAGTTAACAGTTTTTAAATCATCTTTAATATTTGTTTTAGCTTCAAGTGATTGAGCTGGTAAAGTTGTATAAGGTGGTTGACCATCTGGCCCTGGAACAAAAACTGGGTTTGTTCCTTCACTATCTAGAAAAAACTGACTTGTACCGCTTGTTATCTGTGTTGCTTTTAATAATATACCTACATAAGGTCCTATAGCAGCAGAAAACCTTAAATTATCTCCCCAACTAAACTTTACAAGAGCAGGAACTTCTAAATATTGCAAATCTGATTCACTATCAAAACTTGCATATAAAGGATTTTCATTTGTAATTGCAGGCAATCCTACAAATGGGAAAAACATATTTAATTGTTCGCTTAATTCATTCCCTGTAACAGGTTGCAAGCCATTTCTTAATCCACCACGTTGTGTGTAATTTAATTCCGTTTGCATAGAAATAAGTTCTGTTAGCTTAAACTCAAAAGTTAAACCGAAATCAATACCACTTACAGATTCATAATCTTCTGTATAAACATTTTCTGTTCTACTAGTTAAATTTCCTAAACTGTAACCTACTTTAGCTCCTACTTTAATTTCGGTTTTTGTAGTTTCAGCAATTGATTTTTCCGGATTATCCTGTGCAAAACTTGAAATAATCGCTCCTATAAAAAATAGAAATAATAAGTTGTTTTTAATTAATGCCATTTTATTTTTTTATTTGAAATCTAAAATACTGTTTTTTTATAATATAGCTAATAGATAATCCTCTTTTAATAAAATATGCTTTAACTAATCGTGTTTTGATTAGTTAAAGCATAGGTCAAACAAATGATTTGATCTTCTATTTTATAATTGCTTCCAATATTGTTTTTTTTCGATCGCCTTTTAACTTTATAAAATACAATCCATTTGATAATTTTTATCCATTACCATTAGTACCATTCTATATTATATGTTGTTTTCCTAAAAAAGACCCTTTTAATAAAGTTTTTGTTTGTATTAACACCTGTTTTAATTGCAATAAATTTAAATATAATCTAAAACAATAAATTTATTATTTGGGTTTTAGAGCAGCTATATTTCCATCATAAGTAACATTGCTTTTGTTGTTGCTATAAACATCAACGTACGTAAATCCAGTTTTATTTATGGATAAATTAACATCAAAATTTTCTGATTTATTTTTAACAGAAAATGAAACATTTATCTTTTTTTTGTGATCATCAAAATTTACTTCATAGTTTTTCATAACATTATCAAAACTCACTCCCTCACTACCTCTAGAGCCAATGGACGTTACTGTTCCAAAATATTGCATAGCAGCTTTTGTGGAGTCTTGAGAGATTTCAATACTATTAGATCCTGAAGCAATATTGATTCGCTTTCCATATGTTGAAATCCAAATAGCAGTAAATTCAAATGACTTTGAATTCACTAATTCCTTCATCAACTCATATTTTTTTTGAGCCTTCTGTTCTTTCTGTTCCTTTTTTTCTGCTTTTGTTTGAGCCGTTATTTGATTTGAAAATAAAGTAAATACAATCAGTAATAATATTGTTTTTTTCATAGCTAATAATTTTTACTATAAATATATAAATATGAATGAATTAAAGCAATATAACTTTGTGAAATGCAATGATACTTTAGTTTTAATTAAATGATTTTTAAAACCAACTTACCTTTCTTATCTCCTGAAAATAATCGTAAAAATGTTTCGTAAAAATTTTCAATACCTTCATAAATATCCTCTCGGCTTTTTATTTTTCCTTGCATCATCCATATACCCATTTCTTGTGCTGCAGATTGATATTCGGTTGCATAATCCAAAACGACCATACCTTGCATTGTTGCTCTATTTACCAATAAAGACAGGTAATTTTTTGGAGCAACAATATCCTTTTTATTATTGTATTGTGAAATTGCCCCACAGATTACAACACGAGCATTTAATCTTAATTTAGTTAATGCTGCATCTAATATTTCTCCTCCAACATTATCAAAATACACATCAATCCCTTTTGGACATTTTTTATCAAGAGCATCTGTTAAATCTTCCGATTTATAATCTATAGCTTCATCAAAGCCCAAATCGTTTACTAAGTAATCACATTTTTCTTTTCCTCCAGCAATTCCTATTACAGTACATCCTTTTAGTTTTGCAATTTGACCAACTAAACTTCCAACTGCTCCAGCTGCTCCAGATACTAAAACGATGTCACCTTCTTTAATTTTACCAACTTGTAAAATCCCAAAATAAGCAGTCATTCCAGGCATTCCCAATGCGCCTAAATATTTTGGCATCGGAACAATAGCGTCATCTACTTTATAACAATTATCTCCATTGGTAGTATAATATTGTTGCACTCCTCCCCAATTAACAATACAATCACCAACTTTAAAATCTGGATGTTTGTTAGCTTCTATTACTTTACCAATACTTCCAGAACGCATCACTTCACCTATTTGAACTGGAGGTATATAAGATTTTCTATCCATCATCCAACCTCGCATTGCAGGATCTAAAGAAATATAATGATGTTGTATCAATATTTCTCCTTCTTTTGGTTTTATAACAGGGTTTTCTTCTAACTTCCAAGTATCACTTACTGGCAGTCCTTCTGGACGTTTTACAAATATTAATTGTTTGTTCATGTTATCTTTTTTAGTGGGGTTAATTTACTGAAATTCATTTTAATTTATTACCAATTATATCTTAATAAAATTCTAACATTTCAACTTATATTTGATTTATAAATTCTACTCATGCGAATTCTCAAAAAATTATTAAAACTTTTATTAATTATCTTAGTGTTAATAACCATTATCGGCTTTTGGTATCATAACCATTTAAAACCAAGTTATTCTGGTGAAGTATCATTAACAACTATTGAAAAAGAAACCACTGTATATTTTGATGATTTTGGTATTCCTCATATTTATGCCGATAGCCATATGGATGCTATAGTAACACTTGGCTATGTTCAAGCTCAAGATCGTTTGTGGCAAATGGAATTAATGAGAAGAATTGCCCCTGGTCGTCTTGCCGAATTATTTGGTAAGGATCTTGTTGAAAATGATAAATTCTTCGCCAGTTTGGGTATTGATGAATATTCTGAAAAATCTGTCACTAATTTAGATACCAATAGTGAAGTTTATCAATTAATGAAAGCTTACTTAAAAGGGATCAACCAATTTATGGATGAAGGCCCTACTCCTATTGAATATACATTAATAGGGCTTAAAAAAGAACATTTTATTATAAAGGATGTTTATAATGTACTGGGTTATATGGCTTTTAGTTTTGCTATGGCACAAAAAACAGATCCATTAATGAGCTCTTTGCAAAATAAGCTGGGTGAAGAATATTTAAAAGCATTGAATATTGATATTAATCCTGAAACATTATTTATAAAAAATTCAAAAGCAGATATTGAAAGCTATGGCCAAATGGTTTCAAATATCAATACTATAATGAATACTTCCCCTATTCCTCCTTTTATAGGAAGTAACAGCTGGGTCATTGGAAGCGATAAAACGGAATCTGGAAAAGTACTATTTGCAAACGATCCTCATATTGGTTTTTCACAACCTTCCATTTGGTTTGAAGCGCATATAGAAACACCTAATTACGAAATTTATGGTTATTTTTTACCCAATATACCTTTCCCTCTTTTGGGACATAATAGAGAACAGGCTTACGGATTAACGATGTTCGAAAATGATGACATTGATTTTTATAAAGAAGAAAATCATCCTAAAGACCCTACTAAATTTAAAACTCCTACTGGTTATGATTCTTATGTTTCGACATCAAAAACCATAAAAGTAAAAGATGAAGAGGATGTTATTTTTAATTATAAAAGTAGTCGTCACGGACCAATAGTGAATGATGTTTTGGGCACCATTAATGAAAGCGCTCCTATTGCTTTATCATGGATATATACACAACTTGATAATAAGTTAATTGAGGCTGTACATAATATGTCTATCGCAACCTCAAAAGAAGAGTTTAAAGTTGGAGCATCTATGATTCATGCACCTGGTTTAAACGTTATGTATGGCGATTCTAATGGAAACATTGCTTGGTGGGCTTCCGCAAAAATATATAAATTTTCACCTCATGTAAAAACTAAATTTGTTCTGGATGGTGCTTCAGGAAAAGATGACATTATTGAATATTTAGATTTTTCAGAAAATCCAATGGCCGAAAATCCTGCTTGGAATTATGTTTATTCAGCAAACAATCAACCCGATAGTATTGCTGGAATGATATATCCCGGATACTATTTACCCGAAGATCGAGCAAAAAGAATTGTAAGTCTATTGGAACCAAAAAACAATTGGAATAAAAATTCTGCTATGATCATGATTACTGATGTTACATCAACAGTATCTGTAGACGTTATAAAAGAACTTAGAAAAAACATCAATTTCAATTCATTTAATAAAAATGAGCAACGTGCTATTGATGTATTGCAATTTTGGGATGGAGCCAATAATCTTGACGCGGTAGCTCCTACTATATATAATAAATTTGTTTACATCTATTTAAAAAATACTTTTCAAGATGAAATGGGTGAAGAATTATACCATCAATTTGAAGAAACTCATATGATTAAAAGAGTTATTGCTGATCAAATGTTTACGAATGAAATTATTTGGTGGGATGATATAAATACTAAAGATGTTATAGAAACAAAAAGTAACATTCTTTCTAAGTCAATTACTGAAACTGTATTTGAATTAGAAATACAATTAGGTGAGGATATGAATCACTGGACTTGGGATAAGGTTCATGTTTTAGAACATCAACATCCATTGGGTTCTGTAGAAGTATTGCGAGGCATATTTAATGTTGGTCCTTTTCCTGTAAATGGTGCTTCCGAAGTAATTAACAATTTAGCATATAAGAGAGATGAAACGGGTATTTATAATGTAAAGTCAGGACCATCTACAAGACGTATTATAGATTTTAATGACATTGAGAATAGTATAAGCATACTACCTACAGGACAATCTGGAAATCAATTTAGTAAACATTATAAAGATCAAGCAGAAATGTTTAATACTGGGAAGTTTAGAAAAATGAAGATGAACAAAGAAGAGATTATCAATACATCCACTAAAGTTAATTTTAAGCCTAAAATTTAGTTAAATATTCCACTATTCGTAATTACACTGTGTTTTAAAGTGTATTTTTGCACTATATTTAAAGATATTTAATAATTAACAATTTATTTGTAACAAAATAAAATATTTTACGTCTTAAATACAGAATCAAATAAATTTTAAAATTATGAGAACATTAAATAGCGATAAGTTAACAGAAAAATCTAGAACATCTAAAACATTTAATTGGAATACTAAAAGACGTTTCAATAAATTAAGTACGTACTAGGAAAAATTTGAATTAGCCATAGCGACACTTAATATAGTATTGCTATCAAACAAATGCCCCTTTCATATATATATGAAAGGGGCATTTGTTTTTTAATTTAATCAGATCAATTATTTTAATTTTCTTTAATCCACTCCTATTATTTACATTTTATAGGTGATAATTGTTAAAATATGTTAATTAACTACTTTGTTTTGCATAGTACTGTAACAAAATATATTTATGATCGTCTATATAGTATAACCAACAAAAATTAAAACAATGAGAACTTTAAATAACAATCAAATTACAAAACAATTAAGCACAACTAAAACGTACAACTGGAATACAAAAAGACGATTTAGATAATAGTAAATAAAATTAATCAATCACAAAACAAAACAATCATGAGAACTTTAAACACCAATCAATTATCCGAAAAATTAAGTGCAACAAGAACATTTATATGGAATTCTAAAAGAAGGTACAGAAAATAAAAAAGTTTAGCTTTAAAAAAATTAATCAAAATGAAAACTTCCAATCAAATACAGCAGCATTTTTCTAGAATAACCAAGAAACAAAAAAAACTTACGCATTACCTAGAAAGCTTTTACAACTACAACAAAGAATTATCTGTTGTAAAACAAACTTCCCTCTATCAATAGTAAAAAACTAATTGCCTTTAATAGCAAAGAATTAAAGGCTATTTTTTTGTTTCTTTTTTAGGCATGGGGCCTCTTAAATGTATGACCAATCCATTTAAGAAATTTCGAAGAATTTGATCTCCACATTCTACATATTTCGGATGTTTTTCATTTCTAAAAAAAGACCCAATTTCACTCTTAGTTACTTTAAAATCAACAAGTTTCAAGATATTTACTATTTCTTCGTCTCTTAATTTTAAGGCTACTCTTAATTTTTTAAATATATCGTTATTAGATAGTGCCATTATAATTTCTATTAATTTTATAACATTTGTTCTTCAAACTTTATTCCTAATGCTTTCTGGATTTCATGAATCCGTTGCAATTCGCTTGGTAAAATTAATGCCAAAGATATTCCTGTTTTTCCGGCTCTTGCAGTTCGTCCACTTCTATGGGTATAGTATTCTAAATTTTCAGGTAATTGGTGATGCATTACAAAAGCTAAATTATTTACATCAATACCTCTTGCAGATACGTCGGTAGAAATTAAATACTGTAATGTTCCTTTTTTAAACATTCTCATTACTTTATCTCTATCTCTTTGCTGCATATCTCCTTCTAAAGCATCTACAGAAAAACCTTCTTCTTTAAGTTCTTTTACTAATTTTTGAACCCCTAATTTTGTTCTACAAAAGATAATACCTCTTCCTTCATTAAATTTATCTAACAATTGCGAAACTACAGTTGTTTTTTCTTTAATTGAAGTGATTAAATATTGATGATTAATATTTGCGTTTACTAGTGATTCTTTATTAACACTAACTTTCACTGCACTTGGTTCCATGTATTTTGAAATAATTCGCAGTATTTCCTCAGGCATCGTTGCTGAAAACAACCAAGTATTTCTAGATCCACTTGTATAATTTAAAATAGCATCTAATTCCTTTTTGAAACCCATACTTAACATTTCGTCAGCTTCGTCAAGTACTACTGTTTTAATACTTCTAAGGTTTACGGTTCCTTTTTCAATTAAATCTATTAAACGTCCAGGAGTAGCTACAATAATATGAGTAGGTCTTTGTAACCTTTGCATCTGCTTTTCGATTTTCTCTCCACCATATACTGCTTCCAAAAAAATCTTTTCATCTTTAAATTTAGTAAACTTAAAAAGTTGCTTCTTTATTTGCTGAACCAATTCACGTGTTGGAGATAATATTAAAGCTTGCACTACTGCAGAATTAGTATCTATACTATTTAATACCGGCAGACCATAAGCAGCTGTTTTACCAGTACCAGTTTGAGCTAGACCAATAAAATCTGTTTTAGTTTTTAGTAAAACCGGAATGGTTTTTTCCTGAATCTCGGTTGGAGTTTTTATCTGAAGCTCTTTTAATGCTTTAATATAATTGCTATGAACTCCTAAATCTTTAAATGTTACCATATTTTATTTTGAAAATGCAAAGATACATATAGCAATACCAGTATTTTATCTATTTGCTTTAAATTATATGATAGGTTTTCTTCTAAAGTAAAATAATTCGTTAACAGGTTTTCAATTAGTTATTGTTTAATGAAGTAGTAAAATAAACATTTGTAAGATTCAATCTTGCTATAAGTATTCCACTTGTGGTCGATGTTATTTCTAATATTGAAGATGCATTTGGATTAATAGTATCATTTCCTACTTGCGCGTTTGAAGAAAATATAACAACTGATATTTAAATTAGCCTAATTTAGTATAAATAAATTACTCTTGAATAATAGTAACAGTTGCTTTTCTTCCAGTGGTAAGGTTCCATTGATTTGCAGAAATAACATCACCTTCTTCGTTAAATATTCTTAATTCGGCTGTGTTTGGACCAGACGAACCTTGATTTAATGCTTGAAATTCTACTTTATTAAAACCTGGTTGCAGCAGAAAAGTAAAACCATTAAACCCAGCAGATAAATAAACACTAGATTTTACTATATCTCCATTAACATAAATTCTAACTCGATCGCCATCTACATATTCATGATCGCGATACATTATAGTTACATTTAATGAGCCCGTTCGTAGTTCTCCTAAATATTGATCCCTTCCAAATTCTTCAGCTATTTTTTTATCTTTAGTGAAGTATTTCGGAGCATCATTCGTTTTTAAATCCATGAAACTGTCTTCATAAGTTATATCGAGTAGTTCTGACTCTTCAAGACCCAATCCAGAATAATCATTCATTCGTAGAGGGTTTTTAGATTTTATAATACTTGGTAATGTGATTGCAGGAAGTTCCATACCATCCGGCGTTTCAAAGTCATCTTCTACAACTTCAAATTGAACCGAGTTATTGGTGTTTTCAAATTGTGCAAACAAGGTCGCTTCACAACATATCATAAAAAAAACAACAAATAATAATTTAAATTTCATTCAATAATTTTATATTATCTCTTAAAGCAATTACTAAGCCAAAATTAGGGTTTTTAAAAATCATTAAAACTTAAATAAATTATAATTTAATTATAAACATAAGAATCAATTTTTGTTATTTGAAAAACTTATGATAAAATAAAAAGTATC